>DATJQH010000162.1:0-9597 GCA_035505955.1 Rhodocyclaceae bacterium
GCGCACTGGCAGACCGCGGTGCGGGAAAGCAGCGCGCGCTCGAACACGCACGGCAGGCGGTTGACCTCGTCGCGCGTCGAGCGGTAGGCCGCCTCGTCCATGCCGCCTACCAATCTTCGCCCGTGATCGGTTCCGGTTCCCGTACCTGGCTCAGCAGATCTTCCGCCTGCAACTCGTTCTCGGCGAAGATCACCTTGATCGTCGTGCCGCGGGGCAGATCGCCATCCTGGCGCAATTCCTTGGCCTCGGCCGAGGCTTCGCGGAAAAGGCTGAACTGGTCGAGCTTCTCGAGCTGCTTGACGACGCCGGCCTGGGTAATCCTGTACACGTAGTAGGGCATTCTGTCTCCGTGATTTCCGTTTCAATCGACATAGCGTTTGACCGCCTTGCGGCGTCCAGGTTTGCTTTTTTGGACGATAACGCCGCGCACGCACGAGAGGTCGGCGATGCGCATGCTCTCCCAGGCGGGATTGAGCGGACGCAGCAGCCAGCCGTCGCCGTCCCGCGCCAACTGACGGAAGACCCATTCGCCGCCAGTCTGCGCCAATACGTAGGAGCCGTCGTCGGCATGGCCGGACGGTTCGATGACGATGATGTCGCCTTCGACGAATTCGGGCGCCATGCTGTCGCCGAGCACCATCAGCGCGAACGCCTCGGCGTCGTCGCAAGCGCCTGCGGCCGGCTCGGCCGAGGCGATGGGTATGGTTTTGTTTTCCTTCATGTCGGGCCGGCGCCACTATAGCGGCAATTCACGAGCCCGATTTCCACAATGACGTTGCGGATTTATGCGCCTTGCATTGTTCGTTCGGGGCGGCTAAGCTGGGGTTGAAGAACTGTTGACAGCGACGTATGTATTGACTACAGTACTTTCGTGATAGATCAACCACGGGGCTGCCGTGGCTTGGGGTGTTGGGAACTGGGCCCAACGATACGCCAAGCTGCCGCAGCCCCGGCCTTTTCGTGCGCAGCGACTCTTGCGCTCAGGGGTGATCGCAGATGATCTGGTCCGCCGCGACGCCCGTCGCGCGCAGCGCCGCAGCCACTTCCGCCACGAAAGCCTCGGCGCCGGCGACGTAGAAGTCCCAGCCCGCGACGTCGGGCAGCTCGGCAATACTGGCCGCGGCCAGACGCCCCGCTGTCGTGGTATCCGCGGCCTCGATGCCGCGGTAGCGGAAGTCGTCGAGCGATTCGGCCCAGGCCTTGCACTGCCGCGCCAGGTAATGTCCGCCGGGCCGCGTAGCCGCCCAGAAGAGCGCCATGGCCGGCGCGGTATCGATCGCCAGCGCATGGTCGACCAGCCCGCGCACCGGCGCGAAGCCGGTGTCGCAGCAGACGAAGGCCAGCGGCCGCGACGAACCCTGTCGCAGCACGAAGCTGCCGAACGGTCCCCAGATGTTGACGGCGTCGCCCGCGTGCACGCCACCCGCGAACAGGCAGGCGGCGAAGGCGTCGCCGGCGTCGGCCTGGGCGCGCGAAATGTGGAAATAGAGATTGCGGTCGTCGCAGGGACACGAGGCGATCGCGTGCTCGCCGCGCCAGTCGCCGCGATTGCTGTAGATGCCGAGCGTGACGCGCTGGCCGGCCAGGAAGCGCAGCCGGTTGGTGCGCGGCGACTGCAGGTGCAGGAGATACGTGCGGTCGTCGAGCGGCGAGACGCTCTTCACTTTGGCCACCACCTGCTGTTCCGGAATGTCGGCGGGCGTTTCTGCCTCCACCATCTCGACCACGAGGTCGGTCACCGCGGTATGCGAGCACAAAAGCTTGTAGTTCTGCGCCCGCTCGGCGGCCGAGAGCGGGTAATCGAAATCGCGCACCTGGCGCACTTCGCCCTCGACCACGCGCGCCTTGCACAGGCCGCAGTTGCCATTGCCGCAGCCGTACGACGGCGCCAGGCCGGCGTGCAGCGCCGCTTCAAGGATCGTCTCGGAGCCTTCAACGAAGAACTCGCGGCCGGAAGGCTTGATGCTCACGTGCGCCGCCACCACACGCAGCACCTCGTCCATCACCGCCACGCGATCGGCCGGTTCCTGGCTGCCGAGCACCGCGCCGAGGCCTTCGTCGAGGGTGCGGGCAATGTCCTGCAGGTCCGCGGACGGATGCGTCCGCTGGAGCGTTGCCACCTTCTCCTGCAGCGTCTCGATCAGGTCGTGATAGCGGGCCAGATGCCGGCGCACATCGGCAAGCTCGTTGCTCTGGCCGAACAGGCGTTGCGCCAGGATCTCCTTGGTCGGCAGGATGCGTTCGCGGCCGCACTTGACGGAGCCGAATCCCGCGAAGGGCTTCGCTTCCTCGAAGATGCCCGACTCCTCGAGCTTGACGTCGGGATAGATGCGCAGCAGTTCCTCGCTGCCGATAATGCCGTCGAAAGCGGCCAGTTCGCCGTCGCGTATCCGCTTCTGCAGCGTGTGGCGGGAAACGCCGATCAGCTGCGCGGCCCGCGACAGCGTGAGGGGTTGGCTCATGTCGTCTCCACGATCTTGTGCGGCGCCAGCATACCCTGTTTTGCCGCGGGGCTGCTTGCCCCATAATGGGGCCATGGACAAGTGCCTGCGCATCCTGGTCATCGAGGACAACCCCGATCTCGCCGCCAACATGATCGACTACCTGGTCGAGCGCGGCCACGCCGTCGATGCCGCCGCCGACGGTCGCACCGGACTGCGCCTGGCGAGCCAGGGCAGCTTCGACGTGATCCTGCTCGACCTGATCCTG
Source organism: Rhodocyclaceae bacterium (assembly GCA_035505955.1). Classification (GTDB taxonomy): domain Bacteria; phylum Pseudomonadota; class Gammaproteobacteria; order Burkholderiales; family Rhodocyclaceae; genus Fen-999. The sequence continues at coordinate 2,710 of DATJQH010000162.1, forward strand.
CCCGGCATGGACGGCATCAGCCTGTGCCGGAAGCTGCGCGATGAGACGGGATCGACGACCCCGGTTCTGATCCTGACCGCGCGCGACAGCGTCGACGACAAGATCGCCGGCCTCGAAGCCGGCGCCGACGACTATCTGGTAAAGCCCTTTGCGCTGCGCGAAGTCGCCGCACGCGTACAGGCGCTGGTGCGCCGGGCCAGCGCGCCCAGCCCGCGCGGCCCGCTCGCCGTGGGCGACCTGGAGTTCGACACCGGCACCTATCGCGTTACTCGCGCAGGCAAGTCCCTGGAGCTGTCGGCGATTCCCCTGCGGCTGCTGGAGGCACTGATGCGCGCCAGCCCACGCGTGCTCTCGCGCGAAGAACTGGAGCGTGCGGCCTGGGGCGACGCGCCGCCCGATTCCGACGCCCTGCGCGCCCACCTGCACATCCTGCGCAGCGCCATCGATCGACCGTTCCCGACTCCCCTCCTGCACACGCTGCGCGGCCTCGGCTGGAAGATCGCGCCTGGCGAGGCGGGCGGCGATGATCCGCAGGCATAGCCTCCGCCGCCGCGTCGCCTTCGCGTTTGCTGCCTGGGGCGCGGCGCTCAGCCTGGTCCTGACCTTCGGCATCTGGTTCGCCGCCCACGACGTGTCGCGCCGCCTGATCGGCGAAACGCTCACGGCGGAAGTCGAGGACTACATGGCGCGGCGCGCACGCAATCCCAATTCGCTGCCGCCCGATACCGCCACGCTGCGCGGCTACGTCGTCAAGGCGGGAGAACCCACCGGCCACGTGCCCGAGGCGCTACGCGACCTGTCGCCGGGCCAGCATGAACTCGACCTCGACGGCAGGCCGTACCGCGTCGAAGTGGCCGAGCGCGCCGGCGAACGCGTGGTCATGCTCTTCAACCTCGAACGCCAGCGCGTGCGCGAACGCCGCTTCTTCGGTTATCTGATCCTCGGTGCCGTGACGACGACGCTGCTGGCGACGCTGGGCGGGCTTTGGCTTGCGGGGCGCGTGATCGCGCCGGTGACGCAGCTTGCCCGTTCGGTCAGCGATGCATCGCTGGACATCCCGCCTCGACTGGCCGTTGCCGGCGAGCCCGAAGACGAGATTACGGAGCTTGCCGGCGCCTTCGATCGCTACGTCGCGCGCCTCGCCGCTTTCGTCGAGCGCGAGCGCGCCTTCGCCGCCGACGCGAGCCACGAACTGCGCACGCCCCTTGCCGTCATGCGTGGTGCCGCCGAGGTGCTGGCGGAAGATCCGGCGCTGACACCGGCGCAGCGTCAACGGGTGGCCCGCATCGAACGTGCCTGCGTTTCAATGACGGACCTCATCGCGACGCTGCTCCTGCTGGCGCGCGAAGAGGACAGTTCTGCCGACACATCGAGCGACGTGGCGCAAGTCGCGCGCGACTGCGTCGCCCGCTACCAGCCGATGGCCGTGGCCCGCGGCACGACGCTCAGCCTGACCACGCCGGATGCGCAGCACCTGCCCGTGCCCGCCGCCATGTTCGCCATCATCGTCGCCAATCTCGTGCAGAACGCGATCGCCCACACCGAGAACGGCGCCGTGGCCGTGCACCTGGACGAGCATCGTCTGACGGTCCGCGATACGGGTACCGGCATCCGCGACGCCGACCTGCACGAGGTGTTCCAGCGCTATCGGCGCGGCCCCGAGAGCAGCGGCGCCGGCATCGGTCTCGCGCTCGTCAAGCGCGTGTGCGACCGCCAGGGCTGGACCATCGCCCTCGACAGCCGCGAAGGCGGCGGCACCACCGCGACCCTGCGCTTCTAGTTCCCAAGCAAGAGTCAGTCCCCGTGGTACGCCGTGCAGTGCGGAGAATTAGCCCGTTCCGGCTAATGGTGGCTACATCGAACGATATATACTGGCTGCAACGGGGAAGCTTCCCTCATCGTTCGGTTCCACAAAGTGTTTACGGCCTCCGGCCAAGATCGAAAGCGTCTCGACCCGCAGCATGTACGCAAGATCCTGCGCTTGCCGCTTCTCGTCATGGCGATATCGGCGGCCCTCTTTTCCATCGTCGCCGCAGTCGCCTTGTCCTGGGAAAGTCGCCGCCATACCATCGAGGCCGCCGACCGGGACAACTCGAACATCGCGCGGCTGGTCAGCTTCCACATCTCGCACGTCTTGCGCTCCAGCGTGCGCCTGCTCGACGATGTCGCCGCCAGTGTCGACTCACGCGGCGTTGCCGCGTTTCACAGCGAAAGCGGCCGAAAGCGGCTCATGGACCGGGCCCGCGCCTATCCGGAAATCCAGGCGATCGCCGTGGCCGACGAACACGGGCAGTTGCTCGCCAGTTCGGGCGTGAACTTTCCGCCGGCGGATATCAATTACGCGGACCGCGAGTACTTCCGTCGCCATCAGGCCGGCGAGGATCTGGTCGTCGGCGAATTGATCATGAGCAGGACCCTGGGCCGGCGCGGCACGACCGTCAGCCGCGCCATTCGCTCGCCGCGCGGCGAATTGAAGGGGGTCGTCCTGGTCACGCTCGAGAGCCAGCACTTCATGCAGTTGATCCAGAGAATCCGGCGTTCGCCGAACCAGGCCGTGTCCGTGCTGCGCCTCGACGGCGCCGTTTTCGTACGATCCCCGGAAGTGGAACTGGGCGCGCGGTTTCCGCGTGCGGAAGTACTTGAGCGTGTCGCCCATGCCGGCAGCGGGACCTACTTCGAGGCCCGTGGTGCAGTTGACGGCCTGCCGCGCCTGCTCGCCTTCGAGGCAATCGACGATTTTCCCCTGGTGGTCGTGGCGAGTCAGTCGCGCGACGAAGTTCTGGCCCCCTGGTGGACATTCACCGCCTTCGTCGCCGGCGGTCTCGTGATCACCTTGTCGGCCCTCGGATTGGCCGCCGTGTTCGTCTTCAAGTCCGCCGCGGAAACCGAAATCCTGCAGGCCGAACTCGAGCGACAGGCGCACACCGACTCCCTCACGGGACTGCTCAACCGTCGCCACTTCCTGACGCTGGCGGAAAAGGAACTGTCGCGCGCGGAACGCTACGGCGGCCCGGTCGCCGTGCTGATGATGGACATCGACCACTTCAAGAAGATCAACGACACCTACGGGCACCAGATCGGCGACGAGGTCCTGCAGCGCCTTGCCGAGCGCTGCCGTCTGGAGCTGCGGGATATCGATGCCATCGGACGCATGGGCGGCGAGGAGTTCGCGGTTCTGCTGCCGCAGACCGAAGCCGATGTCGCGCTCGAAGTTGCCGAGCGACTGCGCCAGGTCATCGCCGAAACCGCGGTGCCCCTTGACCGCGGACTGCCGCTGCACTTCACGGTCTCCATTGGTGTCGCCGCCACGCGAGGGGCCGTGCCCAACATCGACACGCTCTTGAGCCAGGCCGATGACGCACTGTACGAGGCCAAGGACGCGGGGCGCAACCGCATCGCCGTCGCGGCGTAGCGCGGCCTCGCAACGCGGCCGGCGGCCGCGCAAAGTCAGTCCGGGTGGTACGCCGTGCAAGCGCGCTTGACGCTGCCTTCACGCACCCGCCGCTAGGCTGGCAGCCACCACCGAGGTTCCGGCCCGCGAAAACCATCTGATAATATTCATGTCGTCGACTGCCTCCCTTCCGGCCCCCGCAGAGGAGCCGATCCCCGAGATGAGAATGCCTGCCGGGCCCCTGGCCAAGATTTTCCCGTTTCTGCGCTGGTGGCCCATGGTCACGCGCAAGACCGTTCGCGACGACCTGTTGGCAGGCTTCTCCGGCGCCCTGATCGTCCTGCCGCAAGGCGTCGCCTTTGCCACCATCGCCGGGCTGCCGCCGCAATACGGCCTCTACGCCGCCATGATGCCGGCCGTGATCGGCGCCCTGTTCGGCTCCAGCTGGCATCTGGTCTCCGGCCCGACCACGGCGATTTCCATCGCCGTCTTCGCCGCCCTCTCCCATGCCGCCGAGCCCGGATCGGCCGAGTACATCAGCCTCGTGCTGACGCTCACGTTCCTCGTCGGCGTGTTCCAGTTCGCGCTGGGCCTCGCGCGCATGGGCGCGCTGGTGAACTTCATTTCCCACACCGTCGTCATCGGCTTTACCGCCGGCGCCGCCGTGCTGATCGCCGCCAGCCAGGTACGCAACTTCTTTGGCATCAACATTCCGCGCGGCACGCCGTTCTACGAAATCCTACACCAGCTGTTGGTCCAGTTCGCCGACATCAACCCGTACGTGCTGGCGGTCAGCGCCATCACGCTCGCCACCGGCATCCTGACCAAGCGCTACGTCAAGAAGATTCCGTACATGATCGCGGCGATGATCGTCGGCAGCGTCGTCGCCGAGATCATCAACCTGCTCGCCGGCGCCGATGCCACGGGCATCAAGACGGTCGGCGCGCTGCCGGCCGGGCTGCCGCCGCTTTCGACTCCTGACTTTTCGCTCGATACGCTGCGCCACACGATGGGCCCGGCACTGGTCATTACCATGCTGGCGCTGACCGAGGCGGTGTCGATCTCGCGCGCCATCGCCGTGCGTTCCGAGCAGCGCATCGACGGCAACCAGGAATTCATCGGCCAGGGGCTGTCCAACATCGTCGGCGCCTTCTTCTCGGCCTACGCGTCGTCCGGCTCCTTCAACCGCAGCGGCGTCAACTACGAAGCAGGCGCGCGCACGCCGCTGGCTTCGATCTTCGCCTCGGTCTTCCTCGTGGTTGTGCTGCTGCTGGTGGCGCCGCTCGCGGCCTTCCTGCCCAACGCCGCCATGGCCGGCATCCTGTTCCTGGTTGCGTGGGGCCTGATCGACTTCCACCACATCAGCCATATCACGCACACCAGCCGCGCGGAGACCGTGATCCTGGTCGTCACGCTGGTCGGCACGCTGTTCAACCTCGAAATGGGCATCTTCCTCGGCGTCTTCCTGTCGCTGGTGCTTTTCCTCTACAAGAGCTCCAAACCCGAGATCATTCCCGTGGTGCCGGCCCAGGAGGAAGGCGCCTACCACTTCGTGCGCGCCAAGGGCCGCGCCGAGTGCAAGCAGATGCGCATCGTCCGCATCAACGGTCCGGTGTATTTCGGCGCTTCCAGCTTTGTCCAGGGCGCCCTGCAGCAGATCGACGAGGACAACCCGCAGCAGAAGTCGGTGCTGATCGCGGCCGCCAGCCTCAATGCCATCGACATCGCCGGTGCCGAAGTGCTGGCGCAGGAAGCCCGCCGTCGCCGCCGCATGGGCGGCGGCCTGTACTTCTACCGCCTCAACGATGCCGCGCGCAATTTCCTGCGCCAGGGCGGCTACGACCACGAGATCGGCGAGGGCGCGTTCTTCCCGGTGATGACCAACGTCACGGGCGCGCTCTACTGGACGCTTGACCCGAACATCTGCCGGACCTGCAAGGCGCGCGTCTTCAAGGAATGTCACGGCAAGGTGCTGCCCGACGGCCTGCGTCGCCAGCGCCTGATGCTGGCCACCGACGGCAGCGAGTTCTCCCGCGCGCCGACCGAAATTGCCATCACCCTGGCTCACCGCTTCGGCGTCACGCTCGACGTGCTCACTTCGGTGGAATCGGAAGCCGACGAGGAACGCGCCCAGGCTCGCCTCGCCGCGGTTGCCCATGACGCCCGAGTCGCGGGCGTAGACGCCGAGGAAATCGTCCGCTACGGCAAGCAGCCGGTGAAGGAAGTCGTGGCTGCCGCCGCGGCAGCCGATACCAACATACTCATCATCGGCCGTCGCCCGGTCAAGGGCGATCTCCGCGAGAAACTGGTTGGCGACCTGGCTGCGCAACTGATCGCGCAGGTGGATTGCCACGTGCTGATCGCGGGCTGGCAGGCGACCATGTGGCAGCGCCGAATCCTCGTCGCCAGCGATGGTTCCGACTTCAGCGACACGGTTGCCGATCTCGCCATGCAGATTGCCAAGACCACGAATACACCGGTGACCATCGTCGCCGTCACCGGCAGCGGGCTGTCGCGCGAGAGCGCCGAAGATGACGTCAAGCACAAGGCCGCGCTGATGAAACTTGAAGGCGTCGACTGCGAGACCGCGATCGTCGAGGGAACGCCCTGTCGGGAAATCGTCGATCTGGCGTGCCGCCTGAACGCCGACCTGGTCGTGGTCGGCAACCGCCGCCGGAAACTTAACCGCGTCGCCGACCAAGTGATCGGCAACCTGACCTGCGCGGTGCTGCTGGTCAACGCTCCCGAGCGTGGCCAGGCCTCTGCCGAATAATCGGCGGACGCGCGACAGGCACTGGGATGAGCTAGACTGGCAACCGGAAGTACTCGGTTTCGTCGTTCATCGGAATTGCTTGTCATTTGCTTGGGAGGTTTACCATGACAGCAGCAAACGAAACAAAAAGCGAAGGCGGCGCCACGACAGTACGCAGCATGGGATGGAAGGAGTTGTACCTCAAGGAAGACTGGTGGGCGATCTACCTTGGGCTCGGCATCATCCTCGTCGCCTACCTCTTCTTCATCAACGGCAGCACCATCAAGTGGATCGCCATCACGCCGGCAAAGTGGCATACGATCGACCAGGCGCTGGGGCATTTTGGCGATCACATCGTCCAGTACGTCGCCCAACTGGTTCTGTGGTCGGTGGTCTTCACGGTCAGCCTGCGTGTACTCGGCTTCAAGTTTGCGGAGTTCTTCCCTTCGTTCCTGTTCGTCTATGTCTGCTCGATCGTCATTTTCATGGTCGGACAATGGGACGAGGCCAGCTACTACAATCTGGAACCACCGCTGCTGGCCCTGGCGCTGGGACTGGTCATCTCCAATTTCATCGGTCTGCCGAAGTGGATGGATGCCGGCTTCCGGGTCGAGTACTACATCAAGGCCGGCATCGTGCTGCTCGGGGCCACGCTGCCGTTCACACTGATCGTCTGGGCGGGGCCGGTGGCGGTCATGCAGGCGACCATCGTCTCGGTCACGACCTTTGGCGTGATCTACTTCGT
>DATJQH010000163.1:0-3664 GCA_035505955.1 Rhodocyclaceae bacterium
TTACACCCATGACGAAAGCATCGCCGAGGCAAGGCGCTGCTTCCCCTGCCACTGCCTCGAATGCGTGCAGGTCTGTCCTTATCTCGAACATTACGGCAGTTATCCGAAGCGCTACATCCGCGAGATCTACAACAACGAAACGATCGTCATGGGACAGCGCAAGTCGAATCGCATGATCGACTCCTGCACCCTGTGCGGGCTTTGCGCCGAAGTCTGTCCCGAGGACCTCGGCATGGGCGAAGTTTGCCTGTCGGCGCGCCAGGGCATGGTCGAAAAGGGCCGCATGCCCGTCTCGCACCACGACTTCGCGCTGCGCGACCTCGCCTTCAGCCGCAGCGATGCCTTCACCCTGGCCCGTCATCAGCCCGGATTCGCTTCGACCGCATTGCTGTTCTTCCCCGGATGCCAGTTGTCCGCTTCTTCGCCCGAACATGTGGCGAAGGTTTACGCGCATTTGTGCGAACGCGTGGATCGCGGCGTTGGGCTCATGCTCGGCTGCTGCGGCGCGCCCGCCCACTGGGCCGCGCGCAACGACCTGTTCGATGCCACGCGTGCCGAGTTCCGCGCCGAGTGGGAGCGTCTCGGCAAGCCCCCGGTGGTGACTGCCTGTTCGAGTTGCTTCCGGATGTTCACAGACCACCAGCCGGACGTGAACGTCGAATCGCTCTGGACCCTGCTTGAACGCGTCGGCCTGCCCGACGGGCACGGCGTACCACGGGGGCTGACTATTCACGATCCCTGCACCACCCGCCACGAAACGGCCATCCACGCGAGCGTGCGCCGGCTGGCGGCCCAACGCGGCGCCGCCATCGCAGAACTCGATGGCGCGGAGCGCACCACCTGCTGCGGCTTCGGCGGCCTCGCCCAATTCGCCAACCGCGAGATCGCCGACAAGATCGTCGATCGCCGCATCGGCCAGAGCGATGCCGACTATCTGACCTACTGCGCGATGTGCCGCGACAACTTCGCGCGGCGCGGCAAACGTGCCCTACACTTCCTGGACCTGGTCTTCATCGATGGCGATCCGGCCGCACGACGCGATCCGGGCTTCTCGGCGCGCCAGGAGAATCGCGGCCGGCTGAAGCGCCGCCTGCTGCGCGACGTGTGGAGAGAGAACGTGACCGAACCGACCGAAGACATCCTGCTGACGGTTGCCGCCGACGTGCAGGCGGACATCGAGAAGAAACTGATCCTGGAAGACGACATCCGCCAAACCATCCGCCACGCCGAAACCAGCGGCCGGAAGCTGCTGGACAAGAAGAGCGGCCATTTCGTCGCCTGCCATCGGCCCGTGGCAATCACGTACTGGGTCGAGTACACGATCGAGAACGGGCGCTACGTGGTGCATCGTGCTTACAGCCACCGCATGGACCTCGAGGCGACATCATGACCGAGAAGCCAGCTGCCACCGCCGAAGCGGAACTCGTCTGCGCCAAGTGCCAGGTCGCGCTGGTGCCGGGTAAGGTGAAAGCGAGTTACCTCGGTAATTCCTTCGAGGTCGACCTCCTGCGCTGCCCCGGTTGCGGCTTCGTCTATGTGCCCGAAGCGCTGGCACTCGGCAAGATGCTGCAGGTCGAGCAGGCGCTGGAGGACAAGTGACCTCCTGCGCACTCGAGCATCCCTACCAGAGCGGAAGCCTCGATGATGGTGAACCGCTGCGTCCCGGCGGCCGCGAACTCACACTGCGCGCGCTGCAATGCGCGGCCTTCTCAGCGGGCGAACGCATCCTCGACCTCGGCTGCGGTAACGGCGCTGGCACGCACATGCTGCGCCAGCGAGGCTGCCGGCCGATCGCGCTCGACATCGCGCTGACGCGCCTTCGGCACGCGCGAGCAGAACCGGGTTTCGACGCAGTGGCGGGTGACGCGCGCCACCTGCCCTTTGCCGACGCATCGATCGACGGCATCCTCGCCGAATGCTCGCTGTCACTGGCCGGCTACACGAGCTCCGCGCTGGCCGAGTGCCACCGCGTGCTGCGCCCCGGCGGCAAACTGGCCCTCACCGACGTTTTCGCGCGCCTCGAAGACGCGGAACGTGTGCCCCTGCCGGGTTGCCTGGCCGGCCTGGCGCCGCGCCAGCAGATCCTCGGCGCGCTGGCCGCCAACGGTTTCACGGTCCTGCGCTGGGAGGATCATTCGGACGTGCTGAAGTCGTTCCTGGCGCAACTGATCTTCTCCGGGCGCGGCAGCGACGCGCTCTGGACGGGCGATGGCTCGGCCTATGCGGCGGCGCTGCGCGCCTGCCGCCCGGGCTATTTCCTGCTGGTCGCCGAAAAGCAGAAATGGAGCAGATGACATGTCAGACGATGATTTTCGCGTTGCCGAACTGGCCCTCAAAGGCTACAAGTGCAGCCACATCCTCGTGCAGATCGGGCTCGACAACCTGGGCAGGAGCAACCCCGATCTCCTGCGCGCGATGTCCGGTCTTGCCAATGGCATGGGCGACGGCCTCACCTGCGGCGTGCTGACCGGCGGCTGCTGCCTGATCGGCCTGTACGCGGGCGGGGACTACGAAGACCGCGAAGAGCATCCCCGCCTCGCGCTGATGCTGGAGGAGTTCTCCGAGTGGTTCCGCGAAGCAGTCGGCAAGTGCTACGGCGGCATCGACTGCGTCAACATCATGCAGGATGACCCGCGCATGCGCGTCGAGCGTTGCCCTTCGATCATCCTGCAGGCCGTCAAGAAGGCACGCGAAATCCTCGAGGCCAATGGCTTCGAGCTGGACGGCGTCAGCGGCAGCGAGCAACGCTGATGTCGCAACCTGCCGCGCTCATTCTCGCCGCCGGCTATTCGTCGCGCATGGGCGCCTTCAAGCCACTGCTGACACTCGGCGACCGGAGCGCCATCACGTGGTGCGTAAGCGCTTTTCGCGACGCCGGCATATCTGACATTCGCGTCGTCACGGGCTTTGGCGCCCCCGAACTCGAGCCGGAATTGCATCGGCTGGGGGTCGTCGGCGTACCGAATCCGAATTACGACCGCGGGATGTTCTCGAGCATCCAGGCCGGCATCGCCTCTCTGGCCGACGACATCGACGCCTGCTTCCTGCTGCCCGTCGATACGCCGCTGGTACGCGCTTCGACGGTCGCGGCCCTTGCCGCCCGCCGCGCGGCCGCGCCCGCGCCGGTCGTGAACCCGAGCTTTCGCGGTCAGCGCGGCCATCCGCCGGTGATCGACAAAGCACTGTTCGCGGAGATCCTGGCCGGCGATGGCGAGGGCGGTCTGCGCGCGCTCTTGCAGCGGCACGAGGCCGTCGCCGTGGACGTCGTCGACGAGGCGATCCTGCTCGACATGGACACGCCGGAGGATTTCGCGCGGCTCGACGAACGCGCGCAACATCGCGACGTCCCGAGCGAAGCCGAGTGCGAGGCGATATTCGAACGGGACAGCGTGGCGGAACCGGTGCGTCGCCACAGCCGCGCCGTGGCGTCCGTTGCCGCCGCGCTGGCGCAGCATCTCGACGACATCGATCAGCAAGTGGTCAATGCCGCCGCCCTGCTCCACGACATCGCCAAAGGACGGCCCGACCATGCGGAGGCAGGCGCGACGCGCGTGGCGAGCCTCGGATATCCCGCGGTCGCGGAAGCCATGCGCCATCACATGGACTTCAACTTCGGTGGCCGGCTCGATGCCGCGGCCGTGGTGTTCGTCGCCGACAAGCTGGT
>DATJQH010000164.1:0-28955 GCA_035505955.1 Rhodocyclaceae bacterium
GCCCGGCGCCGTCCTGCGGCGTGTGCATCGACTACGCGAAATGCTTCTCCGCTGAAGAATGATCGATTCTGCCGACCTGACCGCCATCCGCCTGACCGTCGAACTGGCCTCCATCGTCACGGTGCTGCTCTTGCTGATCGGCACGCCGATTGCCTGGTGGCTGGCGCGCACGCCCTCGCGCTGGAAGGGTCCGGTCGGCGCGATCGTCTCGCTGCCGCTGGTGCTGCCACCTGCGGTACTGGGCTTCTATCTCCTGGTGCTGATGGGGCCGAACGGACCGGTCGGCGCGTTAACGCAGAACCTCGGCCTGGGCCTGCTGCCCTTCACCTTCGCTGGCCTCGTCGTCGCCTCGGTGATCTACTCGATGCCCTTCGTCGTCCAGCCCTTGCAGAACGCCTTCGAAGCGATCGGCGAGCGGCCGCTGGAAGTCGCGGCGACGCTGCGCGCATCGAAACTCGATGCCTTCTTCTCGGTCGCGGTGCCGCTGGCCAAGCCGGGCTTCCTGACCGCCGCGATCCTCGGTTTCGCGCACACGGTGGGCGAATTCGGCGTGGTGCTGATGATCGGCGGCAACATTCCCGGCAAGACGCAGGTCGTCTCGATGGCGATCTACAACCACGTGGAAGGCATGGAGTACAGCAACGCCCACGTGCTCGCGGGCATTCTGCTGGTGTTCTCCTTCGTCGTGCTGCTCTCGCTGTACACGCTGAATCGCAGGGCGAAGATATCGTGAGCATCGAGGCACGCTTCAAGCTCGACTATCCCGGCTTCTCGCTCGACGCCGACCTCGCGCTGCCCGGCCACGGCGTCACCGCCATCTTCGGTCCCTCGGGTTCCGGCAAGACGACGCTGTTGCGCTGCATCGCCGGACTCGAACGCGCCAAGGGCGCGCTCACCGTGAAAAGTCAGCCGTGGCAGGACGCCAATTACTTCATGCCGGTCCATGAGCGGCCGCTCGGCTACGTGTTCCAGGAAGCCAGCCTGTTCCCGCACCTTTCGGCGCGGCGCAACCTCGAATACGGCATGAAGCGCGTCGCCGCAAGGGAGCGCCGCGTCGCCATGGACCAGGCCGTCGACCTGCTCGGCATCGATCACCTGCTCGACCGCCTGCCCGCCCGGCTTTCCGGCGGCGAGCGACAGCGCGTCGCCATCGCCCGCGCCCTGCTCACCAGCCCGCGCCTCTTGTTGATGGACGAGCCGCTGGCCGCACTCGACCTCGCGCGCAAGAACGAGATCCTGCCCTACCTCGAACGCCTGCACGACGAGCTGGAAATCCCCGTGCTCTACGTCAGCCACGCGCCCGACGAAGTGGCGCGGCTCGCCGACCACATCGTGGTGATGGAAGCCGGCCGCGCGGTCGCGCAGGGTGCGCTGACCGAGACGCTGGCGCGCATCGACCTGCCGATCAAGCTCGGCGAGGACGCCGGCGTGGTGCTCGACGGCCGCATCGCCGAACGCGACCAGAACTGGCACCTCGCGCGGGTCGAGTTCGACGGTGGTTCGCTGTGGGTGCGCGATCCCGGCCATCCGCTCGACCGCCGCGTGCGCGTGCGCATCCTGGCGCTCGACGTCAGCGTCGCGCTGGAACCGCAACATGACTCGAGCATTCTCAACTGCCTGCCGGCGGAGGTCGCCGAGATTGCCGGCGAAAGCCACCCTGCCATCGCACTGGTGAAGCTGAAGGTCGGTGAATCGGCCGTGGTGGCACGCCTTACCCACCGTTCCGCCTGCAGCCTCGACCTCAAGCCGGGCAAGGCCGTTTTCGCTCAAATCAAAGCCGTTGCCCTGATCGGATGAATACGAAGATCGAATTCGCCACCGAAGCCGACCTGCCCGCCATGGCCGATCTGCTCCACGAACTGTTCACCCTGGAAAGCGACTTCAAGCCCGAGCGCGAGAAGCAGCTGCGCGGCCTCAGGCTGATCCTCGACACGCCGCAGATCGGCCAGCTCTTCGTACTGCGCGTCGACGGAAAACTCGCGGGAATGGCCAATGCGCTGATCACTGTCAGCACGGCCCAGGGCACGCGCGTGCTGCTGCTTGAGGACGTGATCGTGAGCCGGAACTACCGGGGCGCCGGTCTGGGCCGCCGCCTTGTCGAGCACGTTTGCGAGTGGGCGCGAGCGCAGGGCATGACGCGCGTCACCCTCCTCGCGGATGAGGCCAACGCGCCGGCGCTCGCCTTCTATGAGCGGCTCGGCTTCCAGGAGTCAGCCATGGTGGTACGCCGTCGCAGCATCCGCACATAGGGCTTGGTAATATTCCGGCATCGGATCGTGCATCGGCGATGCGCGAGGAAACCAGGGAGGCCACCGAGTCCATGCCCGAATCACCCAAACGCGCCAGCGCCTCGGCGCACGCAACCGACAATCTGCGCACCCGCTACATCGCCGCGCTGGCCGCGATCGGCCTCCTGACGCTGCTCGGGCTGGTCGCCTTCCAGTGGTCGCTGGCGCGCCATCACGACGACGCGCGCGTGGTCCGCGTGGCCGAACGCCAGGGCATGCTGGCGCAAAAGATCGTCAAGACCAGCTACCGCCTTCTGGGCATGGGCACGAACGACATGCGGCGCGCGGCAGTCGATGAGTTGAACGATGCGCTGGCCCAGCTTCAGCGCGCCCACGTCGGCCTTCAGCGCGGCGATGCCGAGCTCGGTGTGGCCGGCGCCAACAGCCAGGCAGTCGCCAAGCTTTTCGAGGGCGTCGAGTCAGACTATCAGGGGATCGTGTATTCCGCCAACGCCGCGCTGGCCGCCGTCGAGCATCCGATGGAACTCCATCAGGCCGTGCAGAAGCTCGGCCAGGCCGAGGCATCCTACCTCGCCGGCATGGAATCCATCGCGCTCCAGTATCAGGCCGAGGCGGAGTCGCGGGTGGCGACCAGCCGCTGGCTGCAGGCGCTTTTTGGCGTCCTGACGCTTGCCGCGCTGCCGGTCATCGTCATCAAGTTCCTCGACCCCGCATTGGCGCTCCTGCGTCGTGACATGCAGGAAAAGGAGTGGCGCGCAGCCGAGGTCGACGAGTGGTTCCTCGCCAGCCCGATCGCACTGCTGGTCGTCGACGCCACGAGCCTCGCCGTCGTGCACAGCAACGACAAGGCCGAGCGCGTCATGCGCCGCGCGGCGAACGACTTCATCGGGCGTCCTGTCAGTTCCTTCTTCGACAACCGGCTGGAAGTGAACAAGGCGCTGCTGCAACGCATCCGTAGCCGCGAAGCGTTCGACGACTGTCCCGCGCTGCTGGTCGACTCACGGCACAACGCGCACGACGCCCTCGTGTCCTCGCGACCGGTCACCTATGCCAACCGTGATGCCTACCTGATCGGCATTGCCCGCGGTTCCGGCGACAGCAAGACTGCCTGAAGTCGGTCAGAATCCGTACGGCCTGAATAGCCAGTCCTTGATCACTTTGACGTCGCGCTCGGGCAGGTAGGCGAAGCCGCCCTGCATGTCCTCGACCACGACGCTCGCGACCGCGTGCGGCACGGCCTTCGTCGTCAGCATGTGGAAAAACCAGGCCATCGGATAACCTGCCTGGCGATCGAAGCGCTGCAGCGTGCCCGCGAGCGCAAGTCCGCGCACGCCGAAACCGCCGTCGAATTTCGGCGGCGTGCCGACGATGGCAGCCACGGGCGTCGCCGAGAGGATCGGTTGGCGATAGCGGTCGAGATGTTCGCGTATTGCCAGCACCCACTGATTTGAAAACTGCGCCGCATTGCCCGCGCTGCTCTTCTCCCAGGCATCGAGGAAGCGGTGCACCGGCTGCGGCTCCGGTTTCTGCGTGCGCATGCGTGCAACGAATTCACCCGCGTCGGTCACGCGGCGCAGGGAATAGAACGGGATGCCCAGCGGCGTCGGCTTGCCGGCGCATGCGTCGCGTACGTCGATCAGCTCTTCGAGGCTGCCAGGTGCCTCGTCGTCGCGAAACAGCGGCTGGCACAGGACCTCCTGCAATTCTTCGATCTCGACCTGCAGGAAGTCGGCTGCGCCCGGACCGGTAGGCGCAATCCAGAAGTGCGTCTTGCCGGTGAGGCGCGTCGCATGCAGGTCGCTGCCGACATGAGCGTCGACCAGCGCATGAAAGTCGTCGCCATGGTTCGCCAGTTCCTTCGCCGCCCACTGTTCGATGTTGCTGGCGACACGACTTCCGGCACTGTCCACCACGCCGCCCAGTCGATGCCAGCCGCCGCGCGCCAATACCTCCCGGAATCGGAGGTCGAGCGCCACCATGGCGATCTCGCGCGCCAGGGCCGCCGGCCCGGCGGCGACGGGAATACGCACGCAGGCTTCCGCGATGGCGTCGGTCAGCTCGCGGGTACGGGATTCAGCCACTACTGTCATGTCGGGTCCGATCAGTCGTCGCCTCGCAATGCAACGACCACACCGCTCGCCGCCTCGGGGTCGGTCGTCAGTTTCAGGCAATGCGAGCTGGCATCAACGTAGTAGAGACTGCAAAACCTGTTCTCCGCCGCCGGTGACAACCGCATCGGGATGTCGTCTTCCCCGCAAACGGTGATGTGCACGTTGGGAAACGAGGCGCGCAGATGCCGCGCCTGTTCGTCGAAAGTCAGTCTCGGTGACACGCCGTCGAGGACCGCATTGAGCACACCTGTTGCGATCATGATATTTCCCCCGCATCGACAGACTCGCGATACTGTGCCAGCGACGCGGCTTCGACGCCCATGACCTTGGCCAGCCATGGCGGCGGGCTGGCCAGCGCCTCCTGCAATCGCGCGACCATGGCATCCATCGTGGTGCCCGGCGCGACCTTGAGCGGATGCACGCCGGCACGCACGACCTTGGCGGCAGCCGGCCCGCCGATGGACAGAAAGCAGGCGACCTGGCAGTCGCCCAGCAAAGCGGCACGCGCGGCGTTGCGGTCATCAGCCTCGTCCGCAGGCAAAGTCGAACGCGCTTCGACGAATTCGACATCCTGTCGACCCACGTCCCAGATCACGAAGGCCTTGCACGCGCCGAAATGCCCATCGATCAACTGCCCGCTGTCGGTCGCACAGGCGACCCGGATCGAACCGGACATGGCGTCACCTCATCACAAATAGACTATGCAAGCATCACCCGCGGGACACGCATCGACGCACTTGGGCGAATCGGCTTCGCCCTCGCACTCCGTGCAGGTTTCCTTGTTGATCTTGAAGATGCCACCCTTGTCGGTAATTGACTTGGTCGGGCACACCGGCACGCAGTCGCCGCACGAGGTGCATTCCGCCTGAACGATCTTCATTGCCATGATGAATCTCCTATCGGTTACTCAACTCCGTCGAGCCGCTTGGCCCGAACCGAATATGGAAGCCTCTCCGGTGCGGCCTGCGGTTCGATGTAATACGCGCCGCCATTGCCCAACTTGATCTCGCCGCCCCACTTCTCCGGGCTGTCGAATTCCATCGAGACGATCCTGTCCTCGATGTCACGCTTGGGCATGTAGAAGACGTAGCCTTCGTTGCCACGGCGGATCATGATGTTGGCCATCAGCGCACCAGATCGTGGTTGTAGTCGGTGGTGCCCATGCCGCGCGTCTGGTCGTCCAGCCGCTCCAGCACCGCGTTGGTCAGCGTGGTCAGGATCGTCATGGCACCTTCGTAACCCAGCGTCGTCTGGCGATGCAGGTGGTGGCGGTCGAATATCGGGAAGCCGATGCGGATCAGCGGCACCTCGAACTCGGGTCCCTTGTGCAGCGTGTCGCGCTGGATGTACTTGCCATAGCTGTTGCCGATGAGGAAATCCGGCTTGTCGGTGAAGCACAGGCTGCGCAGGTGCCACAGGTCGGCGCCCGGATAGGTCTTGGCGTTGGCGCCGTAGGGTGACGATTCGAGCACCTTCTTCATCGTCTTATCCCAACGCTTGCCGCCGTTGTGGCAGACGATGTGGGTCGGCTCGATACCGAACTCCATCAGCACCTTGACCATGCCCAGCGTGAAGTCGGGATCGCCGTAGAGCGCCATCTTCTTGCCGTGCAGCCAGGCGTGCGAGTCGGTCATCATGTCGACCAGGCGGCCGCGCTCAAGCCGGATCGAAGCCGGGATCGGCTTGCCGGTGACTTCAGAGACCTTCATCAGGAACTCGTCTGTCCACTCGACGCCCATCGGGATGTTGAGCTTGGGCACCTCGTGGTTCCAGGTCGTCTCGACGAACTTGCGCGTCTTGTCGAGGCCGAGCGGCTGGATCAGGAAAGTGTTCTTCGCGTTCGGGGCATCCTTGACTTCATCCTGCGTGGTGCCGCCCGCGTACATGCGGAACTCGCCGTCGGCCGGCGTATCAAGCACCTCTTCCGGATCGGAGAGCATCGTGTAATCGACGCCCATTTCCTTCATGTAGCGCTTCATCACCCGGTAGTTGCCGAGATACGTCTCGAAGCCCGGCACCAGGTTGATCTTGCCGTTCTTGCCGACTTCCTTGCCTTCCATGCTGTTGAGCGTGAAGTAGCGCAGGATGCCTTCTTCCATGTTGTCCCAGCCGGTGACGTGGCTGCCGACGAACGAGGGCGTGTGGGCGAACGGGATAGGAAAGTCCTCGGGAACGTTGCCTTCCTTCTTGGCGTTGTTGATGAAGGCGTTCAGGTCGTCGCCGATGACTTCGGCAATGCAGGTGGTCGACATCGCGATCATCTCGGCACCGTAGAGCGCCTTGGCGTTGGCGAGGCCTTCATGCACGTTCTTCTGGCCGCCGAACACCGCCGCGTCTTCGGTCATGGAGTCGGCGATGATGGCGATCGGCTCCTTGAAGTGACGGTTGAAGTAGGTGCGGAAGTAGGCGATGCAGCCCTGAGAACCGTGGATGTACACCAGGGTCTTGTGGAAGCCCAGCGAGCACAGCGCGGAACCGAGCGGCTGGCAGGCCTTGGCCGGGTTGATGGTCAGGGCCTCGCGCTTGAAGTTGAGGTCCTGGTATTCCTTGGTCGTCGTCCAGTCGAAGATCTCGATGACCTTGTCCTTGGCGGGCGATTCTTCGAACTTCTCGCGCTTGCGGGAAATCATGCCCTTGTAGTCGTCGTCCCGGAACAGCGGGAAACACGGCTTGATCTTTTCAGCGGCTTGCATCTTCTATCTCCTTGGCCCGGCCACCAATCTGTGGACTCGGGCGTAGGTTTAACGAAATGGGGTCGGGAGTGCGCTCGTGCCGGCTTACGCGGCCTTCTTCTCCGCGTCGGCGCCCCGCGCGTCCCACGGCGCCTTCAGCATCTTCCAGCACGGGTTGTTCAAGGTCAGGTCCATGTCCTTGGCGAAGACTGCGAAACCGTCGTAGCCGTGGTACGGGCCCGAGTAGTCCCAGGAATGCATCTGGCGGAAGGGGAAGCCCATCTTGTGGAAGACGTACTTTTCCTTGATGCCGGAGCCGATCAGGTCGGGCTTCATCACCTTGACGAACTCGTCGAGCTCGTGGCCGGTGGCGTCGTCGTAGATCAGCGTCGCGTCGCCCATGTCCTTGATCGTGCGGTCGTAGTCGTCGTTGTGGGCGAACTCGTAGCCCGTGCCCACCACTTCCATACCCAGGTCTTCGTAGGCGCCGACCACGTGGCGCGGGCGCAGGCCACCGACGTAGAGCATCACCTTCTTGCCCTGCAGGCGCGGTTTGAACTTGGCGATCACTTCATTCATGGCCGGGGTGTACTTCTCGATCACGCGCTCGGCGCCTTCCTTGATGCGGTCGTCGAAGTGGGCGGCGATGGCGCGCAGGCTCTCGGCGATCTTGGTCGGGCCGAAGAAGTTGTACTCGAGCCAAGGAATGCCGTACTTCTCTTCCATGTGCCGGCTGATGTAGTTCATCGAGCGATAGCAGTGCAGCAGGTTCAGCTTGACGTTGGGGGTGTTCTCCATTTCCGCCAGGGTGCCGTCGCCGGACCACTGGGCCACCACGCGCAGGCCCATCTCTTCGAGCAGGATGCGCGAGGCCCAGGCGTCGCCGCCGATGTTGTAGTCGCCGAGGATCGCCACGTCATACGGGGTCTTCTCGAACGGCACATTGTCGCGGTTGGAGAGGATCCAGTCGCGCACGGAATCGTTGGCGATGTGGTGGCCGAGCGACTGGGAAACGCCGCGGAAGCCCTCGCAACGGACCGGCACCACGGGCTTCTTGATCTCGGCCGCCGTCTTCTTGGAGACGGCTTCGATGTCGTCGCCGATCAGGCCGATCGGGCACTCGGACTGGATCGAGATACCCTTGTTGAGCGGGAACAGGGTCTCGATTTCGCCGATCAGTTTGGCCAGCTTCTTGTCGCCGCCGAAGACGATGTCCTTCTCCTGGAAGTCGGACGTGAAGTTCATCTCGCAGAAGGTGTCGACGCCGGTGGTGCCGACGTAGTAATTGCGGCGGCCGCCGCGCGCGTACTGGCCGCAGCCGATCGGGCCGTGCGAGATCGAGATCATGTCCTTGATCGGCCCCCAGACCACGCCCTTCGATCCGGCGTAGGCGCAGCCGCGCATGGTCATCACGCCCGGCAGCGACTTGCGGTTGGACGTGATGCACTTCTTGGACGACTCCAGCGCCTTGTCGTTCACCATCAGGTGCTTGGCGCGGTCCTTGGCGGCCTTTTCCGGGTAAACCTCCAGCACCTCCTGGATGAGGTTCTGTGTCTCTTCGCGTGTCAATGCAGACATCTCGTTCTCCTTACGCGGCCGCGTGAATTTCGATGGACTTGGCCTTGCCGATGATGGAGGTGTCTTCCACTTCCATGATGCCGAACTCCATCAGCAGTTCTTCGAGCGCTTCCATTTCGATCGGCGTCGGGATGACGAACTTCTTGTTCTCGACGATCTTCTTGGCCAAGGCGCGATATTCGTCGGCCTGCGCATGCGTCGGGTCGTACTCGACGACGGTCATGCGGCGAATCTCGGCGTGCTGTACCACGTTGTGGCGCGGCACGAAGTGGATCATCTGGGTGCCCAGCCTGTCGGCCAGGGCCATGATCAGTTCGTCTTCGCGGTCGGTGTTGCGCGAGTTGCAGATCAGGCCGGCCAGGCGCACGCCGCCCGAGTTGGCGTACTTGACGATGCCCTTGGCGATGTTGTTGGCCGCGTACATGGCCATCATCTCGCCGGAGCAGACGATGTAGATTTCCTGGGCCTTGTTCTCGCGGATCGGCATGGCGAAGCCGCCGCAAACCACGTCGCCGAGCACGTCGTAGAAGACGAAGTCGAGGTCCTCGTCGTAGGCGCCTTCCTCTTCCAGGAAGTTGATGGCGGTAATGACGCCGCGACCGGCGCAACCGACGCCGGGCTCAGGGCCACCGGACTCGACGCACTTGACGCCGCCGTAGCCGATGTTCATCACGTCCTCGAGTTCGAGGTCTTCCACCGAACCCGCTTCGGCCGCGAGCTGCATGACGCTGGTTTGCGCCTTGCTGTGCAGGATCAGGCGGGTCGAGTCGGCCTTGGGGTCGCAGCCGACGATCATCACTTTCTTGCCGGCTTCGGCGAGCGCCGAGACCAGGTTTTGCGTGGTGGTAGACTTGCCGATGCCACCCTTGCCATAGATGGCGCATTGACGCAGTTTTGCCATGGTGCAATCTCCTTATCTGAAGTCTGTCGGGTGTTGGGCAAATCCCGTGTTCCCGACAAGCAAATGGCAAGGAGCGTGCCACGCGTGCCAGACGTCGCTAACGCATTGAAATGAAGAACGAACTTGCCGCCATGAACGAAGCGACGACGCGCGACACGAACCCTGATGTTTGTAGCAAGCCCGACAATTCCGCGGCCACACTGCCGCCCTGGGCGCGGTTGCCGATCAATCGCTGCAACCTTCCTGCGGTGCTCCTCGGCGGCCTCTTATTCCAGCGTCATCCGACGGCGCTAGTGCTCGACGGCGTCGGCGAACTGCACGCCGACCTTTTCGAACTCCTGGACAAGACGGGCGACCGCGAGGAGCGCGCCCGGCTCTTCCGCGACTACATCGCCGCGCACTTCTGCCTCGACCATCTGGAGGAAGCCGGCTTCGACGATCACTCGAAGAAACGCGCCAAGGCGAACTGGCTGCGCGTGCTGCGCGGCTGGAGTTTCGACGCCGACGGCCGCGAAGGTGCCGTGCTCAAGGGTTGGGTGGAATCGCGCTTCGGCCTCCTGGCGCGCTTTCACGGCGAGCCGTTGCGCGACTTCAGCGGGCCCGCCTACCTTCGCTACATGGAGATGCGCGCCGCCGGCCTCTACGGCACCAACGCGCTGGAAGCGCAGCTCGATCTCCTCTACGCCTACAGCCAATACGAATTCGCGCGCACCGACGATTCGCACGGCGTACCACGGCGGCTGACTTTGTATCGCGGCACCAACCGCATCGCCGACCACGAAGTGCTCGCCGCCGACGGCGGCCGCCAGATCGTGCTGTTCAACAGCCTCTGTTCATTCACGACCTCGCGCGAACGCGCGGGAGAATTCGGCGACTACATCATCGAAGTGGAGGTGCCGGTGAGCAAGGTGTTCTTCCACTGCCGGCTGCTGCCCGGAGTGCTCCGGGGTGAGGATGAGTATCTCGTCCTCGGCGGGGTTTACGAAGTCACGACGCGCACGCTCTGACGGGCCGCCCGCGGGGCCCGCAGCTGGTGCGCCTGCACCGTCTCAGTGCCGACGGCGACCCGTGAGGCGCTCGAACGCTTCCCGCGCAACGTAAGGCGACACGGCCGCAAGGCCGATCAGAGCGAGGATGTCAGGTGAAAGCATGGTGATACTCCTCCCGATAGTTGATTGCATGTCTATCGATTAGCAATTCGCGGGCCACCCTGTCCCGCCGGACCGCGCCTGGCCTGTCGCAAGTAGACACCGGCAGCGCGGAATGAATTCCTTGGATGCCAAGAAAGATGTCCTCCTTGCGCGGCGTCCGTGCGCACACGAAGCGAGATAGACAGCACGCGCGGGAACTTCCGGCCGGCATCCGGTT
Source organism: Rhodocyclaceae bacterium (assembly GCA_035505955.1). Taxonomy (GTDB): domain Bacteria; phylum Pseudomonadota; class Gammaproteobacteria; order Burkholderiales; family Rhodocyclaceae; genus Fen-999. Next base: position 10,880 of record DATJQH010000164.1, read on the forward strand.
CAACGATGGGTCTTCTCCGAATTCCTGCCCCTCCCAAGGCAATACCCTCGCAGCAGCAAGTCGATTGGCTTGACCAAAGTCGAACCCCGTTCGGAGGAATCCGCATGAATACGAGCCATCCGAGACCCGCCGCTTCCTGTGACGACCTGCAGGCCCGCTTCGCCCTGACACGGGCCGCGACCGAGTCGATCTGCGCCCCGCTCGCGGTCGACGACTACCAGACGCAATCGATGACGGAGACGAGCCCGCCCAAGTGGCATCTGGCGCATGTCACGTGGTTCTTCGAAACGTTTCTGCTGCGCGAGTACCTTCCGTCCTATCGCGTCTTCGATCCGCGCTACGCGTTTCTCTTCAACTCCTACTACCAGACACTCGGCGACATGCAGCCGCGTGCCCGCCGCGGCGATCTTTCCAGGCCGACCGTCGACGAAATCCTCATTTACCGCCGCCATGTCGACGAGGCGATGTCGAGCCTGCTGGCATCGGCGCCACCGCGACAGGCTGAGGAATTTCGCGCCCGGACCGTGCTCGGCCTGCATCACGAGGAGCAGCACCAGGAACTGCTGCTGATGGACATCAAGCACAACTTCTCGATCAACCCGCTGCGCCCAGCCTACCGCGAGGATCTGCCGGCGCCGGTGACTGTGCCGGCCGCGCCGGGGTGGCTCGATTGCGCAGGTGGAGAGGTCGCGGTCGGTCACGCCGGCGGCGGGTTTTGTTTCGACAACGAACTGCCGCGCCACCGGGTTCTGCTGCCGGCGCATCGCCTGGCCGCCTGGCTGGTCACGAATCGCGAGTACCTCGCATTCATCGGCGACGACGGCTACCGTCGCCCCGAGTTCTGGCTGTCCGATGGCTGGTCGGCCGTTCAGGCGCGCGGGTGGCAGTGCCCCCTGTACTGGGAACGCGTGGGCCGCGAGTGGTGGCAGTTCAGCCTTGGCGGTCTGCGTCCGCTGGCTCCGGACGAGCCGGTCTGCCACGTCAGCTACTACGAAGCGGACGCCTACGCGCGCTGGCGCGGCAAGCGCCTGCCCAGCGAATTCGAACTCGAAGCGAAGCTCGCGGGCGAACCTGTCGCCGGCAACTTCCTCGATTCCGGGCTGCTGCATCCGCGCGGCGGCGAGCCCTGGTTCGGCGATCTGTGGCAGTGGACCGCCAGCCCCTATGTCTGCTATCCCGGCTTCCGGCCTCTGCCAGGCAGCATCGGCGAGTACAACGGCAAGTTCATGTGCAATCAATACGTACTGCGCGGCGGCAGTTGCGCCACGCCCGCGGGCCATGCCCGCGCCACGTACCGCAACTTCTTCTATCCGCACGATCGCTGGCAGTTCGCCGGCATACGCCTGGCGGAGGACGCATGAACGCGCCGCATCCTTCACTGCACGATCTGCGGCCGCCGACGCTCGACCTGGCGCAGGCCATGATCGAGGGGCTATCGACGTCGCCGAAAGCCGTCGAGCCGAAGTTCTTCTACGATGCGCGCGGCTCGGCATTGTTCGACCAGATCTGCGCGCAACCCGAGTATTACCTGCCGGCAGCCGAGCGGGAAATATTCGCGGCACATGCACCCGAAATAGCCGCATCGCTGGGCGACGGCGTCGTGCTCATCGAACCCGGTGCGGGCAGCGCCATCAAGATTCGCTGGTTGCTGGAACACTGCCGGCCGGGCGCCTACGTGCCTGTCGACATCAGCCAGACACACCTGACAACCTCCGTGGCCGCCCTGGCGCGCGCCTACCCGTGGCTGCGCATCCACGCCGCCATTGCCGACTATACCCATTCGCTGCCCATCCCCGCCGTGGTGCCGGCCGGACCGCGCGCCGCTTTCTTCCCCGGGTCCAGCCTCGGCAACTTCGAGCCCGGTGACGCGGTGGCATTTCTGCGCCTGATGCGCAGCGCAGTCGGCCGAGGTGGACATGTGATCATCGGCGTCGATAGGAAGAAGGATCGTACGTTGCTCGACGCCGCCTACAACGATGCAGCCGGCGTCACGGCGCGCTTCAACCTCAACCTGCTGCACCGCGCGAACGCCGAACTGGGTGCCGACTTCGAGCTCGACGGCTACACACACAAGGCGTTCTACAACGCCGCACGGGGCCGGATCGAAATGCACCTCGTGAGCCGGCGGCCCCAGGTGGTTCGCATCAATGGCAACGTCTTTCAATTCGCTGCCGGGGAATCCCTGCACACGGAGAACTCCTACAAGTACCGCCCGGAGGAATTCATCGGGCTCGCCGAACGGGCCGGCCTTTGGTGCCACGCGCACTGGACCGATGCACGCGCCTATTTCGGCGTCTATCTGCTGACGGTCGGTTGATGCCTTGTGCCGTTGACGGCGCGCTTCTTGCGTATCGTCTCCCAACCCAAAGGAGATTGGCATGATTCCGACAACACTCCGCGACGCATGGATCGCGGGCATCCGCGACGGCAGCATCGTCCCCTACCTCGGCCCCGGCGTGCTCGCCGACGTGCGCCACGCCACCACCGGGGCATCCATGCCCGCCACCAGCGACGAACTCATCATCGCCATGAACGGCGGCAAGCCGATGTCACCCAAGCTGATGTACGAATTCCCGCGCGCGGCGATGAATGTCGAACTCAAGCGCGGCCGTTCCGCCGTTACGAAATTCCTCGACGCCACCTACAACGCGCCCTGGACGCGCAGCGCGGTGCACGACTGGCTGAAGGCCATCCGCCCGGCCTACGTCATCGACATCAATCGCGACACGCAACTGATCGACTCCTATGCCGGCGTGCCGCACACGCTGGTGCTCGGCTGCGCGCGGCTGGGCGGCACCGATTTCCGCTTCAAGCTCTTCGCCTACGATGGCGACCACTACACGGCCATCCTGCCAGGCCAGGCCGCGCTCGGCCTGCCGCTTCTCTTCAAGCCCATGGGCGCGCCAAAGCCGGAATCGACCTATATCGCCTCCGACGCCGACTACGTCGACTACATCACCGAGTTGATGGGCGGCTTCGCCGTGCCTGCCTATGTCAAACAGCTGCGCGAAGACAAGCGCTACCTCTTCCTCGGCATGCGCTTCAACCGTGACAGCGAGCGCATGGTCATGTCCGACATCATCTACAGCGCCGCCAGCGGCCCTGCCGGCTGGGCGCTGCTCGAACTCCCGACCGAGAAGGAACGCCGCTTCCTCGCCAAGATGGACATCGAGATCGTCGAGGCCGATGTCGCCGAACTCATAGGCGCCACCAAGGCTGCGCTGGCAGAGTCGGTCACAGTGGCAGGCCTTTGCACGGCGCACCACGACGGCTGACTCTTCAACGCAGTGCAACCAGCTTTCGCGCCTGCGTTGTGCAGGCTTCACGCATCTTCGGATCGAGTGCCTTGAGCCAGCGCGCCGGCAGCGCGTCGCGGCCGTAGAGGGCGCCGGCAAGCATGCCGGCGATGGCGCCAGTAGTGTCGGAATCGCCGCCGCGATTGACGACGTCGACCAGGCATTCCTCGAAGCTGCCGGTATCGAGCAGCGCCTGCAGCACGGCCTGCATCGTCTCGATGATCCAGCCGCTCGGGTTTTCGCGCCGCCGCGGGCGGTAGGCGAACGCGGGACAGCGCTCGACGAATGGCCGGATGCACTGTCGATACACGTCGCGCAGGTTGCCGCCGTTGATGCCCGCCTGCACGGCCAGCGCGACGAGTTCCGCAGCCGCGTCCGAATCCGCGTTGTTGTGCGTGACGTGCGCCTGGGCGCGCACGGCCGTGCGCACCGCCGCGTCGCCCTGCCCGAGCGTCGCCAGCGCAACGGGAAGCACGCGCATCGCGGCACCGTTGCCGGCATCGTGTTCCGAGGGTGGCGCCTCGGGATGACCGCTGCGGCGGAAGGCGACGAGGTTGCGGCGCACGGTGTTGCCGATGTCGACGGGCTTGGCGCGCATCCAGGCATCGAACGCCTGTGCGCAGGAAAGCGCCTCGACGCGCCCGCCGTTCATGAGGATCGCCTCGCCGAGCGCAAGGCTCATCGTCGTGTCGTCGGTGACGGCCCCCGGCTTGAGGCGCAGCCAGCCGCCGCCGCGGATCTCGCGGTGAATGCCATATTGCGCGCGGATCTCGCGCGGCGTCATGAACTCCAACGTGGCGCCGAGTGCGTCGCCCAACGCGAGCCCAAGATAGGCAGCTTGCGCCCTATCGGCTTGGATACTCGACGAGGATGTCCTCATCGCGGATGACCATCTGGCACGCCAGCCGCCATTCGTTGGGCGGGAAGTCGTCGACCATCATCCGGTCGATCTGCGCCTGCGTGATCTTGCCCATTTCCTTCAGCACCTTCTGCTCTCGCTCGTTGAGCGGGTTGCCAAGGCGCGGCTTGTTGCGGTCGATCACCGTCACCTTAACGAGGCAGGTGCCGCATTCGCCGTCGCCGCAGGAAAAATCGATGGGAATGTGGTTGTCCTTGGCGATCTGCAGGATCGTCTGCGTATGGCTGCCGGCGACGGCATAGACGGTCTTGTCCTTGTGCAACGGACTGGAAAATGTGACGAGGGCCATGCGTGCTCCTGTATGAAATGCTATGCGGGTTTGACGATGACGGTGCCGCCCAGCACCTGTGCCTGGCAGGCAAGGCGGTGCTGGCTGGGCGCGAGATTGTCCTTGAGCACCTGATCCTCCAGCACGGACGGCGCGGCGAGGTTCTCGGCACCGGCGACGACCTTCGTCAGGCAGGTACAGCACTCGCCTTCGCGGCAGCCGTACGTGATGCCGGCGCCGATCTTCTCGGATACTTCGATCAGGCGCGTGCCGGCGGGCACCGTGACGGTGACGCCGATGTCTTCGAAAGTGACGGTGGCCTTGGGCATGGGCGGCTCCTAGCGCGCTGCGATTTCGCGCCGGGCGGCGGCCCAGCGCTGTGGCGGAATGCCGGTGAGCGAGCCGGGTGGGTTCATCGGCTCGTTGAGTTCGTTGACGATGGCGCCTTCGATCGGGCAGATCTCGACGCATTGCGGCTTGGCGTGGTCGCCCAGGCACTCGGTGCATTTGTCGGCATCGATCAGGAAATGGGGCTTGGCCTCGAAGATGGCCTTGTTCGGGCACAGCGGCTCGCAGGCCCAGCAGTTGACGCAGGATTCGACGATTTCGAGGGACATCACGCCACCCGCTTCACTTCAGCCGGTGCATTCAGTTGGCCCGCCGCCAGCATCTCGTGCCACACCGCCATCACCGCGTCCTCGACCGGCTCCATCGCGTGCTCGCCGTTTGGACGGATCCCCGCCGCTTCGAGGTCGCGCCACGGGTCGTAGCCGATCCGCGAGCAGAGCACGACCTCGCAGCCTGCCAGCGCCTTGATGGTTCTTGCCAGCACGTCTTCGCCATCGCCGCAGGTGGCGTTGCCTTCGCAGTAGAGATCGGTCTTGCGATGACCGACGAGCTTGGCGCCGGCTGCCGTCGCTTCATAGACCAGGAACTCGCGCGCATGGCCGAAGTGCTCGCCGACGAGCCCGTTCTTCGCCGCAACCGCCATGAGCACGGGGCGGCCAACATGAAAGTCAGCCGTCGTGGTACGCCGATGCATGGTGACCACCGCAGGCTGCGGGGCATGGGCCTTGGCCTTCCTGGCTTCGTTCTCGGCGGCGATCTGCTCGCGCAGCGCCTTGCGGCGGGCCATCGCCTCGGCGAGGAACTCGTCGTTGAGGTCCATCGGCTCGACCTTGTCCAAGGTGAACTCGGCGCCACGATCTTCGCCCAGCAGGCCGACTGCGTCGGCGCGGCACTGGCGGCAGTGGCGCATCATGTTCATGTCGCCTTCGCAGGCGTCCTGCAGATTCTTCAGTTCGGCAGGTGAAGGGCTGCGCTGGCCCATGATGCCGTAGAAGGTGCCGTGCTCGGCCTCGGCGATCAGCGGCATGACGTTGTGCAGGAAGGCGCCCTTGGCTTTGACGACCTTCGACACCTCCTTGAGGTGCTCGTCGTTCACGCCCGGGATCATCACCGAATTGACCTTGACCAGGATGCCGCGTGCCACCAGCATCTCCAGGCCCTTCTGCTGCTGCTCGATCAGGATGCGCGCCGCCTCGATGCCGCGCACTCGCTCGCCCTTCCAGAAAACCCACGGGTAGATCTTCGCGCCGACCTCGGGGTCGACGCAGTTGATGGTGATCGTCACATGGTCGATGTTGTGCTTCGCCAGCTCCTCGACACATTCGGGCAGCGCAAGGCCGTTGGTCGACACGCAGAGCTTGATGTCCGGCGCCTTCTGCGCCAGTTCGCGGAAGGTGGCAAAGGTGCGCTCGGGATTGGCCAGAGGGTCGCCCGGGCCGGCGATGCCGAGCACCGACATCTGCGGGATCGCCGCGGCAACCGCCAGCGTCTTCTTCACCGCCTGATCGGGCGTCAGCAATTCCGACACCACGCCCGGCCGCGACTCGTTGGCGCAGTCGTACTTGCGGTTGCAGTAATGGCACTGGATGTTGCAGGCGGGCGCCACCGCGGCATGCATGCGCGCGAAGTGGTGGTGCGCCTGCTCGGAATAGCAGGGGTGGTCTTCCACCTTGCGGCGGATTTCCTCCGACAGCCCGGCCATCTGGCCGGCCGTCGAGCCGCAGCTGCCGGCACTGCAACCTCTCTCCGGGGTCGGGGGTACTGCCAGGCCAATTCTCGCGAGGTCCACGATCTAGCTCCGCTTGCTGTTTGCCTTCTATCAGCAAGCGCGATGCCAGCGCGTAAGTCGTTGATTTGGCGTACACGTTGACCATCTTGTCGCAAAACCCACAAGATGACGCTGGCAGGATTGCGACGCGCATGCGCCTGTATGAGAATGCCGAATCGCCCACCACCCAAGGAGAAACGACATGAACTACAAAGGCAGCTGCCACTGCGGCACGATCGCCTTCGAAGTGGAAGGCGACCTCAAGGAAGTTGCAGACTGCAATTGCTCCATCTGCTCGCGCATGGGATCGGTGCTCTGGTTCGTGCCGCGCAGCGCGCTGCACCTTTCCACACCCGAAGCGAACCTCGCCACGTACACGTTCGGCACCGGTACCATCAAGCATTACTTCTGTCCGACCTGCGGCATCCATCCGTTTGGCGAAGGCAGCCACGAGGGCCACCCGATGGCGGCCATCAACGTCCGTTGCCTCGAGGGCGTCGACTTCTCCGCGCTGCCCGTCAGGCACTTCGACGGCAAGTCGCTGTAGCGGCGTACCGCGGCGGCTGACTTTGCAATTTCCAGCGACCTCAACGCGACCGCCGCATGACCGCCAGGCTCGCGCAAAGGACACGAAATGATCAAGCACATCGTCGTGTGGCGTCTCAAGGACTCGGCACACGGGAACGACAAGGCCGTCAATGCGCGCCTGATCAAGGAGAAACTCGAGGCACTGAAGGGGCTGATTCCGGGCCTGCTTGCCATCGAAGTCGGCATCGATTTCGCTCACGCAAAGGAGAGCGGCGACATCGTTCTCTACTCGGAGTTCACCAGCCGCGAGGCACTTGACGCGTATCAGCGGCACCCGAAACATCAGGAGGTCATGCCGTTCATCGGCGAGGCTCGAGACGAACGCCGCGCGGTCGATTACGAAACCTAGAGCGCTCCGGCATACTCCATATGGCCTCCGACCCAGCCTTCGTCGAATACGTCTGCGACCAGATCACCGCGGCCGGGCAGATTGCTTCCCGCAAGATGTTCGGCGACTACGCGATCTACTGCAATGGCAAGGTCGTCGCGCTCATATGCGACAACCAGCTATTCGTCAAACCCACGGCCGGTGGTCGTGTGCTGATCGGGCGTGTCGTCGAGGCGCCTCCCTACCCCGGTGCGAAGCCACACTTTCTGATCGACGATCGCCTGGACGATCGCGAGTGGATAACGGGCCTCGTCTGCGCGACAGAACGCGAGACGCCGGCACCGAAACCGAAGGCATCCAGGGTCCGCAAGCCCTGACCGTGCGTATCATTGCGGGCCTTCGTCGATACATTGTCACGCTGCCCAAGGGCAAGATCGTGCTGTGGTGCTACCTGATCTGGTACCTGGTCGTCGTCGCCCGCTACTTCGATCCGGCGCCTGCCATCTGGCTGAACTCGTGCGGCATCGCGGTCGTGATCGGTTTCGCGCTCCTCCTGAGCGTCGGTGCCCCAGGCCGGCGCAACGGAGAGCGCTGGCAGACCTTCCGCCTGTTCGCGATGCCCTTTTGCGTTTCCAGCTTCGCGGCGCTGATCAAGGACAAGGGATTCCTGCTGATCATCCCGCCGGCCCCCGGCGATCTGGCGTGGATCGCAGGCAGTTGCGGAGCCTTCATCCTGCTCATCGGGGCCGTGAAGTCGCTGGCGCGCGGGCAGCACTCGCGCAACGGCGGCGGGGAACTGTAAACTCACGGTTCGCGGCCAGTTGCCGGTTACCCCAGGGGAATCGCGCTCCCGCACCACCCGGAGTCATCCATGCGCATCATCGCCTTTCTGGCCGTACTGCTGCTGGGCTGCAACCACGGCGAGCCTCCCGGCCCACCGCCCTACGACGAAACAGCCGACGCCAAGGCGCAACTGCGGACGGCGCTCGATGCGGCAAGGACCGACAACCTGCCGGTATTCATCGTCTTCGGTGCCAACTGGTGCGAAGACTGCCGCGCGCTGGCACGGGCGATGGCCAAGGAACCGAGCGCAGGGCTGGTCGCGAAGTCCTTTCACGTCGTCAAGGTCGACGTCGGCCAGTTCGACCGGAACCTCGAGATCGTCAATGCCTACGGTAATCCTATCAAGAAGGGCATACCTGCCGCCGTGGTGCTATCACCCTCTGGGGAAGTGCTGCACACAACGCGGGGCGGCGAACTCGCCGATGCGAGACGAATGGGCGAAACCGGGATCTACAAGTTCCTGACGGAGATCGCCGCGCACGCGGCGCCCAAATAGCCGGCCGCAAGTGCCCCCGCCGTGTCGGGCGACCATCGGCGCTGCCTGCGGAAATCTCCCGCTAGAAGAGCAGCCGCTTGACGACGTTGAGTACGACCGCGAGCGCGGCGAAGCTCGCCGCCACTGCCAGGCCGACGCCGACCAGGCAGCAGAGAACGCATTTGCCGCTATCGATAGCTTCGTGCATGACCAACTCCTTGCGCAAAACGCCGTGTGCGAAGGAATGTAGGGCGGATGGTGCAACGCAACAAGCGAGTATTTCTCGTGTTATAGTTGAAATGGATTCATCCATGTCTCAAGTATGGCTTACTCGCTGCCACCCCTGAAATCCCTGCGCGCCTTCGAATCCGCGGGCCGGCACTTGAGCTTTCGCAAGGCGGCTGCCGAGTTGCATGTCACTCCGGCGGCCGTGAGCCACCAGATCAAGCTGCTCGAGGATCATCTCGGCGTTCAACTCTTCCGGCGCGTCACCCGCGCAGTTGAACTCACCGAGGTCGGCAGGACGCTTCTGCCACGGCTCAACGAAGCCTTCGAGCATGTCGCGCAGGCGGTGAACAGCGTGCGCCGCTACCAGGACACCGGCATTCTCTCGGTCTGCGTGCCGCCCATGTTCGGCGCGAAGTGGCTGACACCGCGGATTCACGAATTCGTCGAGGCATTTCCGCACGTCGACATCCGCGTCTCGACGAGCATGCGCCTCGTCGATCAGCGCCGGCCGGGGCCCGCCATCGCCGTCGCGGAATGCGAGGCCGACGAGCCGGATGTCACCATTCGCTTCGGTACCGGCCATTACGCCGGCTGCCAGGTCGACAAGCTGTTCGAGGTCAGCTTCACGCCGCTCTGCAGTCCGCAAATGCTGGCGGGCGCGCACCCCTTGAAAAAACCAGCGGACCTGAGCCACCACCTGCTTCTGCACGACGACCTGAATCGCGTCAGCGCCGGTTGGGCCACATGGGAGCAATGGCTGCAGGCGGCTCACGCCGACGCCGTGGACGCCAGCCACGGCCCGCACTTCAGCCTGCCGCAACTCTGCATCGAAGCAGCCATCGACGGCAGCGGCGTCCTTCTCGGCGCGCGCGAGGTGCTGGCCCAGGATGTGGCGGCCGGCCGCCTGGTGGCCCCGTTCGACGTCGTCATCGAACCGGGCGCTGCCTACTACATCGTGAGTTGCGCCAGGGACGCCAACCACCCGAAGATCGCCGCGTTTCGGCGCTGGCTGCTCAGGGCGGCACGCAAGGTTGCCGCCGACACGGCCTAGTCAGTCGGCGATCAGAACTGCTTCACCTCGATGTTGAGGATCTGGATGCGGTAGGCGATCTGGCGCGGCGTCATGCCCAACAGACGCGCGGCCTTCGCCTGCACCCAGCCGGCCTGTTCGAGCGCGGCGATGACTTTGCTGCGTTCGTCGAGGTTCGGGTCCGCGAGATCGACGGCCTGGGGCGTCGCCGGCGCCGAGTCCGCCGGCGCTTCGGCAGGAGTCAGTCCCGATGGCACGCCGTGCGCGCGTTCCTTGCCGCGACCGCGGTCCGTCTTGATCTGCTCTGCCTCGATGGTGCCCGAAGGCGACATGACCGAGGCGCGCTCCAGGCAGTTCTCCATCTCGCGCACGTTGCCCGGCCAGGAGTATTGCGTCAGCCGGCGGACAGCGCCGTCCGAGAGCGCGAGCGGCCGGCCCTGCGCCTTGCCGAGCCGCGTGACCAGATGGCGGGCGATTTCCGGGATGTCCTCGACGCGCTCGCGCAGCGGCGGCAGACTGATCGGCATGACGTTGAGGCGGTAGTACAGGTCTTCGCGGAAATCGCCCGCATCCACTGCCGCTTCCAAATTGCGATGCGTCGCGGCAATGACGCGCACGTCGACCTTGAGTGAGCGGGAACCTCCGACGCGCTCGAACTCGCCCTCCTGAAGCACGCGCAGCAGCTTGGCCTGGAAGGCCGGCGAGATTTCGCCGATCTCGTCGAGGAATAGCGTACCGCCGTCGGCCATCTCGAAGCGGCCCTTGCGCACACCGACCGCGCCGGTGAATGCACCCTTCTCGTGGCCGAACAGTTCCGATTCGAGCAGCGTCTCGGGCAGCGAGGCGCAGTTGATGCGCACGTAGGCGCCGCGCGAGCGTGGCGAATTGTAGTGGATGGCGTTGGCGATCAGTTCCTTGCCCGTGCCGGTCTCGCCGCGGATCAGCACCGTGGTGTTCCACTTCGCCACCATGCGGATCTGCTCGAACACGCGCCGCATGACGGCGGAATGACCGACGATGTTGTCGAAGCCGTACTGGTGGCGCACGGTGCGACGCAGGCTATCGCGTTCCTCGGCGATGCTCTTCTTCTCGGCGGCGACATCGAGCGCCAGGCGCACGCTGCGGCCGATCAGGCTCGCCACCATTTCGACGAAGCGCGCCCGCTCGTTGAGCAGGCCGTCGTCCGGCTCGTCCGGCTGCACCGCCAGCACGCCCTTGAGGCTGCCGCCGACGTTGATCGGCGCGGCAATGAAAGGCAGACTGCGATCGTAGATGCCGATGCGGTTGAGGAAACGCGCGTCGCGCCCGGCCACCGGCAGCGCGATCGAGCGCTTGTCCTCCAGCAGCACACCGATGATGCCCTCGCCGGGCTGGTAGCGCACCGGCTCCGTATGTTCGAGATCGGTGCCATGCACGGCGTGGACGACCAGGTCACCGGTCTCCGGATCGACGACGCTGACCATGCCGCGCGACAGGCCGACTTCTTCGTCGAGGATGTCGAGTACCTGGCCGACCGATTGCGCGCAATCGAGCGAGCGCGACAGGATCTCGCTGACGCGATACAGGCAGTCGAGCTCGGCGCGGTGGAGTTGGGCGATCAGGCTCATGACGTTCTCAGCGGCAGGAGGACGCGCACGCGGCAGCCGCCGGCCTGGCGCGGATCGAGCTCGATGGCGCCGCCGTGTTCCTGCGCCACCTGCTGCGCAGCGGACAGCCCGGTGCCGAGATGGCCGCCGTTCTTCTTGGTGGTGTAGAAGGGTTCGAAGACCTTCAGGCGCGCCTCGACCGGAATGCCCGGCCCGCTGTCCTCGATGACGACTTCGATGCTGCCGTCGACGATGCCGGTGGTGATGAACAGGTCCCGCTCGTGCCAGCCGCGCACGTTCATCGCGTCGATCGCATTGTCGACCAGCGCCTTGAGCATCGCCCGCAGGCCGTTCGGGTACCCGTTGATCGCCGGCAGCACCGCCTGCGGCCGCCAGCCGACGCGCACGCCGGCCGCCAGCATGCGGGCGGTCGACAGGTTCAGGACGTCGTGCAGCACCTCGTTGAGGTTGACGGTCGTCGGCGCCTCCTCCGATTCCGCAGGGATGGCGCCACGCAGCGTTTCGATCGCCTCGCGTGCCGCCTCCAGGGCCATGCGCAGCGCGTCGGTGGCCGGCAGGCCTTCACCGCGCCGCTCCATGGTGGCCAGCACGGTGCTCATCACGTTCATCGGTCCCTCGAGCTGGAAGGCCGCGCCGGCCAGCGATTCGCGCAGCGAGTTGATGCGGTCCTCCTCGGCCAGCATCGCCTTCAGCACGGCGAGGCGCGACTTCTCCTGCTGGGCGCGCAACTCGGTGATCTCCATCGCCACCAGCAACAGGAAGATGGCGTTGTGCTGCCCGAAGAAGCTGTCTGCATCGCCTTCATCGCGCCGCACCCAGATGCCCGAGCAGGAGAACCAGCGCGCGGGACGATTGCCCGTCGGATCGATGCGCACTTCCTGGTTGAGGAAGGCGTGTTCGCCGGGCTTCGGCGTGCCGAGCCCGTGGCCGAGGTCGGCGCGAATGGCGTCGAGGATCGCAGTCGCCGGCTCGGCCATCGCCAGGTCGCCCATCAGCTTCTTGTACTCGTGGTTGTCGAGCACGACGCTATCTTCGCCATCCAGCAGCGCCATGGCCACCGGCGCAGCGTCGACCACCGACTCGATCAGCGCCTTCTGGTTCTTCACCTCGGATTCGAGGCGATGCAGTTCGGTGACGTCGCGGTGCAGTCCGAGGTAGTGGATCACCTTGCCCGAGGCGTCGAGCACCGGCGAGATCAACAGTTCGGCCAGATACTTGCCGCCATCGGCGCGACGGTTCACCAGCCGACCGGACCAAGAGTCGCCTGTGGTGAGCTTGCCCCACAGCGCCTGATACACCGAGAGTGGCGTGACCTTGTGCGAGAGCATCGACTCGTTCTTGCCGATCGCCTGCTCCGGCGTGTAACCGGTGATGCGCGTGAAGGCCGGATTGACGTAAAGGATGTTGGCCTTGGGATCGGTGATCGAGACGGCGAGATCAGCCTGCTCGACGACCTGCTCGAACACTTCGCCGGGAATCACCGCGGCGGTTGTGGGATTGCTGGTTTTCATATGAAGGTATCTGCACGTTCCGTGCCAAACAAACGCCATCGACCCAAGACCGCGCCTGGCTGCGGAATCGCGGTGGCCGTGTCGGACTTGCGCCCCGTTGTCGCAAACATGACAGAGCCGAACCTGCGCGTTGTGGGTGCGCCCGAAGACCGGGAAACCCCATAACGGTGCGGCCTTGCGGGCGCCCAGGCAAGACGGACCGGCGATGGCACGAAACCTGCGGAGCACTGACCGAACCATTGCAGATTTCGGCCATGAACGCTTCCGATACTGTCTCCGCCGCCCACACACCGCCACCGCGCACCTACATCCACGCGGTGATCCTCGGTGTGTTCTGTCTCGGTTTCGGGCTGCTGCTGGCGATCACCGATCGGCTGACGGTGGAGGACATCGCGGCGCGCGCTCTCGACGACCGGCAGAACTCGCTCGCCCAGGTGATCCCCGACAGCGTGCACGACAACAATCCGGTCACCGACACCATCCAGATGACCGACGGCCACGGCAAGGAGATCACGGTCTATCGTGCCCGCAAGGCCGGCAAGATCACCGGCGTCGCCTACGAAATCCATGGCAACGGCTACGCCGGCGAGATCAAGCTGATGATGGGCGTCGACTCCGAAGGCAAGCTGCTCGGCGTGCGTCCGCTGGCGCACAAGGAAACACCTGGCCTCGGCGACAAGATCGAGGTCAAGAAAGGCGACTGGATCCTGCGCTTCACCGGCCTGTCGCTTGGCAACCCGGTCCCGGAACGCTGGAAAGTGAAGAAGGATGGTGGCGAGTTCGACCAGTTCGCCGGCGCGACGATCACGCCGCGCGGCGTCGTCGGCGCGATCCGTGGCGGCCTCGAATTCTTCGCCGCCAACAGGGCCAAACTGACGGAGGCGAACTGACATGGCCGACTACAAGACGATCGTCAAGGACGGCCTCTGGGACAACAACGGCGTCCTCAGCATGCTGCTCGGTATGTGCCCGGCAATGGCGATGACCACCAGCGCCACCAACGGCTTCGGCATGGGCCTCGCCACAGCGGTGGTGATGGCCGCGTCGAGCCTGCTGGTCGCCGTCTTCCGCAGCCGCATCACCCAGGAAGTGCGCATCCCCGTCTTCATCCTGATCGTCGCCGCCATGGTGACGCTGGTCGACCTGGCGATGAACGCCTGGATGCACGAACTCTACAAAGTGCTCGGCCTGTTCATTCCGTTGATCGTCTCCAACTGTCTGCCGCTGGCGCGGCTGGAAGCCTTCGCGGCCAAGCAGCCGCCCCTGCCGGCCTTCCTCGACGGCCTGTTCATGGGTGCCGGCTTCACCATCGCCCTGACCGGCATCGGCGCAGTGCGAGAAATCATCGGCAACGGCACGCTGTTCGCCGACGCCTCGCTGCTGCTCGGCCCGGCCTTCAAGGCCATCGAGATGCGCATCCTGCCCGCCGACACCGGCGTGCTGATGATGGTCCTGCCGCCCGGCGGCTTCCTGGTCACCGGCCTGCTGGTGGTCGTCAAGCGCATGATCGACCTGCGCGCCGGCAAAGAAATCCAGATGGGAGGCGCGCACAGTGTCGCGTGACGCACACACCGTCGAAGGAATCGCCCGCGTCGTCCGCATCGAGAACGACGTGGCCTGGTTTGAACCTGAACAGACCACCAGTTGCGGCCATTGCGCCTCCTCGGCCGCCTGCGGCGCCTCTTCGGCCGCGACTGGAACCGGCACCGGCATCGGCAGCATTGCGCGGCGCATTGAGTTCCGCCGCTTCGCGCTGGACAACGCCAATGATCTGCGCATCGGCGACCGCGTCGTGGTCGGTGTCGACGACCGCGCACTGTTCAGGGCATCGGCGACCGCCTACGCCGTTCCGCTCGTGACGACGCTTGCGGCCGGGGGCCTCGCGCAGGCATTGTTCGGCGACGATCTGCTCACGCTGTTCTCCATGGCCCTCGGCTTGTTTGCGGGCCTGGTGGTTGCGCGCATCGCCGCGCGTGCGCTCGGTCGGCGCGGCGAACTGGCGCCGCGCATCCTGCGCCATGCCGTGCCCGGCGAGACATGCCAAACGGGAATGTGAAATGAAAGAACTCACCTTGATGATGATCGGCGCCGCGCTGGTGAACAACGTGATCCTGGCGCGCTTCCTCGGCCTCTGTTCGTTCATGGGCGTCACCACGCGCATCGATACGGCCGCCGGCATGGGCATGGCGACCACCTTCGTCATCACCGTTTCCTCGATGGCCGACTGGGCCGTGCAGCACTGGCTCCTAGACCCTTACGGCCTGGGCTACCTGCGCACCGTCACCTTCATTCTGGTCATCGCCAGCGCCGTGCAGTTCACCGAGATGACCATCCGCAAGGTCTCGCCATCGCTGTTCCAGATGCTCGGCATCTACCTGCCGCTGATCACCACCAACTGCGCCGTGCTCGGCGTCGCGCTGCTGCTGGTCGAAGGCCACATGAGCCTGCTCGGCGCGACGCTGTTCGCCTTCGCGTCCTCGGTCGGCTACAGCATGGTGATGATCATCTTCGCCGGCCTGCGCGAACGGCTGGCGCTGGCGGCCGTGCCACGCCTGTTTGCCGGCCCGCCGATCGGTTTTATCGTCGCCAGCCTGTTGGCGATGGCATTCATGGGCTTCTCGGGCATCAGCACGGGTTAGGAGAACGGAAATGTTGAGTGCTGTCGGCAGTCTCACGGTGATGGGCGTCGCGCTGGGCGGTCTGCTCGGCGTGGCGTCGCGCTATCTGGCCGTCGAAGGCAATCCGATCGAGGGCGAAATCAAGGACCTGCTGCCGGGCTCGCAGTGCGGCCAGTGCGGCTACGTCGGTTGCGCGCAGGCTGCGGCGGCGCTCGCCGCCGGCACTGCGCCGGTGACGCTCTGCCCGCCGGGCGGACGCGCGCTGGCGCAACAACTGGCGGCCAAGCTCGGCGTTAAAGTCGATCTCTCCGCCGTCGCCGACGACGGCCCGCAGATCGCGCAGGTCGCCGAGGAAATCTGCATCGGCTGCTGCAAGTGCATCAAGGTCTGTCCGACCGATGCCGTCATCGGCGCGGCCAAGCAGATCCACAACGTCATCCGCGAGGCCTGTACCGGTTGCGGCGCCTGCGTGGATCGCTGCCCAACTGAAGCGATGACCATGGTGCCGGTGCCGATCACGCTGCAGCACTGGGTCTGGCCGAAACCGGCGTTCGCCTGAGGAAGCCATGGGACTCATCGACAAGCTATTCAAGGAACCGAGCTGGGGCGTGCATCCGGACGACCACAAACGCCCGGCCGCCGATGTGCCGCTGCGCATCCTGCCGCCGCCCGCGAAGGTCTACATGCCGCTGCAGCAGCACGTTGGCGGCGCCGCGCGGCCCATCGTGCTGGTCGGCCAAAAGGTGCTCAAGGGACAGTTGCTCGCGGAAGCCAGCGGCAACATCTCCGCGCCCATCCACGCGCCGGTTTCAGGCACCGTGTCGGCCATCGGCGAGGTCACCGCGCCGCACGCGTCCGGCCTCGGCTTTACGGCCATCACCATCACCAACGATTTCGAGGACCGCTGGATCGAAAGTACGCCGGTTGCTGATCCTTTCGCCCTTACGCCCGAGGAGATCACCAAGCTCACTGCCGCCGCCGGCATCGTCGGGCTCGGCGGTGCAACGTTCCCGTCAGCCGCGAAATTCTCGCTCGGCCGCCGGCTCAAGGTCGACACGCTGATCGTCAACGGCGGCGAATGCGAGCCCTATCTCTCCGCCGACGACCGCATCATGCGCGACTCAGCCTCCCAGGTGGTCGACGGCGTGCGCATCGTCATGCACGCCATCGGCGCCACCCAGGCGCTGGTCGGCATCGAGGACAACAAGCCGGAAGCCATCGTCGCCATGCGCGCTGCGGCCAAGCCCTTCCCCGAGGTCAAGATTCGTCCGGTGCCGACGCGCTATCCGATGGGTTCGGACCGGCAACTGATCATCACCCTCACCGGCCGCGAAGTGCCGGCCGATGCCCGCGCCGCCGAAGTCGGGGTGCTGGTGCACAACGTGTCGACCTGCGCCGCCGTTCATCAGGCGGTGCGCTTCGGCCGTCCGCTGGTGGAGCGCATCGTCACCATCAACGGCGGAGCGGTGAAGAATCCCGGCAACGTCTTCGCGCCGATCGGCACGCTGGTTTCCGAACTGCTCGATTTCTGCGGCCTCACCGAAGAGCCCGCGCGCATCGTCCTCGGCGGTCCCATGATGGGCACGCCGCTGCCGCACGGTCTGGTCCCTCTGGTCAAGGGCGCTTCCGGCATCCTTGCCTTCGACGCGCAGGAAGCGCATGTTCCCGAGGCCGGCCCGTGCATCCGCTGCGGCAACTGCACGCGCGCCTGCCCAATGGGCCTGTTGCCGGTCGAGATGGGCGCCCGCGTCCGCGCCGGCGACCTCGATGGCGCCGCCAAGTTCATGCTTGGCGATTGCATGTCCTGCGGCTGCTGCGCCTACGTCTGCCCGTCGCACATTCCGCTCGTGCAGTACTTCAACCACGCCAAGGGCGAGCTGTGGGCCAAGGAGCGCGGCAAGCTGCGCAACGAAGCGACCAAGCGCCTGGTCGAAGCGCGTGCCGTCCGCCTCGAACGCGAAGCGAAGGAAAAAGCCGAAGCCGCCGCGCGCCGCAAGGCGGAACGCGCCGCCGCCAAGGCCAAGGCCGCCGCCGAAACCCAGCCCGAAGGGGAAACCGCATGAACGCACTCCACACGCCCGTCTCCGCACCACACACGACGACGACGCAAAGCGTTTCGCGGGTCATGGCCACCGTCATGCTGGCCCTCGCGCCGGCGACGCTGTTCGGCTTCTGGCTCTACGGCTGGCCGTCGATCTGGCTCTGGTCGATCACGGTCGGCGCCGCCGCTTTCGGCGAAGCGCTGTGCC
>DATJQH010000165.1:0-35802 GCA_035505955.1 Rhodocyclaceae bacterium
CTTTCAGTCTGGTGCCCATAGCGAGGCGGAACCACCCCTTCCCATCCCGAACAGGACCGTGAAACACCTCCGCGCCCATGATATTGCCCACTCCGGGTGAGAAAGTAGGTCAGCGCCAGACTATCCCATTCGCAAACGCCCCGCCCCCAAAGGTCGGGGCGTTTGTCTTTGTAGGGCTTGGGCTACAATCCACTGAATACTTTGAGGGTTTTGTGCATGCCGGAACTGCGTCCACGCAAGTCGCTGATGAACCCGGAGGTACGCCGGCGCGGCATTTACATCCTGCCGAACCTGTTTACCACCGCCGCGCTGTTTGCGGGCTTTTTCGCCATCGTACAAGCGATGAACGACCGATTCGAAATCTCGGCCGTGGCTATCTTTCTTGCCATGGTGTTCGACGGCCTCGATGGCCGTGTCGCTCGCCTGACGCATACGCAAAGTGCATTTGGTGCTGAATACGACTCGCTGTCGGACATGGTGTCGTTCGGTGTGGCGCCCGCATTGGTCGCGTACGAATGGGCGTTGAAGGGCCTCGGCAAGCTCGGCTGGATCGCCGCATTCATTTACTGCGCGGGAGCTGCCTTGCGTCTCGCCCGCTTCAACACCAATATCGACGTGATCGACAAGCGCTACTTCCAGGGCCTGCCGAGCCCGGCCGCGGCCGCGCTGGTGGCCGGCCTGGTGTGGGTCATGATCGACAACGGCTGGAGCGGGGAAGATGCGCGCTGGTATGCCTGCGTGCTGACCATGTTTGCGGGCATCACGATGGTCAGCAGCGTTCGCTACTATTCCGGCAAGGACATCAACCTGCGCAAGAGCGTGCCATTCATCATTGTGGTCGCCTTTGCCATCGGCTTCGCGCTGGTGTCAAGTTATCCGCCAGGCGTGCTGTTTGCACTGTTCCTAGTCTATGCACTGTCCGGTTACGCGCTCGCGGCCTGGCACTGGCTGGGTCGGCGCGGGACGACCACGAGACCTGGATAGACCCCCTGTCCCGCATTGGCGCGGACCCTATGCTGATACTTGCTCCCTTCCGGCTGGTCGCCAGCGTCGTTCGGCGCTTCCGGGGCGAACGACTTGCCCAGACAGCTGCAGCCCTGTCTTTCGCCACCCTGCTTGGCCTGGTGCCGATGATCGTGGTTGCGGCATCGATGATCGATCATCTGCCATTCGGCCCGGGCATTGCCGCGGCGCTGGAGAAGTTCCTGCTCGCGAACCTCCTCCCCGACAAAGCCGGTGCCGTGATCGCCAGAGTGGTCGGACAGTTTGCCGATCGCGCCGATCGCGTCACGCTGATCGGGGTGCTCGCGCTCGCAGTCACCGCCGTCATGCAGATGCTGACCATCGAGCACGCCTTCAACGCGATCTGGCGGGTCGGTGCACCGCGCTCGATCCTGCGGCGGGTCGCCATTCATGCACTGGTGCTGGTTCTGGGCCCGTTGATCTTCGGTGTCGCCTTCGCCATCATGACCTACTTGGTCAGTGTATCGCTGGGCCTTGTCGAAGAGGCGCAATGGGTCGCCGCGTTTGCGGTCCGCGCCCTGTCGTTTGCCTCCCTTGCCGGCGTGCTTGGGCTGGCTTACTGGGGAGTGCCGAACCGCTCGGTTTCGCCCTGGCACGCGGGCCTCGGTGGCCTGCTCGCCGCCGCCGGATTCCTCGGCATGCAGCGATTGTTTGCCCTCTACGTGGTCAAATTTCCCACGTACACGCTGATCTATGGGCCGTTCGCGGCCATGCCGATCTTCCTGGCCTGGCTCTATGGTTCCTGGACCGTGGTTCTGGTGGGCGCTCTGGTGACCGCGGAACTGCCCCGGGCAACGAAAGGCTGATTGAATCGTTCCCGGATCGGGATATAATCCAAAACTTTTCTGATTTCAAGGAACGACACATGGTTGTCATTCGACTTTCCCGCAGCGGCGCGAAGAAGCGCCCCTTCTACAACATGGTGGTCACCGATTCGCGCAACCGCCGCGATGGCCGTTTCGTCGAGCGCATCGGCTACTACAACCCGGTGGCCGCCGAAAACGAGCAGGGCCTGGTGATCAATACCGAGCGTCTTGCCTACTGGCAGGGCCAGGGCGCCCAGTTGTCGCCGACCGCCGCGCGTCTCGCCAAGCAGGCTGCCGCCAAGGCCGCCTGAGCGGCATGATCGTCCTGGGGCGCGTGGTCGCCCCATACGGCGTGCGCGGCTGGCTGAAGGTCCATCCGCTCGGCGACGATCCTGAAAGCTGGCGCGCCATGCCGCAGTGGTGGCTGAGCGTGAACGACGGGAAGGGCGACTGGCAACCGTATGCGGTCGAGGCGTTTCGGCGGCATGGGGCAGCTTGGATTGCAAAGCTTGCCGGCATCGACGATCGCATGCAAGCCGAGTCGCTGGATGGCTGGTATGTGGCGGCGCCGCGCGAGGCGCTGCCGAAGGTCGGGAAAGACGAGTACTACTGGGGCGACCTCGTCGGCATGACCGTCAGGAACGAATCAGACGACGCGCTGGGTACGGTGGACTCGCTGATTGAAACCGGCGCCCATCAGGTGCTGGTGGTAAGAGACGGCGAAACGGAGCGCTTGCTGCCGTTCGTCGATGCGGTGGTGAAGAGCGTGGATGTGGTCGGCGGTTGCATCCGCGTGGCGTGGGAGAAGGATTGGTGACGCTGCGCTTCGATGTGGTCACCTTGTTCCCCGAGATGTTCGCGGCAGTAACCGGCGCGGGAATTTCGCGCCGGGCGCTTGAGCGGGGCTTGTGGCAGTTGTCGGCGTGGAATCCGCGCGACTGGGCAGAGAACGCGTACCGGACGGTCGACGATCGTCCGTTCGGCGGCGGCCCGGGGATGGTGATGATGGCGGGGCCGCTGGAGAAGACCATTGCGGCGGCGAAGGCGGCCCGGGGTGGAGGCAAGGTGATCTACTTCTCGCCCCAGGGCACGACGCTGACGCATGGCCGGGTGTGCGAACTGGCTTCGACGGAGGGCGCAATCCTCCTGTGCGGTCGGTATGAAGGAGTGGACGAGCGGCTGATCGAGCGCTGTGTGGACGAGGAGATTTCGCTGGGCGACTTCGTCCTTTCCGGCGGCGAACTGGCGGCGATGGCGCTGATCGACGCGTGCGTGCGGCAATTGCCCGGCGCACTGAACGACGACGCGTCCGCATTGGAAGAGTCGTTTGTGGACGGGCTGCTGGATTGTCCGCATTACACGCGGCCCGAGATGTACGAAGGCATGGCGGTGCCGGACGTGCTGTTGTCCGGGCACCACGAGAATATCCGGCGCTGGCGGCTGAAGATGTCGCTGGCCCGGACCCGGAAGCGTCGCCCGGATTTGCTGACGCACCGCGCGCCAAGCGCGGAAGAAGCGCAACTCCTTCGGGAAATCGAAGCGGAGGAGCTCTGCGGTCGTAACGAGAAGTCGATGTCATAAGGAGAAAACGACATGAACCTGATACAGCAACTCGAGCAGGAAGAGATTGCCCGCCTGGGCAAGGCGATTCCGGATTTCGCTCCCGGCGACACCGTCATCGTCCAGGTGAAGGTGAAGGAAGGCAACCGCGAACGCCTGCAGGCCTACGAAGGCGTTGTCATCGCGAAGCGCAATCGCGGCCTCAATTCCAGCTTCGTCGTGCGCAAGATCTCGGCGGGCGAAGGCGTCGAGCGCACCTTCCAGACCTATTCGCCGCTGGTCGCCGCGGTTGAGGTCAAGCGCAAGGGCGACGTGCGACGGGCCAAACTTTACTATCTGCGCGGACGTTCCGGCAAGGCGGCACGCATCAAGGAGAAGCTTGCAGTACGAGCAACAACCGCCGAGAAGGAATGAGCATTTTCCGACACGGAATCCGGACGGGGCGCCTTGGCGCCCCGTTTTGCTTTTGCGAGCTTGCGCGGCGCGCGCGCGCCTGACAGAATTCGCGCAGAATGCAACTGACATCGATTCCCGCCCGCTACCAGACGCCTGCGGCGGCTTTGTTTGCGCTATTGCTCGGCACGGCGTGGCTGACGGCCTGGGGCTGGAAGCAGCATGCGACGGGTACGGTGATAGAGCGCGAATTGCAGCGAAACATCGCAGTGGCGACCGGCCTGTCGAACGTACTCCTGCCGCGCTATGTCAGCGAGATTCGCCGGGCGGCGCGCACGTCGGCTGCCGAGGTCCCAAAACTTGAATTCCAGCCGGCGCTCGCCGAGGACGTGGCCAGGCAGATACGCGGCCAGCGTGTGGCGAAGGTTCAGATAGATGATCCGCGCGGCATCGTCGTCTTCTCGACGGATGCCGCGAGCATCGGCACGGACCAGTCGGGAGACGAAGGCATCGTACACGCGCTTCGGGGCGAGGCACAGGCAAGGCTCGCGGAGGCCGGCGAGGCACCGCGCGGGAGTGGCGACCGAGACTTCGTGCGCGTGTTCGTGCCGTCAAGTCCGGGCAGCGCGGAGAAGCAGGATGCGGTGTTCGAGGCCTACGCCGATGTGACTGACGCCATGGTCGAGGTGCGCAACGACGCCCGTTACATCTGGGCAGTCGCGAACCTTGCAGGGCTGACGGTGTTCGGTGTCGCGTTAATCATCCTGCGTCGCGCCGAGGAAGCGCAGCGACGCAAGGATTCGGTCACCGGCTTGCAGGGCCGCGAGGGAGCGGTGGAGGCGCTGAAGGCGGCTTATCGCGACTTGGGACCCCTGGCGTCGCCGCCCCGGATCGGCTGGCTGCTGGTCGGCGTGCAGCGCGTGCGTCAGGTGAGCGCCGCCTACGGGCACAGGGCGGCGGATGCGATGTTGCGAGAAATCAGGCTGCGTCTGCAGGCACTGGTCGATGACGAGTCGAAGCTGTTCCGCCTTGGCGGCGAGGCATTCGCGCTGTTGGTGGTAAACCGGGAGGCCAACGGCAATGATGGCGCGCTCGCCGAGCGGTTGGCGCGTGCCGCGATCAAGCGATTCGACGCGCCGATCATGGTGGAGGGACACGCGATCGTGGCCGACGTGGCCGTGGGTGTCGCACTCGGGCACGGTGACGACGTTGCGCCGGAGGACTTGCTGAATCGCGCCGAGGTTTCGCTGACCGAGGCGAACCGGCAGGGTGCGGGACACTGGCAGCTTTATGTGCCGGGCCTGGAGGAAGGCGTACGCGAGCGCCTGCAATCGGTGGGCGGCCTGCGCGAGGCACTGGAGCGCAAGGAGTTTCGCGTGCATTACCAGCCGCTGGTCGATGCGGCGAACCGGCAACTGGTCGGTTGCGAGGCACTCGTGCGCTGGAAGCATCCGACGAAAGGGATCATCCCGCCCGATGCCTTCATCTCGCTGCTCGAGGAGACCGGTTTGATCATCGATGTCGGCATGTTCGTGCTCAAGGAAGCGTGCATGCAGGCGATGGTTTGGCGGCAGACCTTGTTGCCGGATTTCGCGGTGTCGGTGAATTTGTCGGCACGCCAGTTCGCCGACCCGGACCTGGTCAAGCGCATCCGCGAGGCGCTCGAGCAGTCGGGCCTGCCGCCGTCGGCGCTGATCGTCGAGGTCACCGAGACATCGCTGGCGATGGAGCCGGAATATGCTGCCGGCGTGTTGGGCGAACTGCGCAAGCTGGGCATCGCCATCGCCATCGACGACTTCGGCGTCGGCTACTCGTCGCTGTCGTCGCTTCGCTGGCTGCCGGTCGACGTGCTGAAGATCGATCGCGCATTCATCAGCCAGGCGCCGCACGATCCGGTGGACGCCGCCATCGCGCACGCCATCGCGGCGCTCGCGCGCGGCCTGAATCTCACGCTGGTGGCGGAGGGCGTGGAAACCGAAGCGCATGCGGACTTCGCGCGCAGCATCGGCTGCGACAAGCTGCAGGGCTATCTGTTCGCGCGGCCGCTGGACCCGAAGGCCTTCGAAGCGGCGTACCACCAGGGCTGACTTTAGGTCTTGTAGCGCCGGCTGTCGCTACGCGTTCGTCTTGTCCTTCTCGATCAGCGCGTAGGCCGAGTGGTTGTGGATGGATTCGAAGTTCTCGGCCTCGGCGACATAGGCATCGATGCGTGTGTCGGCGTTGAGCACGCCGGCCACGTCGCGGATGATGTCCTCGACGAACTTGGGATTGTCGTAGGCGCGCTCGGTGACGTACTTCTCGTCGGTGCGCTTGAGCAGGCCGAACACTTCGCACGAGGCCTGCGCTTCGACCATCTGCACCAAGTCTTCGATCCACACGAAGGTATTGGTGCGCGCTGTCACGGTGATGTGCGAGCGCTGGTTGTGGGCGCCGCGTTCGGAGATTTCCTTCGAGCACGGGCACAGGCTGGTGGCCGGTACGACGACTTTCATGGTCTGCTGGTAGACGCCGCCCGGCAGTACGTTGCCGGTGAACGTGACCTCGTAATCCATCAGGCTCTTGACGCCGGAGACCGGCGCCTGCTTGTTGATGAAATACGGAAAGCTCATCTCGACGCGGCCGGTTTCCGCCTCGAGCCGCTTCACCATGTCGCGCAGCATGGATTCGAAGTTTTCGACCGAGATCTCGCGCTCGTAGCCGTTGAGGATCTCGAGGAAGCGCGACATGTGGGTGCCCTTGAAGTTGTGGGGCAGCCCGACGTACATGTTGAAGTTCGCGATCGTGTGCTGCACGCCGCCGCTCTTGTCGAGCACGCGGATCGGATGCCGCACCGACTTGATGCCGACCTGGTTGATCGGCAGTTGGCGTGAATCGGCGCTGCCTTGCACGTCTGGAATGGCCATGGGGTCTCGAATGTTCATGGAACGCTCTCTGCCGGGATCGCGCACGGCTCGTGCCGCGACTTTTCGATCAACGTGGCAAGGATAGCATTCCCGATAAATCTACTCAACTAACGAATTGCCGAATCTGGCCAATGATACCTGCCGCATCGAGTCCGAGTTCGGCCAGCATCGCCGCCTGGTCGCCGTGCTCGACGAAATGGTCCGGCAGGCCGAGCCGCAAGAGCCGCTTCGTCTGCCCCTGCATTTCGAGCGCGCGGGCCACTTCAGCGCCGGCGCCGCCGATCACCGCGTTCTCCTCCACGGTGACCAGCACATCGTGCGTTTCGGCCAACCGCTTCACGAGCTCATGGTCGAGCGGCTTGACGAAGCGCATGTTGGCCACCGTCGCGTCGAGCTGCTGGCCGGCTTCCAGCGCCGCGGCGACCAGCGTCCCGAACGACAGGATGGCGACGCGCCTGCCCTGCCGGCGAATTTCGCCCCGGCCGATCGGCAGCGTCTCGAAAGTCAGCCCCGGTGGTACGCCGCTGCCGCCGCCGCGCGGATAGCGCACGGCGCTCGGGCCGGTATGGTGGTACGCGGTGGTGAGCATCTGCCGGCATTCGTTCTCGTCGGCCGGGGCCATGACCACCATGTTCGGAATGCAGGTGAGATACGAAAGGTCGAATGCGCCCTGGTGCGTCGCGCCGTCGGCACCGACGATGCCGCCGCGGTCGATGGCGAACATCACGGGCAGGTTCTGCAACGCGACGTCGTGTACGAGCTGGTCGTAGGCACGCTGCAGGAAGGTCGAGTAGATCGCCACGACCGGCTTCATGCCTTCGCAGGCGAGACCCGCGGCGAACGTCAGTGCGTGCTGCTCGGCGATGCCGACATCGTGATAGCGCTCCGGGAACGTCTCGGCAAACCGCACCATGCCCGAACCTTCGCACATCGCCGGCGTGATGCCGACGAGACGCTCGTCCGCCTTCGCCATGTCGCACAGCCAGTCGCCGAACACCTGCGTGAACGTGAGCTTGGCGCCGCTCTTGCCGCCGGACTGGATGCCGTTGCTGGCATCGAACTTGGACACGCCGTGGTAGAGGATCGGATCGGCTTCCGCCAGCTTGTATCCCTGCCCCTTCGTCGTGATGATGTGCAGGAATTGCGGCCCGTCGAGCTGGCGCAGGTTCTGCAGGGTCGGGATCAGCGAACCGAGGTCGTGGCCGTCGATCGGGCCGATGTACTTGAAGCCGAACTCCTCGAACAGCGTGCCCGGCACGAACATGCCCTTGAAGTGCTCCTCCGCCCGCTTGGCCAGTTCGAGCAACTGCGGCGTCTTCGACAACACCCTCTCGCCGGCGCGGCGCGCGGCGTTGACCGTCCGCCCCGAGAGCAACCTGGCCAGGTACTTGTTGAGCGCGCCGACCGGATGTGAGATCGACATGTCGTTGTCGTTGAGGATGACGAGCAGGTTGGCATCGATCACGCCGGCGTTGTTGAGCGCCTCGAACGCCTGCCCGGCCGACATGGCACCGTCGCCGATGATGGCCACGACGCGCCGGTCCTCCTTCTTGTCGCGCGCCGCGACCGCCATGCCCAACGCGGCGGAAATGGAGGTCGACGAATGGCCGACGCCAAAGGTGTCGTAGCGGCTCTCTTCGCGGCGCGGGAAGCCGCTCACCCCGTCCTTCATGCGCAGGCGCGCCATGCCTTCGCGCCGCCCGGTAAGCACCTTGTGGCCGTAGGTCTGATGACCGACGTCCCAAACCAGACGATCGTCCGGCGTGTTGAAAACGTAGTGCAGGGCGATCGTGAGTTCAACCGTGCCGAGGTTCGACGACAGATGACCACCGGTCCGGGCGACGGATTCGATCAGGAAGGCGCGCAACTCGTCGGCCAGTTGCGCCAGGGACTCGCGCGGCAACTGGCGCAGATCGGCCGGATCGTTGATCGTATCGAGTAGCGGATAGGGCATCAGAACCTGCGATCGACGATGTAGTCGGTCAGTTGTTGCAGACGCAGCGCCCGCTCGCCAAAGTATGCCAGCGCTGCCTTGGCCTCGCCGCGCAAGTCCGCAGCCTTGCGCTTGGCGTCGGCCAACCCGAGCAGGCTCACGTAGGTCGGCTTGTTCTGCGCCGCGTCCTTGCCGGCAGTCTTGCCCAGCGTGGCAGTCGGCGCCTCGGCGTCGAGAATGTCGTCGACGACCTGAAACAGCAGGCCGACGCGACCGGCAAAATGGCCGAGGTCGATCAGCGCCTTGTCGTCGGCGCCACCGACGTGGGCGCCGAGCAGCACGGCGGCGCGGATCAGGGCGCCGGTCTTGTGGATATGCATGAACTCGAGCTCTTCGACAGACAGCGTCTTGCCCACTGCCGCCAGGTCGATCGCCTGGCCGCCTGCCATGCCGCGTGAACCCGAGGCCTGCGCGAGCAGCGCGATCATCGCGGCGGTCCCGCCGTGCTCGGCAAGCACCTGGAAAGCCAGCGTCTGCAGGGCATCGCCGACCAGGAGTGCGGTCGCCTCGTCGTACTCGACGTGGCAGGTGGGTTTGCCACGGCGCAGCACGTCGTCATCCATGCAGGGAAGGTCGTCGTGCACCAGCGAATAGGCATGAATCAACTCGACGGCGCAAGCGGGCGCATCAAAATCCGCCGGCGGCGTGTCGAAGAGGGCGCCCGCTGCGTGGCACAACAACGGCCGTACGCGTTTGCCGCCGCCCAGTGTCGCGTAGCGCATCGCCGCGTGCAGCCGGGCGGGTGCGGCCGTCGCGGGCGGCAGGTAGCGCTCCAGTGCGGCCTCGGTGCGCGCCTGCACCGCCGCCATCCAGGTCGGGAAGTCCATGATCAGGTGTCCGGCCCGTTGCCGGTCGCGTCGAAATCGCGGAGGACGCCGTTCTCGAGAATCTGCAATTTCTTCTCGGCGGCTCCCAGCGTTTCCTGGCACTGCTTGAGCAGGGCAATGCCGCGCTCGTAAGCCGCCAGCGATTCCTCGAGCGGCGCATTGCCGGTTTCCATCGCTTGCACGATGGCTTCCAGTTCCTGCAACGCGGATTCAAATGACGGCGGTGTGGTTGCCGCAACAGCCTTGGCCATGAGACGCTCGACAGCATGCATCGGAAAAGGCGCAAAAATACTCCATGCGGCGACCCGCGGTCAATTTGGACCTTGATTTGGCTATACTGACCTACCCTTGTTTCGGGTCCTTCCGAGGGCCTCGCAGCAACATTCCGGATTCTCCAGGAGGCAGGACACCATGTCCGACATCGCGAGCCGCGCCGCGCTTTCGCCAGGCGTATCCCAGTTTCCCGTCGATTGGTATTTCGACGAAAAGTTGTTCGAACTGGAGAAGAAGCTCATCTTCGATGCCGGACCCGGCTATGTCGGCCACGAGCTGATGGTGCCCGAGTTGTACAACTACCGCTCGCAGGAATGGCTGGACCACGCGCGCATGCTGGTGCGCCAGCCCGATGGCGTCTACGACATGTCGAACGTCTGCCGTCACCGCCAAGCCATCATGCTGCAAGGCTCCGGCACTGCGCACAATGTCGTCTGTCCGATCCATCGCTGGACCTACGACACGCAAGGACAGTTGATCGGCGCGCCGCACTTTCCCGCCAACCCCTGCCTGAACCTGCACAAGCGCAAGCTGGAATCGTGGCGCGGCCTGCTCTTCAAGGGCCCGCGCTCGGCCGCTGCGGACCTCGCCGGCATGCATCTGGCCAAGGAGTTCGACTTCAGCGGCTTCAAGCTCGACCGCGTCGAACTGCACGAATGCAACTACAACTGGAAGACGTTCATCGAGGTCTACCTCGAGGACTATCACGTCGTGCCGTATCACCCGGGGCTGGGAAATTTCGTCACCTGCGATGACCTCACCTGGCAGTTCGGCGAGTGGTACTCGGTGCAGAAGGTCGGCATCACGAACCTCGACCGTGTCGGCTCGAAGGTTTATGGCCGTTGGCAGAAGGCGGTGCTCGACTTCTATGGTGCCAAGGGCGAGACGCCGAAGCAGGGCGCCGTCTGGCTCACCTATTACCCGAACATCATGGTCGAGTGGTACCCGCACGTACTCGTTGTGTCGACGCTGATTCCCAAGGACGTGGATAGGACTTTGAACGTCGTCGAGTTCTACTACCCGGAGGAGATCGCCTTGTTCGAGCGCGAGTTTGTCGAAGCCGAACAGGCGGCCTATATGGAAACCGCGATCGAGGACGACGACATCGGCGAGCGCATGGACCGCGGGCGTCATGCGCTGCTCAGGGAAGGGCGCAACGAAGTCGGCCCCTACCAGTCGCCGACCGAAGACGGCATGCAGCATTTCCACGAGTTCTACCGGCGCGTCATGGCCGGCCATTTGCAGGACAGGACATGATTACTACAGACGAATCCGGCAATCTGCTTTCCATCGCCGTACTGGGCGAATTTACGTTGACCGATTTCAAGGAGTTCGAGGATCTCGTGCTGGCGAAAGTCAGCCGCGGTGGTACGCCAGATCTGTTGTTCGATCTGTGCGAAATGGCCGATTTCACGGTTGACATGGCCTGGGAGGAGATCAAGTTCTCGCGCAGCCACGGCGGCGACTTCCGGCGCATCGCGGTGCTCACGCACAGCCAGTGGGTGACGTGGAGCGCCTGGATCGAACAGCTGTTCGTCGCCGCGGAGGTCCGCGTCTTCGACGACGAGGCGGACGCGCGCGCCTGGCTCGCCGACGCGACCGCAGCGTGAGCGGCCTGCTCGTTGGCACCGCCGAACTCGTCGCCCATGTGGGCGATCCGGGCTGGCGCATCTTCGATTGCCGGCATGACCTGGTGAACACGGAATACGGCGCTTCGGCCTACGCGAAGGAGCACATTCCGGGTGCGCTGTTCCTGAATCTCGATCGCGATCTCTCGGGTCCGAAGAACGGGCGCAACGGCCGCCATCCGCTGCCCGATCCCGCGCTGTTCGCCAGGCGCATGAGTGAATGCGGCGTCGGGCCGGACACGCAGGTGGTCGCCTACGACAACGAGGGCGGCGTTTTCGCGGCGCGCCTCTGGTGGATGTTGCACTGGCTCGGCCATGACAAGGCCGCGGTGCTCGACGGCGGGCTGCCGGGTTGGAAACGGGCCAAGCAGCCGCTGGTGGCAGAGGTGCCGGTATTCGCGGCGGCGCAATTCGTGCCGAAGCCGCGTGCCGTCACCGTCGACGCGAACCATGTGTTGGCGCATCTCCGCAAGCCGGAAGTACTGATGCTCGACGCGCGCTCGCCGGAACGCTACAGCGGCGAGAAAGAGACGATCGATCCCGTCGGCGGCCACATTCCCGGCGCCGTGAATCGGTTCTACTTCGACAACCTCGATGATGCCGGCTGCTACTTCAGGCCCGCCGAGGAACTGCGCGCGGAGTTCGACGCGCTGCTCGCCGGGCGCGACCCGAAACAGGTCATCCAGCAGTGCGGCTCCGGTGTTACCGCCTGCCATAACCAACTCGCGATGGAGATCGCGGGGCTCAACGGTTCCCGCCTGTATCCCGGGTCGTGGAGTGAGTGGTGCGCCGATCCGGCGCGCCCGATTGCCACCGGAGAATGAGATGAAGCACATCGGCACGCCGCTGTCGCCTTCGGCGACCAAGGTCATGCTGCTCGGCTGCGGCGAACTTGGCAAGGAAGTCATCATCGCGCTGCAGCGGCTCGGCTGCGAAGTGATCGGCGTCGATCGCTATGCCGATGCGCCCGGCATGCAGGTCGCCCACCGCAGTCATGTCATCGCGATGTCCGATGGCGCGCAGTTGCGCGCGGTGATCGAGAAGGAACGCCCGCATCTGGTGGTGCCGGAAATCGAAGCCATCGCAACGGCGACGCTGGTCGACATCGAGAAGGAGGGCTGGACCGAAATCATCCCGACCGCGCGCGCCGCCCAACTGACGATGAACCGCGAGGGCATCCGCCGTCTGGCTGCGGAGGAACTGGGCCTGCCGACATCGCCCTACAATTTCGCCGACTCGCTGGCCGAGCTGCAAGCCGCCATTGGCGGTGGCATCGGTTATCCGTGCGTGATCAAGCCCGTCATGTCGTCGTCGGGCAAAGGCCAGTCGCTGGTCAAGTCCGCCGCCGACGTCGAGAAAGCCTGGAACTATGCGCAGTCCGGCGGTCGCGTTGGCCTGGGGCGCGTGATCGTCGAAGGCTTCATCGATTTCGACTACGAGATCACGCAACTCACCGTGCGCGCGATGGGCTCCGGCGGCGCCGTCGAAACATACTTCTGCGAGCCGATCGGCCACGTGCAGGTGAATGGCGACTACGTCGAATCCTGGCAGCCAATGGCAATGTCGTCCGTGGCGCTGAACAAGTCGCGCGACATTGCGCGCGCCGTGACCGGCGCCCTCGGCGGGCGCGGCATCTTCGGCGTCGAACTGTTCGTCAGGGGCGATCAGGTGTGGTTCTCGGAAGTCAGCCCGCGCCCGCACGACACCGGATTGGTGACGCTGGCGACGCAGCGCCTGTCCGAATTCGAGCTGCATGCGCGCGCCATCCTCGGGCTGCCAGTGGATGTCACTCTGCGCCGGCCCGGCGCCTCGGCGGTCGTCTACGGCGGCGTTGAGGCGAAGGGCATCGCGTTCGAAGGCGTGGCCGAGGCACTTGCGGTTCCCGAGTCCGATCTGCGGCTTTTTGGCAAGCCCGAGAGCTTCGTCAAGCGTCGCATGGGCGTGGCCGTCGCCAATGCCGATTCGACCGACGAAGCGCGCCGGCGAGCCAAACAAGCTGCGGCGACCGTGAGGCCCGTCGCCGCTCAGGCCGCTTGGCTCATACCTTAAGGCTGATGCGACTGTTGCGCCGCCGATCCGTGCCACCCTTGCGCGTGTCCAGCGTGGTTGGCTGCCGCTTGCGCCGGCGGTCGTCCTTGCGCCGGTCGTCCCCGGTGTGGGGTACGTTATCGGGAGCAGGAGCCTCCGCGGGTTCGGGGCGCTGACCCTGCGGATAGCGCTGTGCCGCCTCGATCGGCGTGCTGGAGCCGTCACCGATGGCGGCAAGCTGGCTGACCGACTCCGGATTTCGGGTCGGGCCAGGCTTGACGTTCGATACGGCCGTACCGAGGGGCGTATGAAGACGGGCTCTCACGATGGCTGAGCAGTAAATTGCTGATTAACCGGCTTAACGGCAGGGCGGTGTCTATCTTTAGCGGTGGCGTGCAAGCGCCCACTTCACATGCTCGCGTACCAGCTCCGATTCGTCGTCCCGCCGCGATTCGAGCGCGGTGATGACTTCCGGACTGGTCGGCGCATTGCCCAGGGCTACTGCGATGTTGCGCAGCCAACGCTCGTAGCCGAGGCGGTGAATCGCCGATCCAGCTTGGCGTACCACGAAGGCTGACTTTGGCCAGGAAAACAGTTCGACGAGTGTCGCCGTGTCGAGGCCGTGGCGCGGGGCAAAATCGGGCTCCGTGCTCGTTCGGGCAAATCGGTTCCACGGACAGATCAGTTGGCAATCGTCGCAGCCATAGATGCGATTTCCGATCAACGGACGTAACTCCTCGGGGATGCCGCCTTTGAGTTCGATCGTCAGATAGGAAATGCAGCGCCGCGCGTCGAGCCGATAGGGCGCGACGATGGCGCCGGTGGGGCAGGCGTCCAAACATGCGCGGCAGGTACCGCAATGGTCTGCCTGCGGCGGATCCGGCGGCAATGGCAGATCGGTGAGGACTTCGCCAAGAAAGAACCATGAGCCAGCATCGCGATCCAGCAGCAGCGTGTGCTTGCCGCGCCAGCCGAGGCCGGCGGCGGCACCGAAGTCGACTTCCATCACCGGCGCCGAATCGACCGCGACCCGGAATTGGCCGCCGCCCGACTCTGAGCGGATGCGGGCAGCGAGCTTCAGCAGGCGGCTTCTCAGCACCTTGTGGTAGTCGCGCCCGAGTGCGTAGCGCGAGACGTAAGCGCGGCCGCCATCACCGAGATTGGCCTGCGCATCGGCTGCATCAGGCCAGTAGTTCATGCGCGCGACAATTACGGATTGCGTTCCCGGCACCAACTGCCGCGGATCGGCACGCTTGTCGCGATGGCGCGCCATATAATCCATCCCGCCGTGAAATCCCGCCTGAAGCCATGCGGCCAGGCCGACCGCATTGGGCGCGCCGGGTGCCGCAATTCCAACCGCCGCGAAGCCGAGTTCGCGCCCCCAGGCCTTGATGCATGCCGCCAATTCGCGTGAAGATTCTGCATCCATGCGAACCATTATGAACATTCTTCTGCCCGACGAAAGCGCGACGGTGGCGCTTGGCGCCGCCTTGGCACCGGAGATGCGGCCAGGTCTCGTCATCTTCCTCGAGGGCGACCTTGGTGCGGGCAAGACCACGTTCGTGCGGGGGCTGCTGCGTGCCCTGGGCGAAACCGGCCCGGTCAAAAGCCCCACGTACACACTGGTTGAAATTCATGTGGTTTCTGGATTAAACTTGTATCACTTTGATTTTTATAGATTCAACGAACCAGAAGAATATCTCGATGCGGGCTTGGACGAATACTTCGGCGCCGACGCGGTCTGCCTGGTCGAATGGCCAGAGCGGGCGCGTCCCTATTTGCCTGCCGCAGACCTGTCCATCAGGCTCGAACTGTGCGGTGGTGGGCGCAGTGCCCGCATCGAAGCGGCGAGCGAACAGGGGCGGACATGTCTGACGAATTTCGCTCCTCGCGTCGCGACGTTCTCCGCTTTGCCGCCGCGGCACTGACGCTGTCGGTTACGCCGGTTCGCGGCGTATTTGCGGCCGCGCAGCCCACGGTGCTGGGTGTGCGCGTCTGGCCGGCTGCGGACTACACGCGCGTCACCCTCGAGCACGACCAACCGATCCAGTTTACGCACATGCTGGTGAAGGATCCGTACCGACTGGTGGTCGATCTCGAAGGCGTCGAATTCAACTCGGTGCTCGGCAGCCTGCCGAACAAGATCGCCGAAAACGATCCCTACATCAAGCTGATCCGCGCCGGCCGCAACCGGCCTGGCGTCGTCCGGCTCGTCATCGAACTGAAGAACGAGGTCAAGCCTCAAGTGCTGTCGCTGCAGCCCGTCGGGGATTACGGCTACCGCCTCGTGCTGGATCTCTATCCCGCTGAGGAGGCCGATCCGCTGGCGGCCCTGCTCAGGAGCGAAGAGAAGCGGAGCCCGATTTCAGAGCCGCCGAAGGCCGACGTGCCGCAAGTGGCGCGACTCGTGACGGTCGTCCTCGATCCCGGGCACGGCGGCGAAGACCCCGGCGCGACCGGTCGTGGCGGCCATCACGAAAAGGACGTTACGCTGTCGATCGCGCGGCGCCTGAAAGCGAAGATGGACGCCGAGCCGAACATCCGCACGATGCTGACGCGCGACGGCGACTACTTCATTCCGCTGCAGCAGCGGGTACGCAAGGCCCGGCGCGTTCAGGCCGATCTGTTCGTGTCGGTGCATGCCGATGCGTTCGTCAAGTCGACCGCGCGCGGCTCGAGCGTGTTCGTACTGTCGGAGCACGGTGCCAGTTCGACGGCCGCGCGTTGGCTGGCTCAGCGGGAGAACGCAGCGGACCTGATCGGCGGCGTGAGTTTCGGCGTCAAGGATCAGCACCTCGCGCGCACGTTGCTCGACCTCTCGCAAACGGCCACGATCAACGACAGCCTCAAACTCGGCAACGACGTCCTCGGCGAACTGGGCCGCGTCAACTCCCTGCATCGCGGCCGCGTCGAACAAGCGGGTTTTGCGGTGCTGAAGGCCCCCGACATTCCCTCGATTCTCGTCGAGACCGCGTTCATCTCCAATCCGGAGGAAGAACGGCGTCTTGCCGATGACGATTACCAGGACCGGATTGCGGATGCGATCCTGCGCGGCATTAAGCGCTACTTCGCGAAGAACCCGCCACTCGCGAAATCAAAA
Organism: Rhodocyclaceae bacterium; assembly: GCA_035505955.1. Lineage (GTDB taxonomy): Bacteria > Pseudomonadota > Gammaproteobacteria > Burkholderiales > Rhodocyclaceae > Fen-999. The sequence continues at coordinate 16,535 of DATJQH010000165.1, forward strand.
TTGGCCCGGCTAGACTAGGGCAATTTCCCGATCCTCGTTTCGCTGCGCCGCATCAGCATTTTGCGGCGACCTGCTCGTACCCTAATCGCTGGTGATTCTGCGCTGCGGCTAACGCGGCGCAGCATTTCCATGTATATCGGTGGGCTTATAACAACAATAAGAAAAGGTGACTGTTATTGATCCATGGATGGGGCCAAATTGCCGGTCACAAGAAGGCGGCGACATGTCGCCATGCCAATGCAGGCGATGCACTCGACATCGCCGCAGACTCCCAGAGACAGAGACGACGTGCGTGTCGTAGTGGTTCATTGCAAGGGAGGGCTGCCGCCTACATGTCTCACAAAGGTCATCGTCCGCAACGCCAATCGAAACCCGGAGATTCACGCCGGGCGGTCGCCGGCACCGCATGAAGCTCAGCTACTACCCCGGTTGCACCATGAAGAATCACGCAGCGAATTTCGAGGCGTCGCTGCTGTATTCGATGCGCCATCTTGGCGCCGAAGTGGAGGAACTCGAGCGTTGGAACTGCTGCGGTACCGTCCTTGCGCTTGCGCAGGATGACGTGATGCGCCAGTTGGCCCCCGTGCGCAACCTCATTCGCGTCAAGGAGAGCAACGCCGATCGCGTGATGACGGCGTGCTCCATGTGCTACAACACCCTGAAGCGCGCAAACGAGCGCGTGCGCAACGAACCGGCCGTACGCGAACGCATGAACGCGTTCATGTACGAAGAGCAAGTTTCGTATGAGGGCGAGGTTGACGTCCTGCATGTGCTCGAGGTGCTCCGCGCGCAGAAGGACGGCCTCAAGTCCGTCGCCGCCAAGGTCGTCAAGCCACTGAAGGGATTGCGGGTGGCGAGCTACTACGGCTGCCTGCTCGTGCGGCCGCGCTCGATCGCGTTCGACGACGTCGAAGCGCCCGTCCTCCTCGATGAGCTCGTGACCGCGCTAGGCGGCGAGGCCATCGACTTTCCGCACAAGACCGAGTGCTGTGGCGCCTACCAGACCGTGGATCGGCCCGAGATTGTCGGCGAGCGCACGTTCCAGATCCTGTCGTCTGCCATCGAGCAGGGTGCCGACATGATCGCAGTCAGTTGTCCGCTGTGCGCATTCAATCTCGATCATCGGCAGAAGGCGACACGCCAGCTCTATCCGGACTTCCAGGGAGTGCCTGTCGTCTATTTCACGCAGCTCATGGCCATGGCCTTCGGCTGCGATGAATCGGTATTGAAACTCGACCTCCACCACGCCTCGCCGCGCCCTGTGCTGGCGCGGCTCGGATTGCTCTGAGGAGATGGCTATGTTCTTCGGCAAACTCAAGGAAGCGCACGGCAAGGTGGTCGTCAACCGCAACTGGTGCAAGGGTTGCGGTTACTGCGTCAAGTATTGCCCGACCCAAGTACTCGAACTTTCCAAAGGCTACAACCCCAAGGGCTATCACCCGCCAGAAGTGAAGGCGCCGGACCTCTGTCGCAACTGCAAGTTCTGTGAGTTGATTTGTCCGGAGTTCGCGATCTTTGTCATGGACGAAAACAACGAGGAGCAGACCTGTGTCGCAGCTGCCGCATAAAGTAACCGCCGATCCCAAGGGGGTCGAGTCCGGCCCCCACTTCATGGACGGTGACCATGCTCTGGCCGAGGGTGCGCTTGCCGCGGGCTGCCGCTTCTTCGCCGGCTACCCGATCACGCCATCGACGGAAACCGCAGAACGCTTCGCTGAGCGCTGCCCGTCGGTAGGTGGATTGTTCATCCAGATGGAAGACGAGATTGCGTCCATCGCGGCATTGATCGGTGGTGCCTGGGGCGGCCAAAAGGTGATGACCGTCACGTCAGGCCCTGGTTTCTCGCTCATGATGGAAAACATCGGCCTCGCCGTCATGACGGAAACGCCGATGGTGATCGCCAACGTGCAGCGCGGCGGGCCATCGACCGGCCTGCCGACACTGACCGCGCAGCAGGACATGATGCAGGCGCGATGGGGATCGCACGGCGACTATCGGGTTATCGCCCTGGTGCCGGACTCGCCGCAGGAATGCTTCGACCTCGCAGTGGAAGCCTTCAACCTCTCGGAAACCTATCGGGTGCCCGTGTTCATCATGACCGACGAGACGGTCGGCCACATGCACGAGAAAGTCGTCATTCCGCCAGCCGACCAGATCGAGGTCGTCGAGCGCAACTGGCACAAGGGTCCGAAGTCCGAGTACCGCCCCTACCAGTTTACCGGCAAGGACGTGGCACCAATGGTCAAAGCCGGCGACGGCTATCGCTTCCACGTTACCGGCCTGACGCATGACGAACGCGGCTATCCGGCACTGACGCCGGAGCAGGGCAAGAAGGTGGTGACCCACTTGATCGAAAAGATCGACTCGAACGTGGACAAGATCAGCCGCGTCGAGGAAGACGGTATCGAGGGTGCCGACGTCGTCGTCGTCTCCTACGGCATCACGTCGCGGATCGCCATCCGCGCGGTGCAAGAGGCCCGCAAGGCGGGGCTCAAGGTCGGTGTGTTGCGCCTGATCACCGTCTGGCCGTTCTGCGAGAAAAAGATTCGTGATCTGGCCGGCAAGATCAAGGGCTTCGTCGTTCCGGAGATCAACTACGGGCAGATCGTGCTTGAGGTCGAGCGCTGCGCCGCCGGCAAGTGCAAGGTCATCAGCGTCAATTCCTGCGGCGGCGCCGTGCATGACCCCGAGGAAATCCTGACCGCCATCAAGGAGGCCGCCAAATGAACGATGTCGTGCCCAAGATCGACGACGCCACCTTCCGCAAGCAGAATCCCATGGCGGAGTTCCTGCGCATGGAGCGCATGCCGCACATCTGGTGCCCCGGCTGCGGCATCGGCTCGGTCGTCACGTCCTTCGCTGAGGCGGTCAAGGAAAGCGGTCTCGACATGGACAAGATCGCCGTGGTGTCCGGCATCGGCTGCACTGGCCGCGTGGCCGGGTACGTGAAGTTCGATTCCCTGCATACGACCCACGGGCGCGCCATCCCGGTGGCCACCGGCCTGAAGCTCGCCAATCCGGAACTCAAGGTCGTGGTGTTCAGCGGCGATGGCGACCTCACTAGCATCGGCGGCAACCACTTCATCCATGCAGCGCGCCGCAACATGGATCTGCTGGTGATCTGCGTGAACAACTTCACCTACGGCATGACCGGCGGCCAGATGACGCCGACGACGCCGACCACAGCGAATGCCTCGACCACGCCATACGGCAACTACGAATACCCGTTCAGCCTGCCCTTCCTGGCCGACGCGGCCGGCGCGAGCTACGTGGCGCGCTGGACTTCGCTCAATGCCCGCAACATCACCGACTCGATCGGCGAGGCGCTGACTCGCAAGGGTTTCTCCTTCATCGAAGTCATCACGCCTTGCACGACGCTCTACCAGCGCCGCAACCGCCTTGGCGACGGATTGGACGCGATGCAGTATTACCACGACGATGCCGACATCGAGCACGGCGCCGACACGCGAAATGTCGATATCGACTTCCAGGGCAAGATCAAAGTCGGCAAGTTCGTCGATCGCCAGAAGCCGACCTACCTCGACGCGGTGAATACGCACTACGCCAACGTCATCGGCGACGATTACCAGCTTTACGGCAAGACACCTCAGGAGAAGAAGGCCGAAGAGGAAGCCAAGAAGGCAGGAATCGACGATCTTCCAGAGCCGGACTCCACGACTTGCGACAGCGAGGACGACGCGTAATGTGGGAGATCAAGTTTTCCGGCTTCGGCGGGCAGGGCATCGTTCGCTGCGCCTTGATCACGGGCAAGGCGATCTCGCTCTACGACGGCAAGTTCGCCACCATGACGCAAAGCTTTGGTCCCGAGGCGCGCGGTGGCGCTTGCCAGTCGCAACTGATCATCTCGGACAGTCGCGTGCTTTATCCCTACTGCACGGTGCCCGGCGTGCTGATCGCCCTTTCGCAGGAGGCTTTCGACAAGTACGAACCGGGCCTGGGCGATGGCGGCATCCTGATTTACGAAGAGGAATTGGTCAAGCCGTCGGGTGATCCTGCGCGAGTGAAGCGCTTCCCGATTCCGGCGACGCGCTTCGCGGAAGAAGCCGGCAACCGCCTCTTCACCAATCTCGTGGTGCTCGGGTTCTTCTCGGCCGTCACCGGTGCGTGTTCAGCCGACGCGATGAAGAAGGCGCTGCCCGGACTGGTGCCTGACCGCTTCCTGAAGAAGAACATTGCTGCCTTCGACAAGGGCTACGAATTCGGCATGGCGCAACAGGGCGCGGTTGCAGAGGAGGCCGTGCAGTGACACGTCGCGCCGGGGTTTTCGTCTGCCATTGCGGCACGAACATCGCTGCCACGGTCGACGTCAAGAACGTCGTCAGCGAACTCGCCAAGGACGACGGCGTGGTCTTCTCCAAAGACTATGTGTACATGTGCTCCGATCCCGGTCAGCAATCGGTGATCGATGCCATCAAGGAGAACCAGCTCGACAGTGTTGTCATTTCTTGCTGCTCACCGAACCTGCACGAAAAGACGTTCCGAGAGGCCTCTTCCGTCGGTGGTCTGAATCCCTTTCAGTGCGAAATCGCCAACATCCGCGAGCAGTGCGCATGGGTGCACAAGGATCGCGCCAAGGCAACGGAAAAGGCAATCAAGATCACGCGCTCGGCGGTCCGGCGCAGCCTTCGCGACGAATCGCTGACGCCGCTTGGCGTTCCGGTCACGCGCAAGGTCATGGTCATCGGCGGCGGTATCGCCGGCATCCAATGCTCACTGGATCTGGCCAACGCAGGGTTCGACGTCGTGCTGGTCGAAAAGCAGGCCACCATCGGCGGCCACATGCTCCAGCTCTCCGAGACGTTTCCGACCCTGGACTGCTCGCAGTGCATCCTGTCGCCCAAGATGGTCGAGGTGTCGAAGCACCCGAAGATCACACTGATGGTGCAGAGCGAAGTCACGTCGATATCGGGCTTCGTCGGCAATTTCAAGGTCAAGGTGCACTCCAAGGCGCAATACGTCGATCCGGAGAAGTGCAAGATCTGCGACGACTGTGCAGCCGTCTGTCCGGTCGTGGCCACCAACCAGTATGACGTAGGACTGACCGGCCGGCGCGCCATCCACATTCCCTTTGCGCAGGCCATTCCCGCCAGCTATACACTGGACGAGGAAGCCTGTCTCGGCCTCAATCCGGTTGTCTGCGGCAAGTGCAAGAAGGCCTGCGAAGCCGGCGCCATCGACTACGACAGGAAGCCGACCACGACGGACATTGATGTCGGCGCCATCGTCGTTGCCACGGGTTTCGACCTCTACGGCAAGGACAAGCTGGGCGAGTACGGCCACGGCCGCTACCCGGACGTGCTGGATGGCCTCCAGTTCGAGCGTCTGTGTTCGGCATCGGGTCCCACCGGCGGTCACGTGTTGCGGCCTTCGGACCAGAAGGAGCCGAAGAACGTCGTCTTCATCCAGTGCTCAGGCTCCCGCGATCCCGAGAACCACTGTGCCTACTGTTCCAAGATCTGCTGCATGTACACGGCCAAGCACGCGACGCTGTACAAGCACCATGTTCCGGATGGCAATGCCTACGTCTTCTACATCGACATTCGCTCCGGCGGCAAAGGTTACGAGGAGTTCGTCCAGCGCTCCATGGAGCGCGACGGTGTCATGTACTTGCGCGGCCGGGCATCAAAGGTCTACCAATCCAAGGGCAAGCTGAAGGTCCTTGGCGTCGACACGCTGTCGGGCCGCAACGTCGAGATCGATGCCGACATGGTGGTTCTGGCCCAGGCCATGGTGCCGTCCAAGGGCACGGCGGAAATCGCCAAGACCCTCAAGATCGGCCGCGACAAGGATGGCTTCCTCGCCGAGGCGCACCCGAAGCTACGGCCCGTTGAATCGGTCACCGGCGGCATCTTTCTGACCGGCGCCGCGCAGTCGCCCAAGGACATTCCGGAAACCGTGTGCCAGGCCAGTGCCGCGGCTGCCAAGGTGATCCAGCTGCTTTCCAAGCCGGAACTCGAGCACAACCCGGCCGTGGCACGCGTGCGCGAGTCGCACTGCACGGGTTGCGAAATGTGCGTTGACGCCTGTCCCTACGAGGCCATCACGCTGGTGAATGGCAAGGCGCATGTCAATGAAGTCCTGTGCGAGGGCTGCGGCACCTGCTCCGGTACTTGCGTGCGGGCGGCAATCGACGTCAAGAACGTCACGCAGTTGCAAGTATTCGAAATGATCTCCGCGTGCATGGGAGGATGACCAAGGTGTCCGAAGTTCTCGAAGCCCCCGTTCAAGCCAAGAAGGAAGCTCAGGAGTTCGAGCCCAAGATCGTGGCTTTCCTGTGCAAGTGGTGCTCGTCTGCGGGCAGCGACCTGGCGGGCGTGTCGCGCCTGCAATATCCGCCCAATGCCGTGCCCATCCAGGTGATGTGCTCGGGCTCGGTGTCGCCCCTTTACATTCTGTCCGCCTTCAACAAGGGTGCCGACGGCGTGCTGGTATCCGGCTGCCATCCCGGCGACTGCCATTACCTCAAGGGCAACTTCTTCGCCCGGCGGAGAATTTATCTGGTGCAGAAGCTGCTCAAGTTCATCGGACTGGAGTCGGACCGTTTTCGCATGTCCTGGGTTTCAGCTGCCGAGGGTACCAAGTACGCCCAGGTGGTGGCCGATTTCGTCAAGGACATCAAGGCCCTCGGTCCCCAACGCAAGCTGAAGGCCAAGAACTGATGGTCGCCATCGAAGATATCCGGACGCGAGCCAGGGAACTGCTGGAGGGCGGCAAGGTTCGGGCCGTCCTCGGATTCCGCCGGAGCTCGGCCGGGCTGCTTGCCGAGCCGACCTTTGTCACCGAGTTGAACGACGTTGCGTCCCTGGTCTGGGATGCGACCTGTGTGCACAATCTTGCGCTGTACTTGGTGAACGAAAAGAAGCGCCAGAAGGCGGAGCGCAATCCCGACACGAGACCGCTGGCGGTAATTGCCAAGGGCTGTGACAGCCGGGCGATCAACGTTTTGCTGCAGGAGAACCACATCGCGCGCGATGAAGTGGTCGTCCTTGGCGTGTCCTGCGAAGGCGGCGGGGTGATCGACGTGCGCAAGTTGGCCGATGTCCTTCGTGGCAAGGAAGCGACTGCGGCAGCCTACGAGGGCCTGGGCAGCGTCAAGGTGACGACTGCGAGCGGCGAGGCGACGCTCGCTGCGTCCGACGTCCTGGCCGATCGCTGCCTGGAATGCGCGACTGCATATCCGTCGGTCAGCGACGTTCTCTTCGGCGAAAAGGTCGACGAGCGTGGCTTCTCTTCCCGCTTTGCCGCGACCAAGGCGGTCGCCGCAATGACCGAGGAGGAGCGCTCGGCATTCTGGGATGGCCATTTCGAACGCTGCATCCGCTGCTACGCCTGCCGGGCCGTCTGCCCGATGTGCTATTGCGACGAATGCGTCGTCGACAGCACTTCGTTCATCGTCGGCCCGACGACGACGGCAGAGGAGAAGGCCAACCGCATCCGCTGGATTCAGCGCTCGACCACGCCGGCGGACAATGCCATGTACCACATGGTGCGCGCCATGCACTTGGCCGGTCGGTGTGTGGACTGCGCCGAGTGCGAACGGGTCTGCCCGGTCAACATTCCGCTGCGCCTGCTCAACACCTCGCTGGAGTCGGAAGCGCTGGAGATGTTCGAGTACACACCGGGGACGGACCCCGCGCAACCATCGCTGATCTCGTCCTTCCGCGACGGCGATCCCAACGACTTCGTCAGATAAGCCGATGGATACGATCCTGAAGAAAGAGCGTCTAGGCGAGTGGGTCGCCCAAATCGGATCCCGTGCCCGGGTTTTCGCGCCAGCGTATGCCGACGGCATCTGGAATTTCAGCCCGGTCGCCGCCGGTGTGTCCATCGAACTCGATCACGGCAATACCGTTCGACCGGCCAAAGGCTTCGTCTTCCCGCAGCGTGAAGTCCTCTACCGGTTCCGTCAAGAAAGCGGCAAGGCGCCGGAACTCACCGAGACTTTGCCCGACACGACGCCGACTGTCGTCTTCGGCGTACGGCCCTGCGACGGTCGCGCCATGGTGCGCAACGACAAGGTCTTCACCTGCGGATTCAAGGATCCGTACTATTCGGCGCGTCGAGACCAGGTCGTCTTCGTCGGTCTGGCGTGCAATATGCCGCCATCCCAGAACTGCTTCTGCCTGTCGATGGGCGGCTCACCGCATTCCGAGGATGGCCTCGACGTCCTGATGACGGAATTGGATGGGCGCTACCACGTCAAGGCGATCACGCCAAAGGGCAAGGCAATTGTCGAAAGTGGCGCAGCACTGTTCGACAAGATGCAAGTGCCCGACGGCAACGCGGTTGCCAAGGTGCATGCCGACGCTGACAAGTGCCCTCAGCGCTCGCTGGCGGCCATGGAGAAGATTGCCGCCGGCCTCAAGGAACACTTCGAGTCCCCGAAGTGGGACGAACTGGCGCGGGCGTGTATCGGCTGCGGCGCTTGCACGTACCTTTGCCCAAGCTGCCACTGCTTCGACATCAACGACGAGATTACCGGCAATACACCGCTCACCGGCGAGCGCGTGCGTACGTGGGACAACTGCCAGTTCCCGGACTTCACCATGCATTCGTCAGGCCACAATCCCCGCCACGACACTGGTGCGCGGCTTCGGCAGCGGGTGTCCCACAAGCTGCTGTACTTCGTCGAGAACCACAACATGCAGCAATGCACGGGCTGCGGTCGTTGCATTTCCCACTGCCCGGTGGGAATCGACATCGTCCGCGTTGCAACCGAGGTGACTGGCCAATGAACGCCAACGTCTATCTGCCGGCGCTGGCGCGCATCGCCGGCATCGAGGAAGAAACGCGCGGCGCGCGGGCCATCAAGACTTTCAGGGTCGAGTTCCCCGAAGGCGGCAATTTCGACCATGCCTGCGGCCAGTGCGCCATGCTCTCGCTGTTCGGCAAGGGTGAGGTCATGATTTCGATCGCTTCAGCGCCTGCGGTCAAGGACTACAAGCAGTTCTCGATCATGAAGTCGGGCCGCGTCACCACCGCCCTGCACGACCTCAAAGTCGGCGACATCATCGGAATTCGTGGCCCCTATGGCAACCAGTTTCCTCTGGAGCAGTGGAAGGGACGCGACCTCATCTTCGTGGGGGGCGGTGTCGGACTGGCGCCGATCTGGCCAGTGATCCAGACCGCGGTCGCCAACGCCGAGGACTACGGCAAGATCACGGTCTTCTACGGTGCCCGCAGTTCGCGCGACATCATGTACAAGGCCGATTTCGAGGACCTGGCGCGCAAGGCGATCGTGCAGCTCTCGGTGGATGCGGCGGAAGACGGTTGGCAGGGCTACACCGGCTTCGTGCCGGCCAACCTGATGGACAAGGCGCCGTCGCCGAACAATGCGATCGCCATTACCTGCGGCCCGCCGATCATGATCAAGTTCGTGATCCAGAACCTGCAGAAGCTGGGTTTCACGGACGAGCAGATCTACACCACGATCGAGAACAAGATGAAGTGCGGCGTCGGCAAGTGCGGGCGCTGCAATGTTGGCAAGGATTACGTGTGCGTCAAGGGCCCGGTCTATTCCTGGGCCGAACTGAAGACGCTGCCGCAGGAATACTGAGAGCAGAGGGCTCAAAGGGAGACAACATGCAAATCACGGGGATGCTCTACGGAGCCAAGCTCCTCAAGCTGGTGGACTTTCCGACCGCGGAAATTCGCGGGCCGGAAGCCTGCGACCACGAGATCAAGGATCTCATCACGCGACACGGAGAGGTGTTCGTCAAGCCGATCTTTCGCGGTGGCGTCGGCAAGAAGGGCAAGGCGGGCCTGCTTGGCCGCGCCAAGGACCTGAAGACTGCCCTCAAGGAAAAGGAGCGGCTGTACTTCATCGAGCATCGCCATGGCAATGCGGTTGCCAAGTCGCAGGGTGTCACCTTCGAAGGCGCCGTGCCCGCCGAGCACGAGGTGTATGTCTCGATCGCCGACTCCACGCGTTATCGCGCGCCGACGTTAACCATTACGCATCGTGGGGGCATGGATATTGAAGAGCTTCCAAAGGACCAGATCGTCGAAGTGCCGTTCGATCCGCTTACCGGCCTCAAGTCCTTCGTCATCACCAATGCGCTGTGCGACCTCAATGCACCCAAGGAAATTGTTTCGCCGCTGGCGCAGAACCTGCCGAAGCTGTGGGACCTGTTCCATCACAATGGCATGACGACCCTGGAACTCAACCCGATCCGCATGATGCCCACAGGCAGGGGCAGCCTGACGCCCGTGGCGTGCGATTTCAAATGCGGTTTCGACCGCGACGATCCGCGCATGAAGCGGCTCAATCTGCCCAACGACTTGTTTGCGGTCGACTACTCCGACTTCGAACAGGAGATCAACCAGCTGCGCACTTACCAAGGCCAATCGGACGTCTCGGTAATCAACGCCAACGGCACCATCCTGGCGCCGACCTTTGGTGGCGGCGCGAACTCGCTGGTGACCGAGTTCCTCGGCGACGACGCGATCATATCGTCCGACTTCGGCGGCAACCCGCCCTACGAGAAAATGCGTGAGGTCATGCGCATTTGTCTCAAGCATTGGCTGAAGCAGACCAATGTGCTGTTCATCATCGGTGGCAAGGCCAACAACACCGACATCTTCGTCACGTTCCGCGCCATGGCCGATGCGCTGCGCGAGTACTTCAGCGAGCGCGGACCGACGCCGGTTTACGTCGTCATCGGTCGCGGCGGCCCGAATCTGTCGCGTGGCCTGCTGGCGTTCAAGGATGTGTTCGACTCGCTGGGCTTGCCTTATCGCATATTCGGTTTCGACTCGGCGATGACCGACGTCGTGCGCTATGCGCAGGCGGCTGACCGCTGGATGAAATCGGGTGGTCGCAAGATGCTCGCCCGCCAACTGGGCGTGGAGGCGTGAACACCATGGATACGTTGAACAACAAGCAAGGCAGCGGCAAGTTCCAGTACTTCGTAGGCATCAACTCGCTGGCGGAGATTGCCACCTGCAAGGATCGCGTCTGCGTGCTCAACATCCTCGGCAACGAGTCGCGCGGCGTGACCCCGGTGAGCCACGCCTATTCCGGTGGCAACGTGGTCTTCGGCACGTCGCCCGGGCGCCGTGGTGAAGTGCTGGAGACTCCGGCCGGCAACATCCCGGTCTATAACAACGTGCGCGAGGGCCTCGAAGACGGCCACACGTTCAATACCGGAGTCGTTTACCTGCCACCCGCAGCGGTGCGCGACGGCGTCTTCGAACTGATCCGCGTCAATCGCGACATCGAGAAGATCGTCATCCTGACGGAAAAGGTGTCGGTCCACGACGCGCGCGAGATCCGCGCCCTGGGGCAGCAGCGTAACGTCGACATTTTCGGCGCCAACTGCTTGGGCGTGGCCGATGCCTGGAACCACATCCGCATTGGTGGCGCGCTGGGTGGCGACAAGCCCGAGGAATCGCTGCGCAAAGGTTCGGTGGCGATCTACTCGAACTCAGGCAACTTCACGACCACCATCGCCACCTACCTGACGGCGGGCGGTTGGGGCACGACGACCAGCATTTCCAGCGGCAAGGACCTTTACATTCATTTCGCACCGGCCGAGTTCGCCAACGCCTTCGATCACGATGCCCGCACAAAGGCCGCCGTGATGTACATCGAGCCGGGCGGCTACTACGAGTCGAAGCTGGAGTTCCGGAAGCCGGTCATTGCCTGCGTCGTCGGACGCTGGAAAGCCAAGCTCACCCGCGCGGTCGGCCACGCCGGCGCCATCGCGGGCAGCGGCGACGGCGCCGAGGCCAAGGAGAAGTGGTTCCAGCGGATCCTGCGGGTGGATGGCCTCTACACGCCGGAGAATCCCATCGTCTCGCAAGCTGGCGCCGTGGTGACCAACATCGCGCACATTCCGGCGGCGCTGACGGCCGTCATGAAGCTCAACGGCGTCGAGCCCGACTTTGCACCCGAGGGCGATCTGACGCTCAAGCCGTGGTTTGGCGACAATCAAGGCCTGCCGCTGCCGGCCGAGCTTGCCATTCCCCTGGTCGAGCCGATTGAGCCCTATCGTACGCAGATCGCGGAGCTTTCCAGGCAGGTCGGCGCGACCTTCCCGCGCGAGTCCATGAAGGACCGTTCGGGCAGCTCGATCATGGACGCCAAGACGCAGGTGACGAAGGTGAGCGGCGTGTCGATTCTCGATACCGCCAAGTACCCGCTCGAGTCGAACTACTTGCTGGCGATCCTCCGCGAGAACAGCGACGACAACGACCTGGCGCTGTTCAATGCGGCGGTGGCGGCAGAGGTGAACCTCTACGGCGATCCGGCCATTGCCGCTGCCGATGGCGCCCGCGCCGCCGGCAATGCGCCGAACACGGTGCTCTCGGCTGCTTGCACCATGGACGGCCCGAAGCGCGTCGACAACGCGCGCAAGGCAGCTGACGTGCTGATCGAACTATTCGGCCACTCGGGCTTGCATACGGGGGACGACGTGAAGTTCGACTTCTCGGCCATCAAGCCTGACGCCAAACAGTTGGCAGCCCTGGTCGGCAAGAAGGCCGATCCCAAGGCGGAACTCCTGCTGGCCGGCCTCAAAACGCGCGGTGCCAAGTCCGTGTTCGTGGACTTCCTGCGTTCGCTCGGCAACCCGACCGGCGATGCCGTCCTGGCGGCAATCACAACGACGATCGGATGGAGCGCGCTGATCCGCAAGAAGATCTCCCGCACCACGGCGCGGAACCTGCCGTGGTACGCGCATCTGTTTGCGACGATCATCGGTGCTTCGGTCGACGGTTCGCACCACAAGGCGGACAGCTTCTGCGGCGTGTCGGCCAAGGAACTGGTCGGCAAATGGTCCGCTACGGAGCTTGCCTACCTCGCGCTGCTGGGCGAGAAGCCGACTCCGGACAAACTGTTCCCCTTCCAGGTGCTGCTCGGACTCATCATCTCCAACGGAGTCGGCACGATTTCGGCGCAGGGCGCCAAGGGCGCAGTGTCCGCTGATGGCCCGGAATCGCCCGAACGTGTGCAGATCAACAAGGCCATGATCGGCTTCCTCACGCATACAGGCTTTGCCCATGGCGGCAACGGCTTCGAAGGCATCCAGTTCCTGATCGAACAGTTCGGCAGGACGAACCTCGAGGACGCCGGCAACCCCAACCATGGACTGGACCTCAAGGCGATGGGCATGCGCTTCGCGGAAGCCTTCGGCGCCGAGAAGAAGGTCAGGAAAGGCGTCGGCGAGGGCGTGCGGAACATTCCCGGCGTCAACCACCCGGTGTTCAAGGGCCAGGTGGTCAACAAGGACCCGCGCGAAGTCTATCTGTCCGGGCTGTTCAAGGAGCGCGGCGAAACCAACGTGTTCCACGACTTTTACAGCACCCTGGTGCAGGCGTTGTACGATACGGGGGTAACGGCGAATGTCTTCTGCGTCAATATCGACGCCGTGATCGCGGCCCTGTTGCTGAAACTGCTGTGGCCGCGCTACCGGTCGGGCGCATTCTCGGAGGAGGCGCTGGAAACGGCTGCCTTCACCGCATTCCTGTTCGGAAGAATGGTCGGCTGCGCGGGCGAGATCGACGATCACATCAATCGTGGTCGCAACATGGACACGCGCACGCCGGCTTCCCTATGTACCTACGTCTCGTGACATTGAACGTGCGTACCAACGCAATAGTGAGGCTTGAATAGCATGACGACTCCGAAGATCTACTGGACCAAGGTTGACGAAGCGCCCGCCCTGGCGACCTATTCGCTGCTGCCCATCGTGCAGGCGTTTACCAAGGCCGCCGGCATTAGCGTCGAGACCCGCGATATCTCGCTGGCCGGCCGCATCATCGCCAACTTTCCCGAGAACCTGACGGAGGCGCAGAAGCAGGCCGACGACCTCACCTGGCTGGGGGAAATGACGCTCAAGCCCGAGGCGAACATCATCAAGCTGCCTAACGTCAGCGCGTCGGTGCCGCAGCTGAAGGCCGCGATCAAGGAACTGCAAAGCCAGGGCTACAAGATCCCGGACTTCCCGGAGAACCCGCAGAACGATGCCGAGAAGGAACTGAAGACGCGCTTCGGCAAGGTGCTCGGCAGCGCGGTCAACCCGGTGCTGCGCGAAGGCAACTCGGACCGTCGTGCCGCCCTGTCGGTCAAGAACTACGCGAAGAAGCACCCGCACAGGATGGGCGCTTGGAGCGCCGATTCGAAAACCAGCGTCGCCCATATGACGGCGTTGGATTTCTACGGGACCGAGAAGGCGACGACCGTGCCGGAAGCCACCACTGCCCGCATCGAGTTCGTCGGCGGCGATGGCAAGGCTGTTGCCCTGAAGGAAAAGCTGCCGCTCAAGGCCGGCGAGGTGATCGACGCCACGGTGATGTCGAAGAAGGCGCTGCGCGCCTTCTACGCGGCGCAGATCGACGAGGCGAAGAAGCAGGGCGTGCTGCTCTCGCTGCACCTCAAGGCCACAATGATGAAGGTCTCGGATCCGATCATGTTCGGCCACGCGGTGTCGGTGTTCTTCAAGGACGTGTTCGAGAAGCACGCGGACACGTTCAAGACCCTGGGCGTCAACCCGAATAACGGCCTGGGTGACCTCTACGCCAAGATCGCGACCCTGCCTGAAGCACAGCGTACCCAGATCGAAGCCGACATCCAGGCCACGTACGCTGTCCGCCCCGAACTGGCAATGGTGAATTCCGACAAGGGCATCACGAACCTGCATGTGCCGAGCGACGTGATCATCGATGCCTCGATGCCACCGATGATCCGTGACGGCGGCAAGATGTGGGGGCGCGACGGCAAGCCGTATGACACGCTGGCCATGATTCCGGACCGTTGCTATGCCGAGGTCTACCAGGCCACTGTGGAGGACTGCAAGAAGAATGGCGCCCTGAATCCGTCGACCATGGGCAGCGTGCCCAACGTCGGCCTGATGGCGCAGAAGGCCGAGGAGTACGGCTCCCACGACAAGACTTTCGAAATGACCGGCGACGGCGTCGTGCGCATCGTCGACGCGGCGGGCAAAGTTCTGCTCGAACAGAAGGTCGAGGCCGGCGACATCTTCCGTGCCTGCCAGACCAAGGACGCGCCGATCCAGGACTGGGTCAAGCTCGCAGTCACGCGCGCGCGGCTGTCGAACACGCCGGCCGTGTTCTGGCTCGACAAGGATCGCGGTCACGACGCGCAGATCATCGCCAAGGTCGAGAAGTACCTCAAGGACCACGATACCTCGGGCCTCGATATTCGCATCATGAAGCCAGCCGACGCCTGCCGCTTGTCACTCGAGCGCATCCGCAAGGGCCAGGACACGATCTCGGTCACCGGCAACGTCCTGCGCGACTACCTGACCGACCTGTTCCCGATCCTTGAACTCAACACCAGCGCCAAAATGCTCTCGATCGTGCCGCTGATGAACGGCGGCGGCCTGTTCGAAACCGGCGCCGGCGGCTCCGCGCCCAAGCACGTGCAGCAGTTCCAGGAGGAAGGCTACCTGCGCTGGGATTCGCTGGGCGAGTTCCTGGCGCTCGCGGTGTCGCTGGAGCACCTCGCGCAGGCGTTCAAGAACCCGCGCGCCCAGGTACTTGCCGAAACGCTCGACAAGGCGAATGGCAAGATCCTCGACAACAACCGCTCGCCCGCGCGCAAGGTCGGCGAACTCGACAACCGCGGCAGCCACTTCTACCTGGCCATGTACTGGGCTCAGGCGCTTGCCGAACAGAACAAGGACAAGGAACTGCAGGCCAGGTTCGCGCCGCTTGCTAAGACGCTCGCCGACAACGAGGCCAAGATCATCGCCGAGTTGACCGCAGCGCAGGGCAAGCCCGTGGATATGGGCGGCTACTACCGGCCCGACTTCGACAAGACATCCCGCGCCATGCGGCCCAGTGGCACGCTCAACGCGGCCATTGCATCGATCACCTGAGGAGGATTCCGACATGCTGCAAGCCTACCGAGCCCACGTCGCCGAGCGCGCTGCCCTGGGTATTCCGCCCCTGCCGCTCACCGCCGCGCAGACCAAGGAACTCGTGGGCTTGCTGCAGAAACCTCCCAAGGGTGAAGGTGCGGACCTGGTCGACCTGATCACGAACCGCGTCCCGGCCGGCGTCGACGATGCCGCCAAGGTGAAGGCCGAATACCTGGCGCGCCTGGCCAAGGGCGAAGAGACCTGCATGCTGATCTCGAAGGTGCGGGCCACTGAACTTCTGGGCACCATGCTCGGCGGCTACAACGTCAAGCCGCTGATCGACGTGCTGGCGTGCAAGGAGTGCGGTCCCGTTGCAGCGAGCGCACTCAAGAATACGCTGCTCGTCTTCGACTACTTCAATGACGTCAAGTCGCTTGCCGACAATGGCAACCTCAACGCCAAGGCGGTGATGAAGTCGTGGGCCGATGGCGAGTGGTTCACGTCGCGGCCTGGCGTACCACAGAGCCTGACTTTGACCGTGTTCAAGGTGACGGGCGAAACCAATACCGACGACCTTTCGCCGGCCCCCGATGCCTGGAGTCGGCCGGACATTCCGCTGCACGCGCTGGCCATGCTGAAGAACGCGCGTCCCGGCATCGAACCGGACGAGCCGGGCAAGGTCGGGCCCGTCAAACTTCTGCAATCGCTGAAAGCGCAGGGCCACCTGGTCGCCTATGTCGGCGACGTGGTGGGCACCGGGTCGTCACGCAAGTCGGCGACCAACTCGGTGCTTTGGTGGACGGGCGACGACATTCCCTTCGTGCCGAACAAGCGCTTCGGCGGCGTCTGCCTCGGCGGCAAGATCGCGCCGATCTTCTTCAACACCATGGAAGACGCCGGTGCGCTGCCGATCGAACTCGATGTCTCGAAGATGGAGACCGGCGACGTCATCGAACTGCGTCCGCTGGAAGGCAAGGCACTCAAGAACGGCCAGATCATTGCCGAATTCAAGATCAAGTCCGAAGTGATTTTCGACGAAGTGCGCGCCGGCGGCCGCATCAACCTGATCGTCGGCCGCGGCCTCACCGGCAAGGCGCGAGAAGCGTTGGGCCTGCCGCCCTCGACCTTGTTCCGCCTGCCAACGCAGCCTGCCGATACCGGCAAGGGCTATACGCTGGCGCAGAAGATCGTCGGCCGCGCCTGCGGGCTGCCCGCGGGCAAGGGCGTGCGCCCGGGCGCCTATTGCGAGCCGAAGATGACCACGGTCGGTTCGCAGGACACGACCGGCCCGATGACGCGCGACGAGATGAAGGATCTCGCCTGCCTCGGCTTCTCGGCCGACCTCGTAATGCAGTCCTTCTGCCACACGGCAGCGTACCCAAAGCCGGTCGACGTCAAGACACACGCGACGCTGCCCGCCTTCATTTCCAGTCGCGGCGGCGTTTCCCTGCGCCCCGGCGACGGCGTGATCCATTCATGGATCAATCGCATGCTTCTGCCGGACACTGTTGGTACCGGGGGCGATTCGCACACCCGTTTCCCGATCGGCATCTCCTTCCCGGCAGGCTCGGGGCTGGTCGCCTTCGCGGCCGCCACTGGCATGATGCCGCTCGACATGCCGGAATCGGTGCTGATCCGCTTCAAGGGCAAGATGCAGCCCGGCATCACCCTGCGCGACCTCGTCAATGCGATTCCCTACGTGGCCATCCAGCGCGGCCTGCTCACGGTGGAGAAGAAGGGCAAGAAGAACGTCTTCTCGGGCGCGATTCTCGAGATCGAAGGTCTGCCCGATCTCAACGTCGAGCAGGCGTTCGAACTGGCCAACGCTTCCGCCGAGCGCTCTGCGGCCGCGTGCACGATGCGTCTCAACAAGGAGCCGGTGATCGAGTTCACGCGTTCGAACGTCGCGCTGCTCAAGTGGATGGTCGCGAATGGTTACGAGGACCGGAGCACTCTTGAACGCCGCATCGCCGCCATGGAAGCCTGGCTTGCCGACCCGCAACTCCTGGAGCCGGATGCCGATGCCGAGTACGCAGCGGTGTTCGAGATCGACATAAGCGAGATCAAGGAGCCGATCGTCGCCTGCCCGAACGATCCCGACGACGTCAAGCTGCTCTCGCAGGTCGCGGGCGAGAAGATCGACGAAGTGTTCATCGGCTCGTGCATGACCAACATCGGCCACTTCCGCGCGGCCGGCAAGGTCCTCACGGGCAAGACCGACCTGCCTTCGACGCTCTGGATCGCGCCGCCGACCAAGATGGACGCCATGATGCTGCGCGACGAGGGCTACTACAGCACGTTTGGCAACGCGGGCGCGCGGGTCGAGATCCCGGGCTGCTCGCTGTGCATGGGCAACCAGGCGCAGACGCGCAAGGGCGCGACCGCGATATCGACCTCGACGCGCAACTTCCCGAATCGGCTTGGCATCGAGACCCGCGTCTACCTCGGTTCGGCGGAGCTCTGTGCCGTGTGCTCGATGCTCGGGCGCATCCCGACTGTGGCCGAGTACATGGAACAGTACAACGCGGTGAGCCAGAAGGCGGGCGACGTCTATCGCTACATGAAGTTCGACCAGATCGACGAATTCGGCAAGATGAAGAAGGCCGCCTGACGAGCGGCCACTCAGGATCGAGGAGGGACAATGCACAAGACCAAACCGCAGGTGAACCACGAAGGCGGCAAGCGCCAGCGCCTGACCACGAACATGGTGAACGTGTTCATCATGGGCAAGCGCGCAATCGTGCCAGAGCATGCCACCATCATGCGCGCCATCGAGTACGCCGGCCACCAGATCATTCGCGGCGCTGGCTGCCGCGAGGGTTTCTGCGGCGCCTGCGGCACGCTCTACCGCTTGCCGGGCGACTACAAGCTGCACACCGGCCTCGCCTGTACGACGCTCGTGCAGGAAGGCATGGTCCTGGCACAGATTCCCTATGTGCCAATGCAGAAGGCGGTGTACGACATCGAGGAACTGACGCCGGATGCCGCCACCATCGAGCAGGTGTATCCGGTCACGTACCGCTGCGTCGCCTGCGGCACCTGCACCAAAGCCTGTCCGCAGGGCCTGCCGGTGATGGACTACATCCAGGCCGCGATGCGCGGCGATATCGCCGCCGTGGCCGACATGGCGTTCGACTGCGTGGCCTGCGGCCTGTGCGCGCTGCGCTGCCCGGCGGAGATTCTTCAGCATGAGGTTGGCATCCTGTGCAAGCGCCTGACGGGGCGCTACCTGCGCAAGGAAAGCAAGGAACTCGACGACAGGCTCGGGGAAATCCGCTCGGGCAGGTTCAACGCCGAGTACTCGGCGCTGATGGCCACGGACAAGAACGTGCTCAGCAAGCTCTATTACGACCGGGACATCGAGCCCTGAGCGGCTCGTAAAGGAGGAGGCAATGTATCCAGAATATCTGAACGAGTCGCTCA
>DATJQH010000166.1:0-38283 GCA_035505955.1 Rhodocyclaceae bacterium
CGGCCGATCAACTACCTCGCCATGTCTTATGATCACCGGATCATCGACGGTCGCGAAGCGGTGCTTGGCCTGGTAACGATGAAAGAAGCGCTGGAGGATCCGGCGCGTCTGCTGCTGGATCTCTAAGGAGGCTCGGATGAGCAAGCAATTCGACGTCGTCGTCATCGGCGGCGGCCCGGGCGGCTACGTCGCCGCAATTCGCGCGGCGCAGCTGGGACTCAGTACTGCCTGCGTCGAAAAGGACTCCTACGCCGATCCGAAAGGCGAGGTGCGGCTGGGCGGCACCTGCCTCAACGTCGGCTGCATCCCGTCGAAGGCGCTGCTGCAGTCCTCGGAACTCTACGACCAGGCGGCCCATTCGTTCGTCATGCATGGCATCGGCCTCGACAGCCTGAAGATCGACGTCGGCACCATGGTCCGGCGCAAGGACAACATCGTCGCGCAGCTCACGTCGGGCATCCGCGGCCTGTTCAAGAAGAACAAGGTGACGCTGCTGCCCGGGCATGGGCGCTTCGTCGGCCACGACGGCGATTTCTGGCAGGTCGAGGTTGCCGGCAAGGACGGCAAGGAACTGGTGAGCGCGAAGAACGTCATCGTCGCCACGGGTTCGAAGGCGCGCCATCTCGATGGTGTTCCGGTCGACAACAAGGTCATCTGCGACAACGTCGGCGCGCTCGCGTTCGATGCCGTGCCCAAGCGCCTCGGCGTCATCGGCGCCGGCGTCATCGGGCTGGAACTCGGCTCGGTGTGGAAGCGGCTCGGCGCGGACGTGACGATCCTCGAGGCGCTGCCCGACTTCCTGTCGCTGGCCGATCCCGCGGTGGCGCGCGAGGCATGGAAGACCTTCACGCAGAAGCAGGGCCTGAAGATCCACCTCGACGTCAGGATCAACAAGGTCGTCACGGGCAAGACCGGCGTGACCGTGGAGTACGAGGTTGGCGACGAGGCGAAGACGCTCGAGTGCGACCGGCTCATTGTCTCGGTGGGCCGCATTCCCAACACGGAAGGACTCGGCGTCGACGAGGTCGGCCTCGAACTCGATGCACGCGGCCAGATCGTCGTTGACGAGCACTGCCAGACACGCCAGCCGGGCATCTGGGCGGTGGGCGACGTCGTGCGCGGGCCGATGCTGGCGCACAAGGGCATGGAGGAGGGCGTCATGGTGGCCGAGCGCATCGCCGGGCAGGCCGGACACGTGAACTACGACGCCATTCCCTGGGTGATCTACACGCATCCGGAGATCGCCTGGGTCGGCAAGACCGAGACCCAGCTCAAGAACTCCGGCGCCGAGTATCGCGTCGGCCAGATTCCCTTCGCCGCCAACGGACGCGCGCTCGGCCAGGGCGATACGACCGGCTTCGTCAAGGTGATCGCGGACGCCAGGACCGATCGCGTGCTCGGCGTCCACGTCATCGGCAACAACGCCTCGGAGCTGATCGTCGAGGCGGTGGTGGCGATGGAGTTCGGCGCCGCCAGCGAGGACATCGCGCGCATGTGCCACGCGCACCCGACGCTGTCCGAAGTGATGCATGAGGCCGCACTGGCGGTGGACAAGCGATCGCTGCACTTTTGAAAGCGCACCGGATACTCAACGTCCCCAAGGACGGGATGATTGAAGGCTTCAATGCCGCGCTGGCTGAGCGCGGCAGCGTCGCCGACCCCGCCCAATTGATGGCGGCCATGCGCCTGCAGCAGTTCTACGACGAGCTGGTCGCCTTCAAGGCGGCCCGGCGCACGAAGCTGCGCAAGCTGCTGGTGCACCCGGAACTGCCGCGCGGCGTCTGGTTCTGGGGCGGTGTGGGGCGCGGCAAGAGCTTCCTGATGGACTGCTTCTTCGCCGCCGTGCCCTACAAGCGCAAGCGGCGCGTGCATTTCCACGCCTTCATGCGCGAAGTGCACGAGCGATTGCGCGGCCTCAAGGCCGAGGCCGATCCGCTGGCGAAGGTTGCGGCGCAGGTGGGCAAGGAAACGCGGCTGATGTGCTTCGACGAGTTCCACGTCTCCGACATCGCCGACGCCATGATCCTCGGCCGCCTGATGCAGGCCCTGTTCGACGCGGGCGTCATCTTCTGCATCACCTCGAACTACGCGCCCGCCGGGCTTTACCCCGACGGCCTGCAGCGCGACCGCCTGCAGCCGACCATCGACCTGCTCGAGCAGAAACTGGACGTCATCAAGGTGGATGCCGGCGTCGACTACCGCCTGCGCGCGTTGCAGCAGGACGACATCTACCACTGCCCGGCGGACGAACGGGCGGAGCGCGCCATCGCGACCACGTTCGGACGCATTGCTGGCGGCTCGGGCCACCAGCGTCCGATCTTCGTGCTCGGACGCGAGATGCGCGTTGTGCACCGCGCGCCCGGCATCGCCTGGTTCGATTTCGCCACGCTGTGCGGCGGGCCGCGTTCGCAGAACGACTATTTGGACATTGCCCACCGTTTCCACACGGTCTTCGTGTCCGGCGTGCCGCGCATGACGCCGGATCAGGCGTCCGAGGCCAGACGTTTCACGTGGCTGGTCGACGTCTTCTACGATCATCGCGTCAAGCTCGTGCTGACCGCCGCGTGCGCCGCGGACGAACTCTATGTCGAAGGTACGCAAGCCGGCGAGTTCCAGCGCACCGTCTCGCGCCTGGCGGAGATGCGGTCCCTTGAATACCTCGCCAGCGCGCATCGGCGTTACGAGACCCACGCGCTGGCGGCGTGAAGTTTCCGCCGCCAGGCCCGTCACGATTCGTGATGGTGCGCTTGCAAGAATTCCGCATGTCTCGGTTAGAATCGACGCGTCATTTCATCAGGGAGTCCACACGTGTTGCAGCCCGGTCAGCTGGCGCCGATGTTCTCGTTGCCGGACGCCGACATGGAAACCTTCGATCTCAAGTCGTTGCGTGGCAAGCACCACGCGGTGATCTTCTTTTATCCGAAGGACGGCACGCCTTTCTGCACGCGGGAAGCCATTGAATTCTCGGACCACGAGACGGAGTTCAACCGTCAGCATTGCGTGATTGTCGGCATATCGCGCGACGACTGCCTGGCCCACGCGGACTTCCGCGACAAGAACGGCCTGTCGGTGCGGTTGCTGGCCGATGTCGACGGCAAGGTGGGCCACCAGTACGGCGTCTATCAATACCGGGAGCACGAAGGCCAGCGCAAGCTGTGCGTACTGCGGTCGACCTTCGTCGTCGACAAGAACGGCGTGGTCCGGTACGCTCTCTACGAAGTGCCCAACAAGGGCCATGCTGCGGAAGTGTTCAAACTCGTCAAGCAACTCAACGGAAGCCATCATTCATGCAAGTCGCCAAAAACACGGTAGTCACCCTCAGCTATCAGGTCACCGACAGCGACGGAAACCTGGTCGATGCGGGCGAGCAGCCGCTGGTGTATCTCCACGGCGGCTACGACGGCATCTTCCCGGTGCTGGAAGAGGCGCTGCAGGGCAGGATCGTCGGCGACAAGGTGGACGTCAAGCTGCAGCCCGACGAGGCGTTCGGCGACTACGACGCGGAGCTCGTGATGATGGAGCCGCGCTCGCTGTTTCCGGACAACATCGAGGTCGGCATGCAGTTCGAACGCGCGACGGAAGACGGCGACGACGGCGAGCTCTACACGATCACCGACATCGCCGACGACAAGGTGGTCGTTGACGGCAACCACCCGCTGGCCGGCATGGCGCTGGTGTTCTCGTGCACGGTCGCCGAGGTTCGCACTGCCACGGCCGAGGAGATCGGCCACGGCCATGTGCACGGCTCGGGCGATCATCACCACCACTGAGCGCTCGCAGCGCTACTCCGCCAGCCGCTTCAGTTCGTAGAGCCTCTCCAGCGCTTCGCGCGGCGAGAGTTCGTCGGGTTCGAGCGCCTCGAGCGCTGCCAGCGCCGGATGCGGTTCCGGTTCGGGCGCCGGCTCGGGCAGACGCGCGAACAGGTCCGGTTGGGGACCGGCGGTTGCCTCGCGGTTTTCCAACTGGGCGAGGCGACGCTTGGCGTCCCGGACCACGCTGCCCGGGATTCCGGCCAGCGCTGCAACCTGAATGCCGTAGCTCTGTGATGCCGGTCCTTCCTCGACCGCGTGCAGGAAGACGATCTTGTGCGCGTGCTCGACCGCATCGAGGTGCACGTTGGCGCACTCCGGGTAATCCTGTGCCAGGCGCGTCAGTTCGAAATAATGGGTGGCGAACAGCGTGAAGGCGCGGTTCTTCTCGATCAGGTGGCGGGCGATGGCGAACGCCAGCGCCAGTCCGTCGAAGGTCGAGGTGCCGCGGCCGATCTCGTCCATCAGCACCAGCGACTTGCCGGTGGCGCCGTGCAGGATCGCGGCAGCCTCGGTCATCTCGACCATGAAGGTCGAACGGCCGGAGGCGAGGTCGTCTGCCGCGCCGATGCGCGTGTAGATGGCGTCGATGGGACCGAGCCGGCAGCGCATTGCCGGCACGAAGGCGCCGCAATGGGCGAGCAGCACGATCAAGGCCACCTGGCGCATGTAGGTCGACTTGCCGCCCATGTTCGGGCCGGTGATCAGCAGCAGCTTGCGTGTCGCCGACAGGCTGGCGTCGTTGGCGATGAAACTCATCTGGCTGGCTGCGACCTCGCCTTCGACGACCGGATGCCGCCCGCCCTGGATCTCGATGACGGGCTCGGCGACGAACTCCGGTCGCGTCCAGTTGAGGCGCGCCGCTGCGTCGGCAAAGGTGCAGAGGCCGTCGAGTTGTGCGAGCGCGCGGGCGATGCGCTGCAGGTCGGCGATCCAGGCCGACAGTTGTTCGAGCAGTTCCTCGTAGAGCCGCTTCTCGAGCGCCAGCGCGCGGTCGTTGGCCGACAGCGCCTTGTCCTCGAAGGCTTTCAGTTCGGGCGTGATGTAGCGTTCGGCATTCTTGAGCGTCTGCCGGCGCCGATAGTCCTCGGGCACGCGCTCGGCGTTGGCGTGGGTGACTTCGATGTAGAAGCCATGCACCTTGTTGAATTCGACCTTGAGGCTCGCGATGCCGGTGCGTTCGCGTTCTCGCCGTTCCAGGTCGAGCAGGAACTCGCCGCAGTTGTCCTGCAGCGCCCGCAGTTCGTCGAGCTCGGCAGAATAGCCGGCGGCAATTACGCCTCCATCGCGTACCTGCGCACCGGGTTCCGGCGCCACGGCACGCGTGAGCAGCGCCAGGCAATCGGCCGGCACGGCAAGATCAGCGGCGATGAAAGTCAGCCTTCGTGGTACGCCGTGCGAGAGCAGGGCGACCAGCGCGGGCAGCAGCGCCAGCGTGTCGCGCAGGCTGGCGAGATCGCGCGGCCGCGCATTCCTGAGGGCGATGCGCGCCGTGATGCGCTCGACGTCGGCGACGCCGCGCAGGTCGCGGCGCAGTACGGTGCAGATGCCGTCGCCGGCTTCGCCGAGCAGTTCGCCGACCGCTTCGTGCCGTTCCGCAGCCTCGCCGCGATCGACCAGCGGGTGATGCAGCGCGTGCCGCAACCAGCGCGAGCCCATGCTGGTGGAACAGGTGTCGAGCAGGGACAGCAGCGTTGGCGCCGGCTGGCCGCGCAGGGTCTCCGTGATTTCGAGGTTGCGCCGCGTTGCGGTGTCGAGACGCAGGTAGGCATCGGCATGTTCGACGGCGAGTCCGGTGACGTGCGCGAGCGTCTGCATCTGCGTCGCGCAGGCATACTGGTGCAGTGCGCCCGCGGCGGCGACCGCGAGCGGCAGTGAATCGGCGCCAAAACCGGCGAGGTCGCGCGTGCCGAAGTGCTCCGCCAGTCGCTTGGTCGCGGCATCAATGTCGAAGTGCCAGTCGGGCAGGCGGCGCACGGCTGCTTCTCCAGGCACTGCCAGACGCTCGGCGTCGCCGTCGGCGACCAGTACCTCGGCCGGACGCAGGCGCTCGAACTGTGCCGGCAGCACCGACAGCGGGATCTCCAGCAGGCGCAGGTCGCCGCTGGCAAGGTTCAGCCACGCAAGGCCCGCGCGCTGGCGCTCGCAGGCGATGGCCAACAGGAGGCTGTCACTGCGGTCGTCGAGCAGGCTGGCGTCGGTGAGCGTGCCGGGCGTGACGATGCGCGTTACGGCGCGCTCGACAGGCCCTTTCGATGTCGCCGGATCGCCGATCTGTTCGCAGATGGCCACCGATTCGCCGAGCTTTACCAGCTTGGCGAGGTAGGGCTCGAGCGCGTGGAACGGCACGCCCGCCATGGGGATCGGTTTGCCGGCGGACTGGCCGCGTGCGGTCAGTGTGATGTCGAGCAGGCGTGACGCCTTTTCGGCGTCGTCGTAGAACAGCTCGTAGAAATCGCCCATGCGATAGAACAAAAGCACGTCCGCATGCTGGCGCTTGAGCGCCAGGTACTGCTGCATGACGGGCGTGTGCTTCGGGGTGTCGTCGCGTTGGGCGACCATGGGATTTCCGGCAGGGGCGAAATTTGCCAGTTTACTGCGCGCCCTTGCCGCTGAGAACGACGCCGACCGTCTCGAACAGGATCACCATGTCGAGGAACAGCGTGTGGTTCTTGACGTAGTAGAGGTCATACTGAAGCTTCTGCATGGCGTCCTCGACCGAGGCGCCGTAGGGATAGCGCACTTGTGCCCACCCGGTCACGCCCGGCTTGACGCTGTGGCGGACTGCGTAGAAGGGGATGTCCTGGGTCAGCTTGTCGACGAAGAACTGGCGTTCTGGACGCGGCCCCACGAGGCTCATGTCGCCCTTGAGAACGCTGATCAGCTGCGGCAATTCGTCGATGCGCAGCTTGCGGATGATGCGGCCCACGCGCGTGACGCGGCTGTCGCCGGCCTTGGCCCACTGCGGCTTGCCATCCTTCTCGGCGTCGGTACGCATGCTGCGGAACTTGATTACGTAGAAGAGGCGGCCGTCGAGGCCGACGCGCTCCTGCCGATAGAAGAGGGGAAAGCCGGTCTCGACGACGATGGCGATCGCGGCACCGATCATGACCGGCGAGGCGAGCGTGAGCAGGATCAATGAGCAGATGAAGTCGAACGCCCGCTTGATGGCGTTGCGCAGGAAAGTCTGCCGGAATCCTTCACCAAAGATCAGGTAGCTCGCCTTGAGCGAGTCGAGCCGGATCTGG
Source organism: Rhodocyclaceae bacterium (assembly GCA_035505955.1). Classification (GTDB taxonomy): domain Bacteria; phylum Pseudomonadota; class Gammaproteobacteria; order Burkholderiales; family Rhodocyclaceae; genus Fen-999. The sequence goes on from DATJQH010000166.1 coordinate 7,058, forward strand.
CCAAGGAACTGCTCGAAGTGCGTGGCCAGGTCGAGTACGCGCACGCCGTACAACTTGCAGTCCAGCAGCTCGCGCAGCGGCATCGCGCCGCCGCGGCGTTCCATGATCGCCAGGATGATTTCGTCGACATCGAGCTTGCGCGCGGTCATCGGCAGCGAACCGTCGGTGTCGATCACGTGCTCGGCCGGGACCACGCTTTTCTCGCCGGCGAGGCCGGGGACGTAGCCGACGATTTCGACGTGGCGGTCCGACTGTCCGATGATGCGAGCCACTTCCTGCGCCTTGTCGCCGCAGCCGAAGATGAGGACGCGACTCATCATGATCTGCGGCGGCGGCATGTGATAGGCGCGCAACCGGTTGACCAGCATGCCGAACACCGCGCCCATCGCCGACAACTGCAGGAACTGCTTGTTGACCGTCGCCATCGGCAGGAGGAGATAGAGTCCGTAGGCGATGGGAATCGACAGGTGCAGCGTCAGGACCGCGCGGGCGCGCGTTTGCAGAAAGGTATGCGTCTGCACGCGATGGTAGAAGCCAAGCGACGCGTTAAGCACCAATATGGTCAGCGCCAGCATCAGCGAGTAGATCCCGACCAGGTCCCATTCGACCGGCAAGCCGTTGCCGATCCAGGCAAACGCAATGCCGATGCCGATGAGAACGAAGGCGAAGTCGGAAATGACACCGATAATCGTCGCCGGCTGCACCCAGTGGCTGAATACCCTGATCACTCTGTTTCCCTGAGCCTGCGGGCTGTTGTTCTGATGGCAGCCATTTTGCCATATCGCGGCGGCATTCCCTGTGCGGCAGGCGCAAATTAGTCCCTATTTACTATTACAATCAAATTCGTTCGCAAAACGCGCAAACTATCCCGGTGCGGCGATGTCGAACCGGGCCTTCGTACTCAGTGCGCGAACCAGAATGCTTGCTCAACCCAGCTTCCTGCAAACCTTGTTGTCCGACCGTCGCCGTTCTGGCGCGGTGGCCGTGCAGAGCCTGGCCTGGCTGCTTGCGGTTCTGGTTGTCGCCTGGGTGGTCGCAGGATGGTTGTGGCAGTTCATCGGCACGGAACCGACGTCGACGCCTGAGGCTGCGCCGATACTCGATCATGCTGCCGCCGTGCAAGCCATCACGACGCGGCATTTGCTCGGCCAGACGTCGGCCGGCGACGACGACGCGCGAGGCAGCGCCAATTCGGTACACTGGCAGCTGTTGGGTGCCATGACCGGAAGTCCGGAAGCGGCAGGATTCGCAATCCTCGCCGAAGAAGGAAAGCCCGCAATTCCTGCCGTGGAAGGCGAGACTTTCGCACCCGGCGTTACTTTGGAGAAAGTGTTGCCTGGTGCGGTGAGGCTGAAGATCGGGGAGCGGGTGGAAACGATAGAGATCAAGGAGTCGAAGGCATCATCTGCCCCGACGAAGACGGATGCAGTAACGTCCAACCCACCGGAGACGCCACGCACTGCGCCGACCTCCAGGCCCGGGTCTTCTCCGCGCAATCCACGGTTGTGATGCAAACATTCCGCCTGCATTTCCTTGCCGCGCTGCTGACTTTTGTCCTGTTCGTGCCATTCGGTTGGGCACAGAAGCAGGAGGAGGGCGTTTCGCTCAGCTTCGCCAACGCGGACATCGACACGGTCATCCGCGCGATCGGCAAGATATCGAACCGGAACATCCTGGTCGATCCTCGCGTCAAGGGGACGCTGAATATCGTCACGAGCAAGCCGGTGTCCCCGGACGTGGCCTACCAGATCCTGTTGTCCGCGCTGCGCCTGCAGGGTTACGCAGTGGTCGAGGATGGCGGCTTCGCGAAGGTTGTGCCGGAGGCCGACGCGAAGACGCACTCCATGCCGGTGAGCAAGCGCAGCCAGTTGCGCGGCGAGCAGTTGGTCACGCATGTGTTCCACATCAGGAACGAGTCGGCAACTCAGTTGCTCAACGTCGTCAAACCGCTCGTTTCGCCGAACAATTCGGTGACGGCGTACGGCAACAACAACACGCTCATCATCACGGATTATGCGGACAACGTGGCGCGTATCGCCAAGATCATCGATGCCCTCGACGTGCCGCAGGGCGACATCGTCGTCATGCCGCTGCAGCATACCTCGGCGCAGGATCTCGCGCCCATCGTGAACAAGCTGCTCGCCGATACGGGGGCCGGCCCCGCGGCGGGCGATGCGAGCCAGCACGTGAGCATCGCGGCGGACAATCGCCTGAACGCGCTGCTGGTGCGCTCGGAGAATCCGTCGCGCATCAATTCGATCCGGCAGCTGGTGGCCAACATGGACGTGCCCGGCGCGGCCGGAAACATCCATGTCATCTATCTCAGGAATGCCGACGCGACCAAGGTTGCGCAGACGCTGCGCGGCGTGCTCACTGGCGAGGTTAGCAATACGGCCACCCCCAGCAGCAGTGGATTCAGCTCCAGCTCGACGCCCTTGAACCAGTCCCAGCCAGCCACGACGTCAATGAGTGCCGGCGCCAGCGCCGGGCATCAGATGGTGCAGGCCGACCGCAGTACCAACTCGCTGATCATCACCGCGCCGGAGGCGATCTACAACAATCTGCGCAGCGTGATCGATCAACTCGATCGCCGTCGCGCGCAGGTCTATGTCGAGGCGCTGATCGCCGAAGTTACTGCGGACAATGCAACCGAGTTCGGCATCCAGTTTCAGGGCAGCAATCTGGGGCAGAACGGTGCGGCGCCCTACGGGGGCACCAACTTTGCATCCGGGGGCAGCAATCTCCTCAACTTGGCCGTCAGTCCGCTGAGTACTGGCAAAGGACTGAATCTCGCGGTCGCCAAAGGGTTCCTGACCCTGCCCGATGGCACCAAGATCCTCAACCTGGCGATGCTGGCGCGATTCATGGAAAGCCAGACCAACACCAACATCCTGTCGACGCCGAACTTGTTGATGCTCGACAACGAGGAAGCGAAGATCGTCGTGGGCCAGAACCTGCCGTTCATCACCGGGCAGTACACGAATACGGGCGGCGGCACGACGCCGGCGAATCCGTTCCAGACCGTCGAGCGTAAAGACGTAGGTTTGACGCTCAAGGTCAGGCCCCAGATCTCCGAGGGCGGGGCATTGATCTTGCAGATATTCCAGGAGTCTTCGTCGGTCGTCGCGACCAGCACCACCAACGTCAACGGGCCGACGACCAACAAGCGCTCCATCGAAACGACGGCGGTCGTCGACGATGGCGAAATGATCGCGTTGGGCGGGCTGGTGCAGGACAGCTACACGGGTGGCGTCGACAAGGTGCCGCTACTCGGCGACATTCCCGTGCTCGGCCAATTGTTCCGGTATGACACTCGGGCGCGTACGAAGACGAACCTCTTCATCTTCCTGAAGCCGACGATCCTGCGCGACGGCGCCAGCTACCAGGCGATGACGACAGATCGCTACATGTACATCCTCGACCAGCAGCGAACGCTCGGCGCCATGGGCAAGCCAGCATCTCAGCCCCCGCCGGGACCCGTGTTGCCGGGGCTACCCCCGAGGCCGGCTCCCGCGGCGCCGCCGACGGCACCGGAAGCTCCTGCAGCGCCCCCGCCAGCCGCACCCGCGGCGCAGTGAGGACGGGCGGCCAGTGACCGCAATGAACGCGCTTCTGCCCTATGCCTTCGCCAAGGCGCACGGCATCCTGCTCGTCGATCCCGGCAACGGGCCGGCCGAGGTGATCCTGCGCGAAGGCGCGGCACTGGAACTGCTCGCGGAGGTGCGACGGCGTGCAGCCGGTCCCATGCAGTTGAAGTCCACCGTCGACAGCCGGTCCTTTGAAGAATTGCTCGGACAGGCTTATGCAGGCGGCGACCGCCAGGCGGCCGAACTTGCCGACGACCTTGGCCAGGATGCGGACCTGACCAAACTGATGCACGAAATGCCGATCGTGGAAGACCTGCTCGCATCGCAGGACGACGCCCCGATCATCCGGCTCATCAACACGCTCTTTACCCAGGCCGTGCATGAACGCGTGTCGGACATCCACGTCGAGCCGTTCGAGCAATATTCCGTGGTGCGCTTCCGGCGCGACGGTGTGCTTGGCGAGGTGGCCCGGCCGCACCGGGCCCTGCATGCTGCGATGGCATCGCGCATCAAGATCATGGCGAATCTCGACATCGCCGAGAAGCGTCTGCCGCAGGACGGCCGTATCGCGTTGCGCCTGGGCGGCCGCTCGATCGACGTGCGCGTGTCCACCGTGCCCACCAGCCATGGCGAGCGTCTGGTGCTGCGCCTGCTGGAGAAGGACAGCACCCGGCAGAGCCTGGATGCGCTGGGCATGGCCGGGGACACGCGCGAGAAGTTCCACGCGCTGCTCGGACATGCCTATGGCATCGTGCTGGTGACGGGACCAACCGGTTCCGGCAAGACGACGACGCTCTACGCCGGCCTTCAGACGATGGACCGGCGCACGCGCAATATCGTCACGGTGGAAGACCCGGTGGAGTACGATTTGCCGGGTATCGGCCAGATCTCCGTCAACACGCGCATCGAGCTCGGCTTCGCGCGGGCGCTTCGCGCCATTTTGCGCCAGGATCCGGACGTCATCATGATCGGCGAGGTGCGCGACCTGGAAACAGCGCAGATTGCGGTACAGGCGAGCCTCACCGGCCACCTCGTGCTGGCCACGCTGCACACCAACGACACCGCCTCGGCCGTAACGCGCTTGATCGACCTTGGCATCGAGCGTTTTCTGCTGGCGTCATCCCTGCGCGGCGTGCTGGCTCAGCGCCTGGTGCGTTGCCTGTGTCCGCAGTGCCGCAGGCCTGTGCCCGCAACGGCGAGCGAACGCGAAGCGCTCGGACCGGCGTGCCCCGACAATCTTTGGACAGCCGTGGGTTGTCCGGAATGCGGCGGCGTCGGCTACGCAGGCCGCAGCGGCCTGTACGAACTGATGGCGTGCGACGATCACATGGCGGAACTGATTCACGACGGCGCCGCGGAGGCCGAATTGCGCAGCCATGGCGAGCGCATCGGCTGCCGGTCTTTGCGGGCCGACGGCATCCGCCTGTTGCGGGACGGCACGACGTCGCTCGAAGAACTGCTGCGCGTCACGGAAGACTGAGGCAGGGTCGTGACCGTATTCAGGTATCGGGCCATCGACCCGGCGGGCGCCAAGAAGGGCGGCGTGATCGACGCCGAGTCCGCGCGCCATGCGCGCACGCTGCTGCGCGACCAGGGGTGGTATCCGTTGCGCGTCGACGAGGTTTCCTCGCGCTCGAACACGCCGTTCGGCCTGTTCGCGCGGCGCTTGCGGCCGTCGGAACTGTGCCTGCTGACGCGGCAGTGGGCAACCTTGCTCATGTCGGGCCTGACGATGGAGCAGTCGTTGACGACGCTGATCGAGCAGGCCGAACGCGAGCTTCTGCGCGACATTCTGGCCGGCTTGCGGCGGGAGATCCTGTCCGGGCTCTCGCTGCGCGCGGCGCTCGACCGCTTTCCGACAGATTTCCCGGCGATCTACCGCGCCTCGGTGGCTGCCGGGGAGAAGTCGGGCGAGTTGTCGAAGGTGATGCTTCAGCTTGCGGACCATCTCGAGCGACGCAGCGCATTGCGCCAGAAGACGATCCAGGCACTCGTGTATCCGGTCCTGGTCGCCCTCGTCGGCACCGCGGTGGTGATCGGCCTGATGACCTACGTCGTGCCGTCTGTCGTGACGGTATTCCAGCATGGCAAGCAGGCGCTGCCGTTGCTGACGCGCATGATGATCGCGATCTCCTGGTTCATCCGCGAGTGGGGCTGGGTGCTGGCGCTGGCGCTGGTGGCGGCCGGCTTCGCCTTCCGGCGCGCACTCGGCGACGAGGGATTCCGCGCCCGTTGGGACGCACGTCTGTTGCGGATGCCGATGATCGGGTCCTACCTGCGCAATCTCGATGCCACACGCTTTGCCAGCACGCTGGCGATCCTTGCCGGCAGCGGCGTGCCGCTGCTGGAAGCGCTCGATGCCTGCAGCCGCGTCGTCGTCCGGCTGCCGCTGGTGGCAGCGATCCGTGAAGTGTCGGTGCAGGTGCGGGAAGGCATGCCGCTGTCGCGGGCGCTGGCGCAGACACGGCAGTTCCCGCCGCTGCTGGTGCACATGATCGCCAGCGGCGAGGCCACGGGCCAACTGGATACGCTGCTGGAACGCGCGGCGCAATTGCAGCAGACGGACATCGAGAACCGGACAGCGATGTTTGCCGTGCTCGTCGAACCGGTCCTGCTGCTGGCGATGGGCGGCCTGGTGCTCTTGATCGTGCTGGCCGTGATGCAGCCGATCATCGAATTGAACGTCTTGATCCATTGAATGGGAAAGCCATGAAGACACGTTTGGGAAGCAGGGGTTTCACGCTCATCGAAGTCATGATCGTCATCGTCATCCTCGGCGTGCTGGCGGCGCTGATCGTGCCGAAGGTCATGAGCCGGCCGGACGAGGCGCGCGTGGTGGCGGCCAAGCACGACATCGCCACCATCATGCAGGCGCTCAAGCTGTATCGGCTCGACAACCGCAGCTATCCGACCACGCAGCAGGGGCTCGACGCGCTGGTGAAGAAGCCGGAAGTCGATCCGGCGCCGCCGAACTGGAAGTCTTATGTCGAGCGCCTGCCGCTCGACCCATGGGGCAATCCTTACCAATACCTGAATCCGGGACTGCAGGGAGAAATCGACGTCTTCAGCTTCGGCGCCGACGGCAAGCCGGGCGGCGAGGGCTTCGACGCCGACATAGGTTCCTGGCAGTTGTGATCCGTGCCCGGTCGCATGGCCTGACGCTGATCGAAGTAGTCATCGTGCTGCTTCTGATCGGCCTGGCCTCGACCATGGTCGTGGGTACGATCGATTCCACCCGGCGCAGCGCCGACACCGAGATCGACCGCCTTGCGTTGGCACTGGAAACGGCGGCGGAGCGGGCTCGCATACGCGGCACGCCGATCCGCTTCGAGCGGTTTCCACAAGGCTATCGCTTCTCCTGGTTCGACACCTCGGGAAATTGGCAACCTGTGGTCGATGATCCGCTGCTGGCGGAGCGCAACCTGCCCGGCGATGTCGTTCTGGGTCGGCTGAGTCGGGAAGGACAGGAGGTAACCGGCCCGCTGGTTTTCGGCAGCGACGTGACGCTCTATACGCTGGACATCCTGTCCGGATCGGGTCCGATGGAACTGGTGGCACAGCCGACGGGCACCTTGCGCAAGGTGGCCGGCACCGGCGCCGCGTGATGAGGCACCGAGGCTTCACGCTGATCGAGGTGCTGATCGCGCTGGCGATCTTCGCCATCGGCGTCATGGCGGCGCTGCGGGCGCTCGGCGTCGCCACCGGAGGCGTCGACGACTTGCGCACACGCCTGCTCGCCGGCTGGGTGGCCCAGAATCACCTGACGGAAATGCGCATCGCGGGCACATTTCCCGCCGTTGGAACCAATGAGGGCGAAGCGGCCATGGGCGGCCGCCAGTACGTCTGGCGCGAGGAGATCAAGGCGACGCCGAATCCGAACTTCCGGCGCGTCGACGTCAAGGTGTTCGCGTCCCGCGCGGATAGTTACGCCCTGGCCCAGCTATCCGGCTTCGCGGTCCGGCCGCTGCCCTGAGCATGAAGAAGGCGCGCGAAAGTCAGTCCCCATGGTACGCCGTGCGTGGCGTGACGCTCATCGAACTCCTGGTTGCGCTCGTGATCTTCGGCGTGCTCGGCGTGATGGGCTACCGTGCGGTCAGCATGGCGGTGGACAGCCGCGAGCGCGTCGTGGCCGAGTTGCAGCGCTGGCGCGACATCGCCGGCTTCTTTCAGGTGCTGGAGAACGATCTGGCGCAATACGCGGAGCGACCCCAGCCCGGTCAGCAGACGGGCAGTCCGAACGCCGACACGCTGCATCTGAGCGTCGCCAGCGACGGCACGACGGAGTTCAGCTTCCTGCGTGTGGACGGTACGGGCGGCGCCGTGCGCAGGCGCGGCTACCGGTTCGAGCCGGGCCAGATCGTACAACTGCGCTGGCCCGGGTCGGACGCCTTGTCGTTGCCCGACCGCTACGTCGTGCTCGCCAAGGTCACGAGCATGAAATGCGTGACGGTCGACGGGAATGGCGTAAAGCGACCGCAATGGCCGCTTCAGTCGGCTGGTGCGGCCATGCCGGTCGCCCTCGACATTCAAGTGGAACTGCCTGATGCCGGAACGATACGCAGACTCATTTCGCTGCGCTAGCGCGCGCACTGCGAGGCAGAGCGGGGCTGCCGTCCTGCTCGCCATGCTCACGCTGGCCTTGATGGCGGGCCTGGCGGCATTCGTCGTCGCCGACTACGGGGCGGCCGCCGATCTGCTGGTGGGCAGGCAGGACCAGAACCAGAGCCGCTGGCTCGCACGCGCGGCAGTCGACTGGGCTCGAAACGTTCTGGCGGAAGACAAGCGCACGAGCAAGATAGACTATCTCGGCGAAGCATGGGCGACGCATGTCGCGCCCACGGCGGTCGAGGATGGCGAGGTTAGCGGCGAGATCACCGACTACTCGGGCCTGTTCGACCTCAACAGCCTCGTCAGCTATGGACAGATCAACAAGACCCAGGTTGCTGCCTATGTTCGCCTGCTCTCCCTGCTCGGCTTGCCGTCGCAGCAGGCGACCAGCCTGGCGGCGGCTTTGGTCGACTGGCTCGACACGGACAACAACCCGCTACCCGGCGGCGCGGAGTCCGACTGGTACGTCACGCAGGGCAAGCGTTATCAGGTTGCCAACGGACTGCTGGTCGATGTCGACGAGCTGAGGTTGATTCGAGGCTATGACGACGATCTGGTCGAGCGTCTCCGGCCGTTTGTCGCTGCGTTGCCTTCGAGCACGTTTATCAACGTCAATACGGCCCCGCCGGAAGTGCTTGCCGCCATTGTTGACAATCTGAGCATCGACGAGGCGCGCGCGATTGCGGTTCGACGGCTGGTCGTGCCGTTCCAAACGACCAGTGACTTCACCGCGCTCCTGCCGGCCAGGGCGTTCGCACCTGGTCAAATCGATGTCGGTAGTCGTTACTTTCTTGTCGGAGGACGGGCAAAATACGGGCAGGCGGTTACCCGTATGCAGGTCCTGCTGGACCGGAGCTCTAACTGGCCAGTCATTGTTTGGCAGAAAATATTGTGAGCACAACACTGAGAGTATTCGTCGGCGAGCACTGGCCCGAGCGTCCGGTCACGCGCTGGGTGGCGCTGGACGCGACGGGCGAGGTCGTTCAGCAGGGCGAATCCGATGCGCTGCACTGGCCGCAAACCGAGTTTTGCGAAGCGGTGATGTCCGCGCCGCAGGTCTCGTGGCTGCGCACTGACATTCCGGAGCGCGTGTCTCGGCTCGATTTGCAGCAGGTGGTGGCGAGTTCTCTCGAGGACCGGTTGCTCGAAGACCCCGACCAGTGCCACCTCACGCTCTGCGCGCGGGATGGCGCGGTGGCCGACGTGCTGGTGGCCTCGCGCAACCGCGTACGCAACGTCCTGGCGCAGTTCACGGCGCTCAAGCGCCCGCTGTCGGCGCTGTTCAGCGAGTTGCAGGCGCGGCGCCCGGCCGGGTCGGGGTGCGCGGTGATGTTGGCTGCCGAAGCGGCGATAGTGCATCGCCCCGGTGATACGCCGCTGACCCTGGACATGCCCGATCCCGCCGATCCGCCGCCTCTGCTCGCGGTGGCGCTGCAGAGTGGAAATGGCGCAGGCAGAGATCCGATCGTGATTTGTCCGGGCCCCGGCGTTGCCGTGGATCTGCCCACGTGGCGCAAGGCGCTCGGCATCGATGGCATCGCCCTTGGCCCGGAATACCGATGGCATGTGCTCGACGCCGGTGCGGCCGATCTACTGCATCACGAATTCGAACCGGGCCAGCGCCGCAGCAACCTTTGGCAGTTGGTGAAATCCCCGGCGCTCGTCGCCGCGGGTGCCCTCGTGGCGTACCTGGTTGTGGCCCTGTTTCAGATCGGCGTGCAGCAGTATCGCATCGGAGAAACGCGCGACCGGATCGCGGAACTGTTCCGGGGCGCATTTCCGGAGGTGCCGGCCGTGGCGCCGCTCGCGCAGACCCGCAGGCAGCTGGATGCGCTGCGCGCATCGAACGGCCAGTTGCGCAGTGACGACGTGCTGAGCCTGCTGGCGGCCGTTGCCGATGTGCTCGGCGCGGAAGGCAAGGATGCGGTCCGATCCGTCACGTTCGAGAAGCATCGTCTGACCGTAGTTTTCGCTCCGCCCTGGTCATCGCGCCTGGACGCCCTGCAACGGCAGCTGTCCGCTCGGGGCCTGGCCGCGACGGTGAGCGGTTCCCAGAATGCCTCAGCGCTCGTCGTCGAGCGGGATTTGAGCCGATGAACAAGATCAGGAACATTATCGTCGGCACGTGGCAGCGGCTTGACGCGCAGCACCAGCGCTGGCTTGCCGTCGCATTGACGATTGTCGCTGCCGCCGCCTTGATCGCGACTGCGCTCTGGTCGCGCAGCGAACAGGCCCGCCTTGGTCAACGCGAGATAGAGGTCGCCAAGGACTTGCACGCGATCCAGGCGGACCTGGCGGATATCGCACGGCTCAAGGGGCGCGCTCCACCGTCCCGTCTCACGGGCCAGTCGTTGCAGGAGGCCGTGTCGGCCTCGCTGGCGAGCCAGCAGCTGTCACTGTCCGCGAACGCGCTGGACGCGGGGCGCGTCCGCGTACAGGGGAGCGGCAGTTTCGACGCGATCGTGCGCTGGCTCGCGGGCGTGCAGCAGAACCATCGTCTGGCCGTGGCTTCGTTTTCGGCGACCCGGGACGGTAGCGCTGCCACCGTGGACCTTGTCCTCACATCAACCGTCGAATGAAGATTCTTGTCGTCCTGGCGGCGATCGTCGTGATGGCGATTGCGATGGCCCCCGCTTCGCTGGTCGACCGCGAATTGCGGGAAGTCACCCACGGGGACGTCCGGCTCGGGAGGACCGAAGGAACGATCTGGCACGGTCAGGGCACGATCGACGTCAAGGATTCCGGTACGCAGGAATGGAAGGCCTGGCACGAACTGCGCTGGTCACTGGATTTGGCGGACCTCTTGCGCGGGTGGCTGGCGTGGCGCGTAATGATTGAAGGTGCGGAACCGGCACAGCTTGCCATTGGTCCGGCACACTGGCGTGCCACGAATCTCACGCTAGCCGGTCCCGCCCGATACCTGGTGCAACACCTCGCCAATCCGCTGGCGAAGCTGGGTTGGCAGGGCGACCTGAGCGTCGCCACACCCAATCTGGAATGTTCCTGGCAGGGAATCTGCGACGGCACCGTGCGCGCCCGCTGGCTCAACGCGGGATGCGATTGTTTGCCGGGCCAGGTCTTCGGTGACTATTCCGTCGATGCAACTGTTGCCATGGGCGATGTCCGCTTCAACCTGATGACTCTGGCCGGCCAGATCCATGTGGACGGAACCGGCGGATTCTCGAACGAGAAGCCGCTGACATTGGATGCCACGATCAGTGGTGACCCGGTGATCATGAGTCGCCTGCCGGCAGTGGCCAGCCCCTGGGCCACACCGACTACGGATCCGGCTGTCTGGAAGATCCATTTGTAGTCCGTTCAGACCCATGACCGTCGCAATTTCCGGCGGGAAATCCGGTTATCATTACGGCGCTTGTCGGTCCCGATTTTCGGGAATGTGACAGATTCGCTGTCTAGCCGTGAGCGTTCGCGGTGCCTTTCGGGAGGGTGAAAGAATGTTGCGATTCATGACCATGCCGGTCTTCGGCGTTCTCTTGGCTTTTTCGGCGCTGTTTGCGGGCTGTTCATCGTATCCGCCTGCGCCTGCCACGGCAGCGACGTCGAACTACAAGTACATTATCGGTCCGGGCGACACTCTCAACATCGTCGTATGGCGCAACCCGGAGTTGACCACAACTGTGCCGGTCCGTCCGGACGGCAAGATTGCGGCACCACTCGTCGAAGACATGCAGGCGATGGGGAAGGATGCGGCTACGCTATCGCGCGATATCGAGAAGGCACTTTCGAAGTACATTCGGGATCCTGTCGTTACCGTGGTCGTAACTACTTTTGTCGGACCCTACAGCGAGCAGATTCGTGTGGTTGGAGAGGCGACGAAGCCGCAGGTTCTTCCGTACAAGCAAAAGATGACTCTGCTTGACGTCATGATCGCAGTCGGTGGCATGACGGACTTCGCCGACGGCAACAGTGCATCGATCCTGCGCACGGCGGAAGGCAACAAGCAGTACAGCGTTCGTATCGCCGATTTGGTGAAGCGCGGCGACGTGTCCGCCAACGTCGAGATGCAGCCTGGTGACGTCGTCATCATTCCGCAAGGCTGGTTCTGATACATCCGGTTAACTTGATGTCGGTTTCAGTGAAGCGATTGGGCAGCGCAGATGAATGACAAGCTGTTGTTGAAGTTGATGCTGAACCTGCGGGCGATATGGAAGTATCGCTGGCGAGGCGTGTATGTCGCATTTGGCGTGGCGGTTCTCTGCGCGATCATCGTGTTTGCGATCCCGAGCAAGTATGAGGCCTCTGCCCGCATTTACGCTGATACCGACTCCATTCTGAAGCCACTGATGGCCGGAATGACCGTGCAACCTGATATCAACCAGCGCGTGGCAATGTTGAGTCGCGTTGTCATAAGCCGGCCAAACGTCGAGCAGTTGATTCATGTCACCGGACTTGACGAGGATGCGAAGACGCCTGCGGAACGAGAGCGGCTGATCGATCAAGTCATGGATGTGCTTGAGCTGCAGAAGCCCACCGGCGAACGCAATGCCAACATCTACGTCGTGAAATTCCGTGATGTGAAGCAGCAAAGAGCAAAGCACGTGGTCGAGGTGCTCGTATCCATGTTCATCGATACGAGCAAGGGCGGAGGTGAGAGCGACGCGGCGGCTGCGAAGACGTTCTTGGGCGAACAGGCCTCAGCGTATGAGAAGAAGCTTCGCGATGCCGAGAACAAGTTGAAGGAATTCAAGCTGAAGAATATGGATACTGCCACGGCCAACGATGGGAAGGACTATTTCGCCCAGATGGCCTTGGCGGAGCAGCAATTGCACGAGGCGCAGCTGCAATTGCGTGAGGCGGAGAACTCTCGCGATGCGTTCCGGCGCGGGCTGGCAGGCGAGGACTTGGCCAATGGGCCGCCGGGCAGCGCGTCATCGGGTGGTGCAGGCGAAGGGATCTCCGACATCGACGCTCGACTTGATGCGATGAAGCGCAACCTGGACAGCTTGCTGCAGCGCTATACCGAGGACCATCCAGATGTTGTCGGCGCTCGTCGTGTGATTCGGGAATTGGAGGATCAACGGCGGCGGCTCGTCGATCACTATCGCAAGGCGGGGGTACCTCTTATTCAGGCGGCCACGACTGGCCCGCGTGCGTCGGAGCAACTGAAGGTTTCTCTAGCTCAGGCCGAGGCCAGTGTTGCTTCGTTGCGCGCACGGGTTGGCGAATACTCGGGCCGCTATCAGAAGCTGCGCGAAATGGCTCGCCAGGCACCACAGTACGAGGCCGAATTGGCCCAGTTGAACCGGGATTACGAGGTTAACAAGAAGAACTATGAAAGCCTCATTGCGCGGCGTGAGTCGGCGAATATCTCGGGCGACATGCAGTCGGTAGCCGGCGTGGCCGATTTCCGGCTGGTGGATCCACCTCGAGTATCGCCCCAGCCCGTGTTCCCGAATCGCTTGCTGTTGTTGAGCTTATCACTCCTCTTGGCACTCGGTGCCGGTATGGGCGTCATGGTCGCTTCCGATAGGCTTCGACCGTGCTTCTATGAGCGTTCGCAACTGCGCGAAGTAACGGGATTGCCTATTCTGGGTGTTGTTTCGCTTGCAGTTAACGATCAAATGAGAGTTGCCCAGAAACAGGATCTGACACGCATGGCCAAGATGGCAGGTGCCATGTCCGCAGGGTACTTGGTTATTGTGGTGGCGGGACACCTGCTCACCCGGACTGTCGGCTGAGGATACTGTCTCATGAGCCTAATAGAAAAGGCTGTTGAACGTCTGGACGAATTGCACCCAAAGGTGACTGGTGCTGATAGTTCGGTTCAACAGGAATTGCGCCCTTCCTTTACCGAGATTCGCGAGCAGCGCTTCGGCGGTAGCCCTGTCAAGTCCGGTCCCGCGACAGCAAACGAAGTCACCCTTGATCTCGTCAAGCTGCACGCATCCGGTATCGTGACCCCGGATCAGCCAAAGACGCTCATTGCGGAAGAGTTTCGCGTCGTCAAGCGGCCGCTGCTGACTAACGTCACGAACCCAGCTGCACCCATCCGCAACTCGAATCTGATCATGGTCACGAGTTCGTTGCCTGGCGAAGGCAAGAGTTTCACTGCGGCCAATCTGGCAATCAGTATTGCGATGGAGTTGGATCGTACCGTCCTGCTGGTCGATGCTGACGTGGCGCGCCCGTCGCTGCCGCGTCTAATGGGGTTTTCCGAAGATAGAGGTTTGCTGGACATTCTGCAAGACAAGACGCTTCGACTGAGTGATGTGTTGCTGAAAACCAATATTCCCAAGTTGTCTATCCTGCCGGCAGGGACCCGAGACACGCAATCTACGGAACTGCTTGCGAGCGAAAACATGGGGCGGTTGTTGAGCGAATTGTCCAAGCGCTACGCCGATCGAATCATCATTTTCGATTCTCCCCCGTTGCTGCTCACTACCGAGGCACGGGTTCTGGCAGCCCGCATGGGGCAGATCGTGTTTGTCGTGCGTGCCGAGGAAACCCCACAAAGTGCCGTCAGGGAAGCCTTGGGTACGATCGAGGCTTGTCCTGTGAAACTGTTAGTGCTCAACCAGGCGCGCAATGTGGAGCGTGCCGCGTATGGCTACGGGTATGGATACGGCTATTGAACGCGGTCCGGGTTTGAGATGCCTGCATGCCGTTTCGGTGCGTCGTGTTGCGATGGCAGCTATCGCATCATTGGGCGGCAGCATTGCCTACGGCGGATCTTGGGTTGTCGAGCCCCAAGTAGCGGTTAGCACAGATTACAGCTCAAATATGGCGCTCGCCACATCGTCTCCGCTGAGCGGTTGGACTACGGATGTGGCGCCGGGTCTGAGGGTCAACGGCGCCGGGGCGCGCCTGAAGGGATTTCTTGATTACAAGCGCGATTATCTCACCTACAGCGCGAATTCTGGCTGGAACCGACAGGCGAATCAGCTGAGTTCGTTCGGCAATCTGGAAGTCGTCGAGAAATGGTTCTACGTCGACGCTAGTGCAAACATCTTCCAGCGCAACCTATTCGTCTTTGGGCCAACCTCTACCAATCAGCTATATGCAGGAGCGGCGCTAGGAGAAACAAAAACTTATCAGGTGGCGCCATATATCCGCGGCCGACTGTCCAGCGTGGCCGAGTATCTGGTTCGCGCGGATTCCATCGAGAGCAAATCGAACGATCCGGCGCTTGTTCCAACTCGAGTCAACCAGCTTGTCGGGTCGTTGAAGAGCCTGGCTACGTCCGGGATCATCGGTTGGTTCACGGATTTCGGTGAAACCAGAGTCAGGAATGATGTGCTTGGCACTCGAGGCGATGATCGTGTCCGAGGAGGTCTGATCGTTTCATTGGGGGCAAGGGCGCACTTGTCGCTTTCAGAGGGCCGCGAGACAACCGACTTCGCGAGTGCTGAGAAGGTCACGGCGTCGACGCCGGGAGTGGGGTTCGATTGGTCACCGACTCAGCACACGAAGATCGCAGCCCTCGGTGAGCGGCGCTTTTTTGGTAACGGCCACAACCTTGTCTTCATGCATACGACGCCGATGACCGCATGGAAGTACTCGGACATCAAAGATTTCACGGTCCTGCCTTTGGCGCTGGCGGGGTTCAATCCAGGGTCGATCTATGAACTGATGTCGAACCTCTTGGAAGCGAGTATCGCCGACCCGCTGGAACGCAGCCGAGCAGTTCGCGCACGGCTGGACGAGTTGGCAGCTTCCGCACCGGTGGCTGGGGGAGGCGGTCTTCAGACCTCTCGCTTCTACATCGACCGTGTGCAGGAGGCGTCTGCTGCCCTCTTGGGCAAGAGAAACACGGTTACGCTGGTCTTTTCTCAGCGTACGGACCAACTGCCGGCTTTTGCCCCGCCCGCTGTCGACAACTTCAGTCAGTACGACTCAGACATTCGACAGCGGAACGCCACTCTAACGTGGCTTCACTATTTGACGCCGCGGACTACCACGAATATTGCAGTAATCCGGACGGTGACGGATGGTTTGAACACAGGAGCGGCACGGTCGAAGCAAAGTATTGCGGCGGGGACAGTGACGGTTCGAGTTACACAGAAAACGTCTGCGGCCATCGGGGTGCGAGAGACGCGTGGGGACAACACATTGATGGGATCTTTCCATGAACACGCGCTCCTGGGCTCGCTGGTGCAACGGTTCTAGATTGTCCAAGGCGCACGAATAATATGTACGAAGAATTCTACGGGTTGACCGAAAAACCCTTCCAAACCAATCCCGACCCATCGTTCTACTTCGGCAGCCGGCAGCATCGGCGTGCAATGGCCTATCTGGAATACGGCCTGCATCGCAATGAGGGCTTTATCGTCATTACCGGAGAAGTTGGTGCGGGAAAGACTACGCTCGTGCGAAGCCTGCTGTCCAAACTGGATCCGGATAAATTCATCGCTGCGCACTTGGTCAGCACGCAACTTGATGCCGACAACGCGCTGAAGCTGGTGGCGTCCGTGTTTGGGATTCCGATTTCAGGAGAGTCGAAAGCTGATCTACTGATTGCCATCGAGGCCACGTTGGTGGATGCCTATCGAGCCGGCAAGCGCTGCCTGCTGATTGTGGACGAGGCACAGAACCTGACTATGCAGGCGGTGGAAGAGTTGCGCATGCTTTCCAACTTTCAACTCAACACGCACGCATTGATGCAGAGTTTTTTGGTGGGGCAGCCGGAGTTTCGGTACACACTCCAGAGTCCGCAACTGACTCAGTTGAGGCAACGGGTCATCGCCGCATGCCACATCGGCCCAATGGATGCGGCGGAAACAAAGGCCTATGTCGAGCATCGGCTGACTCACTGCGGCTGGACGGATTCACCGAGTTTCTCGGCCGACGCTTTCCCGGCTATTCATGAGGGCAGCGGGGGGATACCGCGGCGCATCAATGCCATTTGCGACCGCCTGCTGCTTTCCGGTTTCCTTTCGAACAACAAGACGTTCTCTGAACCTGACGTCTTCGAGGTCGTGCGGGAGATCGAGAATGAGACCGTGGCGCCGAAGTTGGCTGGTGGGGCTGTTCCGCCGCCTGCGGCAACATTGCGTCAGGGCACCACCGAACATGCTCTACCAATGTCAGGCAGTCCGAGGGCGGCGATAAACTCATTGGCCCAGGATGACTTGCTCCTTCGCGTAGGCCAGCTTGAGGACAGGATCATTCGAATTGAGGCGGCTGTGGACGGCTTGTTGCGAAACAATTCGAGTTCGCTTGCCTTGCTGGGCAGATTGGTCGATAGCTTCGAGAAACTGGCACCGCCAGACTTGGCTAGCCCCGATTGAGTGGCGTCGTTCGGTCGATGAACTCCTCGCGGCGCGCTCCAGGTATCGCGCGAAACGCAATCGCCAACTGGGTTTCGTTCGTCGTTACTGCGCTCGTCGGTTTCTTCCTGTCGCCTTTTCTGGTCGGCCATCTTGGGGCCACCCAGTATGGCCTCTGGGCATTTCTTGCCGGAATTACTCTCTATCTAGGTCTTCTTGATATCGGGATTCGGCAAGCCGTTAACCGTTACGTTGCACATCATCGTGCAATTGGCGAACACGACCAATGTGGTGCCATCGTATCCACCGCAATTAAGTTGTTCCTGTTGCTCGGAATCGTGACGCTATTCCTATCGGGAGCCATCGCGCTCCTTGCACCGCGTGTCTTCAATATTCCTGATGCGCTAGTCGATGACGCCAGGATCGTGATTGTTCTTGGTGGTCTGACCGTGGCAGTGTCGTTGATTGGCGGAGCATTCGGCGGCGTGCTTACGGGCCTGCAGCGATTTGACGTCATTGCCTACATCGAAATCTCGGTACTAGCGCTCCGCACGATCGCCATCGTGATTGCCATTCGAAGTGGCTATGGGCTCGTCATGCTCGCCTCCATTCAGCTGGTGGCCTCGATTCTTAACGGGGTTGGATTCAGGGTAGCAATTCGCAGACTGTTTGCGGACCTGGATCTTCGCTTGCGTGGTCTGGTCTTGCCACAAGCACGGATGCTCCTGTCGTTCGGAGCCTCGATGAGCGTGATTTTTCTTCTTGGCCGGCTTGTTTCCTATAGCGATTCAATAATAATCGCTGCAATTCTTCCGATCGAGGCGGTCACATTCTTCGGAATTGCCGGAACCTTAGCCAACTACGCCAAGGACGCGACGGCTGCATTGGCATACGTACTGATGCCGCGCGTGAGTGCCCTCGCAGCAACGGGCAGTGGTAGGGTCAAGGATGAGGTTCTGGCCGTTGCCGGCATTGGGACCCTGCTCACAACGCCGATGGCAATTGTCTTTGTCATTCAGGGTGAATCGTTCATTTCGCTCTGGATGGGATCGGCCTACGGACCCACATCCGGAGAAATCCTCAGGATTCTTGCGTTCGTGGTTTGGCTCGAGGCGGGACGATCCATCATCATCAATGCACTCGTCGGGGTGGGCAAACAACGAATCCTCATTCCGGGTCTCGCTTTCGAAGCGATATGCAAGATAGGGTTGAGTTTTGCGCTCGCGGGTCGGCTGGGATTACCGGGTGTGGCGCTGGGCACCCTCATTCCCAGCGTGTTCGTGAATCTGGCTTATATGCCCCGTTGCCTGTCGACCGCGACAGGGGTTTCTGTTAGCCTTTATCTGCGACGAAGTTTGTTGCTTCCAACAGCCGCATGCGCGCCATTTGCTTTGGCGATCGCATTGATCGAGCGATATGCTCCTGCCACAAGCTTGTGGCTCTTCTTTGTGGAGGTCTTGCTGGTCTTGCCTTTGGTACCCGCAGCCGCCTGGTTCGTGTGTCTGACAGATTCTGAGAAGCTGCTTGCAAGAGCACTAGTTACAAGATTGGTCGGGAGGTAGTTGCGTCTGTACGTCTCTCTGGACGTGTGCAGTAGGCCGAATTGATCGATCGCATTTATGTGTCTTCCTTACGGTGATGGAGAAGCATGAGGCTGTTAGCTGATCTACGTGATGATCTGTTGGCCAAGCAAGCACTGTATTCGCAGTACGGCGACAAGCACTCGATGATTCGTATCATCCTTGCTGATGGGACGCTCGCCAACGTGCTGTATCGCCTCCAATCCGCGTTGGTGCGTTGGCACCTGACTCCGTTGGCCTTGTTGGCACACTGGTTCAATAAGTGGCTTAACGGATGCGTAATTGGAGTGCATGCCCAATTTGGTCCGGGGCTAGTGCTGATTCATCCGATTGGCGTCGTCATCAACTCCGCCGTCAAAGGCGGACGCAACGTGCGCATCGAGAGCGGTGTTGTCATCGGAGAGAATCGTGGCCGCTTTCCTGTTCTCGGCGATGACCTGTTTATCGGTTCTGGAGCAAAAATCATCGGCGAGGTTGTCTTGGGAACGGGAGCGCGGGTTGGCGCCAACGCAGTGGTGCTTAGAGACGTAGCACCCGGCACAACTGTCGTTGGCATTCCGGCAAAGCCACTCCAGGTTGTCTGAGTGTTACCGGTGGGTTCGGCGCCACGACCCGCTATAGCGTCCAGTCGCATACCGAATTGAAGCAACGAAGAGTGCCCAATTCAGGGCAAATAGAAACGCCGAAATCCGGAACGGCCCCGGAAGTGACCGCCCTCGCTGGCTCGCTCGATACGTCCCCCAAGCTCCCAGATAGCAGCCAATTTGTGCGAGGACGGCGATGCGCCAGCCTTGCGAGGCCATCCCGAGGGCGCACGACGCCACCAGCGCAGTGATCAGCAGGTGCGGCGCAATCCAGCGCAACACCTTGTGCGACACGTAGGCAAAAGCAGTTCCGATAGATGTGCCGTACAGATAATGCGGATGGCGAACCAAGGCCTGAAAATTACAGATTCCGATGCGAACACGTCGCTTGTACTCCTCGCCGATTGCATTGGGCGTATCCTCGTCCGCCCACGCCGTTGGTTCGTAGACGAGCCTGTGGCCGGACGCCGCGACATTCATGGCTACGCAAAAGTCATCGCAAATCGTGTCAGTTGCCAATGGCCGCCAAAGCGAGCGGCGAATCGCGTAAATCGCGCCATTTGCGCCGAGCAGCCCGCCGATCCGGGCTTCGAAGAACTTGAGATACTGCTCAACGCGCCAATACAAACTATCCTGATTGTCACCGGCTGAACGCTTGAGCCGTAACTCACCGCTGACCGCGCCGA
This sequence comes from Rhodocyclaceae bacterium, assembly GCA_035505955.1. Taxonomy (GTDB): domain Bacteria; phylum Pseudomonadota; class Gammaproteobacteria; order Burkholderiales; family Rhodocyclaceae; genus Fen-999. The sequence goes on from DATJQH010000166.1 coordinate 27,330, forward strand.
CCCGCTCGTCGGAGAAATGAGCGACCAGACGAAGTAGCGCTTGTTGATCAAAGTATGTATTCGCGTCGGAAAATACGACAATCTCTTCATCCACTTGCTCCACCAGGTCGTTAAGCACGGTGGCTTTGCCTCGGTTCGCCTGGAATGCAAATGTGTGAACGCGCGGGCCGTGCTTTGCCGCCAATATGTCGTTGGTTCGGTCCGTGCTGCCGTCCGATCCGATGTAGAGACGCAGCAAGTGTGCCGGGTAGTCGAGCTCCAGCAGGTTTTCTATGCGAGATTCGATGTGTTGCTCTTCGTTGAATGCGGCAATCACTACGCCTACCTGAGGCAGATCCGCGTTCTGTGCGATTCGCCGTTCAGCCTTTCGGAGTACGTAGCGAGCGTCGCGGATCGTTTGGGCAATGCCGGCAACGCCTGTCAAGACAAGCGGATAGATCGCGTACGAATAGACAACCAGGCCGATACTGACCAGAACGAGAAACTCTAGAACGGTATGGGCCACTTCAATATCTTTAATTCGCGGTGAATGAGTGCGGGCCGGCCAAACGCAAAGGCCTTGATGACGTCAAGAAGTTCCCGCGCACCGGCACAACATGGGTCCTCTTCGAGGCCACCATTGCAAGTGTACTCATGGTGCGGCGTATGTGGGTGTAGTCAGCGCGCGAGCGTCGTGGCCTCGACCAGCAACTGCCCAATCCCGAGACGGGCAGCAACTTCCTCGATCGAATAGTTCAGATCGATCTCAATACCCATGTTGCGCGCTGGTCCTTCTTGGCTTACGCGTTTGTAGTCTGGGCGGTTGATCGACGTGCAGTGCCCTTCGACGAGCGGCCGTATCGGGATCTCCTTCACGTGGCCGCCACAGTAGCGCTTCCAGTACATGATGCCAAATCCGTGGTCGCCGACGTACTGGCTACGCTTCTCGCGCTCGCCCGGCGGGCAGTTCGGATGCATGAAGAACGGTCGCCACCAGCCAGCGCCATTCTTCCACTGTGACTCACTGGCGCCGCGCGTCGTGCAGCCAACAAGCTCGAAATACCGATGCCGCTTGGGCGTAAACATGTAGCGGCGGCCGCCATTGTCTCGCACTGCGGCCATTTCGCCATCTTTGAGGTTGTCGAAGATTCCCGCGATCTCCTGCAGTTTGGGCAACCGCACCAGGAGGTCGGAGTGCCAGAACGCGAAGCGGTCCGTGAACCTGAACACGAGTTCCACCGGGAAGTGAAAGTACATGATTGGGAAGTTGAACCGCTTGTTGAAATCTACAGCTATGGCGCCGGGCAGCAACTTGGGCTTCGGGTAGCGCGGATCGAGTCCGACAACCGGCGTCCATCCGACCTCCTGCACCAGCCGTTGCTGCAGGAGAGTCCAGCGTTCGCTGACGTTCCAACATAGCCAAGGCTTTTCGACGCCTTTGAGTTCCTGCTTCCAGTCCTCCGCGGCTTCGAACAAGGTGTCGATCGGGCGATCGAACGATGCCCAGTCGCCCGCACCGGTATTGGAATTGAATACGGGGATTGAGGGGACATCCTTTGAGCGCGACAGAAACATAACCACCCTCCAATTCGATGTCCTGCCGCCGCGGCAGGACATCTGCAAAGCACTGAATCTGACAGACTCCTCGGCCAAGGCAAGCCGAGGAGAGCTTACATCGATGTAACATTTCGCGGCCCCGGCATACCCCCCAACGGCGCCGTCACGATTCTAACGGGAGTCGCTTCGCGAAGGATCAACTGCTTGTGCAGAATCAAACAGACGTACTGCGGCGGCCACGCTTCCGGCCGCCGCAGGCATATTTGAACCTGAGATAAGGAGGCGAGGAGCCCATAAGCCTAGTCTGGGCCAACGGCATAATTGGTGCAATAGTCCAATGTTACCAATACCTACGTACAACTTTATATTAGCATGCGAACTGTGTGCCAATCGCCTTGCTGCAAGGCGATTGGCACACTTGATCAGATACTCTGTTGAGACACTCCGCCCCATCAAAGTGGATACGACTCAACGCCTACCATCACTCGCGCTCTTAACGTTGCCAGCAACCTTGGACTTACAAGTGACCAAGACCGTCATGGAAGGCTGTTGGCCAGCCAGATTTCGACTGCTTCCAAGATGCGATATTGTTGGTGCTTTGAGCCGTCTCTTGGCGCACGGTTGATATGGCAACCCCATCTCGCATCCGAGTTGCTTTCTGTCTCGATTCATTTGCAATTGGCGGAACGGAGTTGAACGCAGTGCGAACTGCCGAGGCGCTTGATCCGGAACGGATCGAGTTGTCGGTATTGCACCTTCAGACCCATGGGCCGCTGCGCTCGCGATACGAACGACTTGGCGTGCGAATGACGCACATTCCCATCCCAAGTTTGTACTCGCCTCGATCCATTCTTCAAGGTTTTCGCGCGGCCGCGTTGCTGCGACGATGGAATATCGATGTCGTGCACACGCACGATCTTTACACCAACATTTTCATGGTGCCCTGGGCGCGGCTTCTAACCAGATGCTCGATCGTCGCCAGTCGTCGGTGGTGGTATGTCGCCCCACGACCAGAGTTAGTGACGGCAAACCATTGGAGTTGTTCTCTCGCTCATCGCATTTTGGCCAACAGTAGCGGTGTGGCGCGCCTGCTTGCAGATGCCGAAGGGGTATCTGCAAAGAAGGTCGTCGAAGTGCCCAATTTTCTCTCCGAGGAGGCCTTCTCGACTATTGATGATGCCGGGCGCCGTGCCCAGCTTGCAGCATGGGGAGTCCCGGAGGGAGCGTTCGTCGTTGGCATCGTGGCGCGACTTCAACCAGTTAAGAATCATGAGTTGCTACTCAATGCCCTTGCCAGACTTGATTCGCGGTTTCACGCTGTTCTCATCGGTGATGGACCATCTCGAGTTCCGCTCGAGGCCATGGCAAGGCGTCTGGGTATTGAACCCCGCGTGCATTTCGCCGGTGAAGTGGTTTCTGCCCAAAACCTGCATCGGTGCTTCGATGTGAGTGTTCTATGTTCGCATAGCGAGAGTTTTCCAAATTCAGTGATTGAGGCAATGGCGGCTTCTAGGGCCGTTGTGGCGACGCCCGTAGGAGGTGTGATGGATGCTGTCAAGGATGGCACCACCGGACTGCTGGTCCCCGTCGATGACCCATCTGAGTTGGCCAGGACGTTGCAGATGCTTGAGGACGATGCAGAACTTCGCAGTCGACTTGGCGAGTCGAGTCGGCGATTTGTGCGTGAGAAATTTGGGCAAGAAGTGGTGATTGAGAAGCTTTCGGGCTTATATGAATCGCTTGCACATTGCACGCACTCGATGGAGCGCTGAAGTTGCTTTCCTCGAAGAGCGCAACTTGCACTGATGTACAATACTTTTCATCAACCCAGATGTGATGCCGCATCCGCGCGACTGGAAGACATGAAATCACAAAGCCGTCACAGCGCGGCACCCGGTCGAGGCGGCAGTCAGTCCGAGTCGGTCCCGCCAGAGAGTGCGCTGCCATCGAGTAGTGCGCCTGCCCCGAAGGTGTCTTGGCTTGGCTTGCCAAAATTCGGCTGGTCTCTGACGCTGTTTGGTCTTTGCGTTTACACGTTTGCCGTCGTGACATTCAAGGCACCCGTTGGAAATGCCGGCGCGGTCATTGCGATCGTAGGAATGTTGCTGCAGCGAGAGAAGTTGCGCATCCCCTTTCCAATCTGGATCTTCGGTTCGTTCTTGCTGTGGGCATTCATATCCTCGTTCGCGTCGCCGTACACCGATCTCGTGCTGGACAACATCTTCGAGCAGTTGAAGTTGTTCATGATCATGATCGTCGTTGTAAACGCCCTGCGAACGGAAGGACAGTTGCGCTTCTACCTGATGTTCTTCCTCGGCTGCTTTGTTCTATTTCCGGTTCGCGGAACCCTGGTGGGCGGTGACAGGATTCAAGGCCGTGCAGTCTGGAACTTCATCTACGCCAATCCAAACGACCTTGCAACGCTTTGTCTTCTTGCCCTCGGAATGGCGCTTGCCGTCATGTTTTTCGCGCCTCGTCGGCCCGTCGTGCGTCTGGGTGCGGCGGTCAGTGCACTGGCGCTCATCGTCGTGATGTTCCTTTCGGAATCGCGTGGTGCATTCATCGGTCTCATGGCCGGAATGGGCTGGGGGTTGGGTCGCCTGGGGCTGAAGCGGCCGATTTTGACGCTCCTCCTTGGTGGTGTGGTAGCGTTGGTCTTGAGCATGACCATTCCTCCGGCGGTATGGGAGCGATTGTCTGGGATAGAGAAGCTCACCAGTACATCGACAATTGCGGAGGCAGACCCGGAAGGTTCGGCCGAAGAGCGTTTCGAAATCCAGCAGACGGCTTGGCGCATCTTCGTCGGCCATCCGATTTTTGGCGTCGGTTTCGGAATGTATCGGCAGGTAAATGCGAAGTATGCGCCATCCCTGGGTGAGAAAGACACGCACAATACCTACCTGAACCTCGCTGCGGAGACCGGCCTGCCCGGGCTTATCCTGTGGATCTCGTTGGTTGTGTCGGTGCTACTTTTTGCCTATCGCGTGCGGAAACAGGCAGCGCCTGACGAAGTTGCTGAGCCACAGGCCTGGGTTGAAAGAGCGCTTTTTGGATATCTTGTGGCGGCAATGTTTGGTACATACGTAAAGCTCAGCTTCCCGTACATAATGTTGGGAATCCTGTGGTGCTGGGCGAAGCTTAAGCAGAGCGAACCCGAATTGCTTGGGGAAGCAAAGGAAAGTAGAGCATGTGCGGCATAGCAGGTTTTGTGGGACTCAGCATCGGGGAAGACGAGTCGGCCATACGCGTCAAGGCGATGTGCGATGCAATCGTCCATCGCGGCCCAAATTCGGATGGCTACCATGTCGCAGCTGGAGTCGCTCTCGGCATGCGCCGGTTGAGCATCATTGACGTCGGCGGCGGACGTCAGCCAATCTACAACGAAGACGGCTCGATCGCCGTGGTGTTCAATGGGGAAATCTACAACCACCATGCGTTGAGACGCGAGCTGGAAAGTAAGGGACACCGCTTCCGCACTAACAGCGACACAGAAGTCCTCGTGCACTTGTACGAGGACTTTGGCGCCGATATGGCGCCGAAACTGCATGGCATGTTTGCCTTTGCAATCTGGGATTCGCGTAGCCGACAACTGCTGATCGCTCGTGACAGAACCGGGATGAAGCCACTGAGCTATCTGGCAACACCAGATGGGCTGATCTTCTGTTCGGAACTGCGGTCGTTGCTCGCGCTCGATTTCGGCGAGAGAAGGGTAGCGCCGGCTTCGGTCGTGCAGTACCTCGCATTCGGCAATGTTCCGGATCCAATGAGCATCTTCGAAGGGGTCAAGAAACTTCCGCCGGGCCATCTCCTGTTGTGGAATGAGCACAAGGGAGCCCAGGTGCGTCGTTTCTGGACGCCACCACGTCCCGAAGACGACAATGTGGACGAGAATGATCTGATCCAAGCGCTTCGAGTGAAACTTGACGCTGCAGTCGCATCGCACCTGGAGTCCGAGGTTCCGCTCGGTGCATTTCTCTCGGGCGGGCTGGATTCGTCTACGGTCGTTGCCCTCATGAGTCGTCATGCGTCTGGACGTGTGCGGACGTTCTCCATCGGTTTTGCGGAGGAGGAATTCGACGAATCCGCGGCGGCACGCGCGGTAGCAGCTGAACTTGGCGCCGAGCACACGGAGTTGATACTGCGACCAAACGTCGAAAGCACACTCGAGGCGATTGTGCAGATCTATGACGAGCCATTCGCTGACCCGAGCGCGATCCCGACATTCTTCGTGTCCCAGCTTGCGCGCCAGTCAGTGACCGTCGCGCTCTCGGGTGACGGAGGCGACGAACTCTTCGGCGGATACACGCGCTACGGCGAAGTCCTGGGCAATACGTCGGGCGGCGAGCCGGGCGTTGTGAGGCAGGCGATTGCTGCCATGGGCCTGATGTTGCCGCACATTGTTCCAGGAAGAAATCGACTCATCGATCGAGGGCGTTCCCGATGGGGACGATACGCGGCAACGGTTACTCTGCCGGTGCGGGTGGACGAGGGTGGGGTCGCCCGTTCAGATCTGCCAGGTGGAACCGTCCGGATCGAAAACCAATTGAAGGATCAGATCTGCACGGCCTTGGGTGAAGATTTTGCTTCCGCCATGATGCAACTGGATCTGGAAACATATCTTCCGGGCACCATATTGACCAAGGTCGATCGCGCAAGCATGGCAGTTTCCCTGGAAGCGCGCGTGCCGCTCCTGGATTTTGACTTGGTGGACTTTGCGCTGAAGATACCAGGGCGGTTGCGGGTTACGGCTGGAGAGAGCAAGAGATTGTTTCGGCGGGCCATCCGGGGAATTGTTCCGGATTCCGTTCTCTCACGCCCAAAGCAGGGTTTCGAGCCGCCTCTGGGTCGTTGGTTTCGTGGTCCGCTTCGGCATCGAATTGAGGCGCTCCGGAATCCGTCACCGGAATTTCTTGAGTACGTCAGCTTGGATGCTGTGCGCCGGTTGGTGTTCGAACACTCTGTCGGAAGACGCGACCACAGCTCCATGTTGTGGCGCCTCATGGTGCTCGAGTGCTGGTTGGCGGCATTCAAGAGCGGAAATCTTGCAGCGCCACCGAAGCTGCCGGAGCTCCCGGCCGTGTGAACCGGCTTGGGCGCGATAGCGACCACGAAATTTGCGATGATTTTTTTGAGATGCGCATCATGAATCGCAGTTCCCGTATTGCAGCGGCCTTGGCGGTCGGGTTGGCATTGATGGCGATCGGCATCGAATCGACGGGCGCGGCCGAGCTTCCGGCCTTGCCGCGGGTCTTCATCGATACAACCTATTCGCTGCCAAAGGGCAAGACTATTGCCGTGGATGCTGGTGGGGACTTGCAGGCCGCAGTTGATCGAGCGGCGCCTGGCGATACGATTGTGCTGGAAGCCGGGGCGACATACGGCGGTCCAATCACATTGCCGAATAAGGCTGGCTCAGGCTGGATTTACATCCAGTCGAGCTCCTATGCCAAACTGCCGCCCCCGGGAAGTCGCGTTTCCATGGCCGACGCCGTCAACATGCCAAGGATCGTTGGGCCAGGATGGAGCGTCGATGCGATTCGCGGCTGGGGTGTTGAGGCGATCAACACCAAGGCACAGGCGCACCACTTCCGCTTTGTCGGGATCGAGATCGCTCCGGCCGACGGAAAATTCATCAAGAACCTGGTGAACATCGGCAACCGCGAGAAGTCGGTGGCGGACTTGCCACACGACATCACCTTTGACAGATGCTACATCCATGGCGATCCCGATGTCGGCGGACGCCGTGGCGTTGCGATGAATGGCGTCAGTCTCGCGGTCATCGATTCGTACGTCTCGGATTTCAAGGAAGTTGGCGCGGATACGCAGGCACTTTGGACAGCCAACACGCCGGGTCCTTTGAAGATCGTCAATAACTTCCTGGAAGCAGCGGGCGAGAATTTTATGAGCGGTGGCGCGGATCCGACGATCGCGAATGTCATTCCGTCAGACATGGAGATTCGTCGCAATCACTTCTTCAAGCCGTTGTCATGGATGTCGTCCAACTGGTCTGTCAAGAACCTGATCGAATTCAAGAGCGGCCAACGTATTCTGGTTGAGGGCAATACATTCGAGAATATCTGGGCTGCCGCGCAGACTGGTGGTCTGATGGTTGCCAAGTCATCCAATCAGGATGGGAAATGTACCTGGTGCGTAACGCAACACCTGACGGTTCGGTTCAACAGGGGAGTCAATCTTGAGAACGGATTTCAGCTTGGGGGCCCGGAAGGAGTCGCCTTGCTGATGAATCACGTTTTGATCGAGCACAATGTACTGGAGATAACCAGGCCCAACAACGGAGGCGGTCAGGTCTTTCTGATTGTCCGCGGACCTCGTGACATGACGATCAGGCACAACACAGGGCTAATCTTGGCGAGCGGTGGTACGGCAGGGCTCTCGGAAAACAGTCCGAAGAGCGAGCGGTTTGACTTTCGTGACAACCTGCTTTCGAACGGCGATTATGGTTTCGCCGGCACCGGTGCCGGCAGCGGCACCAGCGTTCTCGACAGATACTTTCGGGAGTACTTGTTTGTCGGGAACGCAATCATTGGAGGCGGGCCGATCGACAACTATCCACGCGGCAATTTCTTCCCACGGGATCCTGCGGCGGTCGGCTTCGTTGATTTTGCGAGGGGAAACTATCGCCTCGCACCAACGAGCCCACTCCACAACGCAGCATCTGATGGGCACGATGTCGGGGCAGATATCGATATGATCGATATGGCCATTGGCGGCGGGAGAGCTGTTTCTGCGCCGCCGAGCAAGTACCGCCATTGACGTCGTATGCCGAGCCGACCACATCGTTAGGATTGATTCGCGCAAGAATTCGCCGGCAGATTCACTGCGACAGCTTGGCGTCCAGGCAGCGAATCTGCGTCGGTAGGCGGGAGAGTCGCTTCGTCAACCCTTACCCGTCGTTTCGTTGAACTGCGCAAGAATGCCCTTCGGGCTGAACATCCACCCCACTCCCGCAAGCCAACTCGCGAAAACCGCTTCCGACTTGGCCATCGTGTCAATGAAGCGCGGTAGCATCAGGCAGTCATCGGTCGCCTTGGCAACGCTGCTGACTATGGTTGTGGTTGCACTCGTCACGCCTAGTTCGCGAAGCCAAGGCAAGAACATCGGGTCGATGTCTCCGCTGGGATAACAAAAATGCCTTGCGGGGCGACCTGTCAAGTCCTCGAGGATGCCTCGATTTCTCAGTATTTCACGGGAGAACTCCGTCTGTACGCGCGGAGTCCTGTGATGATGAGTGTGAAGTTGCATATCGAAGCCGCGACGTGCTGCATCCGCTACCTCGTTGGCATCCATCAGGTGAAATAGCCTGGAATCAACGACAGCATCCCAATCCACACCAAGCAGCCCGGCTATCCGCTGGATAAAGGCCTGCTGACGATCTTCGTCGTGCATTTCGGCCATGGCGTTCGCAAACCTGAGACCCAACAGCTGTCGTTGTTGTTGGTCGCGGAGGTCGATAGACGTGTCCAGCCCCAGCACCGAGTCTCGCGGCAGCGCCTTCAATCGACCGCGCCAGAGCAGATAGTCGAGCGAGACCCGAGGTATTGGACGCTGCACCTGGCAATAGTAGGTCGAAACGTAATTCGTGGCAGGAAACTTGAATTCCTCGAGCAGCGGCATCACTTCCTTGTGGAAGTTGTAGAACCCGTCATCAAACGTGAGCACCACGGCACGGGGAGGAAGTGTGCCTTCCTGCAGGCTGCGAACGCCCTGCTCCAGGGGCAGTACATGGTAGCCACCGTCCCGCAGAATTTCGAATCGCCTGCGCAAGAAAGCGGGAGTGACAAACAGTTCCGGGTTCCATTCGTGCTCGTCATTCAGCGACACGCCGTGATAGCCCAGGATGACCAGACGCTTGCGTCGCCATTTCGACCCGGCGACTGCCGTGAAGCCACCAGCCTTGTAAAGCGCGCCCAGTGCGTAGTCGCGTGCTTGCCGGACGTGATCGGATATAGCCATGTCAATCGAATACCAACGCGCAGTCGGACACGCGGCAATTGCTCAACCAATGTACTGTGCTCATTTCTACGTGTGGTACTTCGCTTTTCCCGGATTCACGACGCGACGAAGGCGCTTCAGTGATGTCAGCCGCATGACATCAGTACGTTGGCCGCAAGATATCAGTAAATATGCTGGAACACATGTAGTCCGTACGTACTAAATGAAAATCGGTCCAGGTGCCGATCGAGAGCACGGCGTACCGCCAGGGCTGACTCTTCGGGACCGACGGATTCGGCGGCCTCGTGAATCTGTTGGCATCGCCCGACGCTTTGACAAGTAGTTGAAGATAGCGTCAAATCGCCATCCAAGGCAGCAAGAGGCAGCACCGCGCCGTCACTGTCGCGGCGGGGTGTGCGACGGACTGCGGATTGTGCAGACGTGCTATCGCTTTTGGGCCACAAACAATAGTGACGAGATCCTCGTATCGAGGACATGCCACGGAGAGGAACGAAGAATGACTCGGTGCGGTGGTTTTGCCAGCGTGTTTCAAGTCTGTATTGTCGGGCTATTGGTTGCTTCCTGCGGTGGTGGGGGGGGCGGCGGAGGAGGAGGAAGCGGCGGCGGCAGCAGCACGAGTAGCAGCAGTGGCAGTAGCAGTAGCGGTAGCAGCAGCAGTAGCAGCGGCAGCACCGGCGGCATCAGCACGCCGGGTGCCATCCCCTATACGCTCACATACCAGGACACGGCGGCACACGCGCCGCCCTCCGCGACGACTGCGGCCCAGTTTGACTACAACGCGTTCACGCCCAACGACCCGAACTTCCCGGCCGTGCGCAGGTATTACGTCGACCCGGTGTTCGGAGCGCCGATCCGTCGCTTGACGAGCCGCATGGGACAGACCAACAACGACGACATCTACGCCCACCACTGGGCCAACGCGGACGGCACGCTCGCCTTCACCGGGCAGTTGAACATCGTCAGACTGGCGGACGGCGTCACGGTGTATTCCAACCAGCCGCAGGGTTCGATGTCCTTCGAGACCTACTGGGATGCCACTGATCCCGATAAGTACTACTACTACAATGGCACTAACCTGATGGTTCGCAGTCTTTCGGCGCAGACCAGTTCGGTCAAGAAGAACTTCGGGCCTGGCAACACCCTTCAGTCGCTCGGTGGATCGCTGAACTTCCAGACCCGGGACGGACGTTACTTCATCGTTCAGTACGGCGGCACGGCCAAGGTCTGGGACAGCCAGACCGACACGATCTACTCGGGGTCCGCGACCCAGGCCAGTCCTGACGGCTGGATCTCGATCACGCCAAGCGGCAACCACATCGTGACCGCCGCCGGGCCGAACTGGGAGCATTACTCCTACGCCATCGACCACACCGCGAAGAGCATTGCCGCGACGCCTGTCATGTTTTGGAGTGCGTGCGGTGATCACGGAGTCCTCCTGTCGGCG
>DATJQH010000167.1:0-19639 GCA_035505955.1 Rhodocyclaceae bacterium
TTTCCTCGAGGGAAGCCGCCTGTTCCGTGGAGGACTGCGACAGCGACTGGGCTGTGGCCGACACCTGCTGCGATGCCGACGCCAGCGCCTCCGCCGCTCCCTTCACCTGTCCTATCGTGTCCGACAGCCGCGCAATCATCGACTTCATGTTGAAAAGGAGGCTCGACGTGTCGTCGGTGCGTGTCTGGACAGCCTGCGCGAGGTGTCCGTCTGCGAGCTTCTGCGCCACCCTCGTGGTTTGCGCCGGATCGCCGCCGAGCTGGCGCATGACGCCCCGCACGATCCACCAGGAGAGCAGGATGCCGATGAGCAGCAGGGCGGAAGCCAGGATCACGGTGGCCAACGAGCGGGCGCTGATCACGCTTCTGGCGTCGTTTTCCTCTGCGGTCGCCGCTGCGGTCGCTTCCGTCACGAGCTGATCGATCACGGCGCGATGCTCAATGTATTTCTGGGCCAGCAGCGGCCGCAAGGCCGCCACGGCGCGGACGTCGCCGTGCTGCAAGGCCGGCACCAGGCGATTCTGGACCAAGTCGAGAAACTCTTGCCCGGGCTTGTACGACTGGTCCACCAGCAGCGTCTTGATTCGTCCCTCGGGCAGCGTCTGCTGCCAGAACTGGTGACGATCCTCGAAGTCATGGGCAAGCGACTTGGTCTTGTCGACCAGCGGCTGCAGGTGCGCCGCGTCGGTTTCGGCCATCTGGTAGGCCGTGAGGTAGGTCTCCACCAGATACTCCGGGGGAGGCAGGATATCGGCGAGCAGGTCCTTCTGCTGGACGATGCGCTCGTATATCGGCCCGTTGATCTTCACCTGGTTCAAGGCGCTGAAGAACGCCGCGCCCGCGATGATGAAACCGATCGAAAACACGCAGATCAGCATGATCAGTTTGTACTTGAATGACAGGTGGTTCATGGCGTTTCCCTTTGGCCTCAATCAGCTTCGCGGTGCGGTTGCCGTCAACAGACGATCCTCGGCGCGCGCGGCGAGATTGATAAGCGCCTGGACATCGAGTATCAGCGCAACTTCACCGGAGCCCAGGATCGTCGATCCGGCGATGCCGCGCAGATTGCGGAACAGGCTCCCGAGCGGCTTGATCACCGTCTGGAACTCCCCTTGCAGCAGGTCGACGACAATCCCGGCGCGCCGCGCGCCACTTCTGACGACGACGACGTTCTCGCGTGCCGGACGATCGCCTGGTGTCTCGAACAATTCGCGCAGGCGCACGAAGGGCAGGACCTCGCCGCGCAGGTTCAGGTAGTGCCGGTCGGCCGCGACGTCCGGCAGTTCCAGACACTCGACCACCATCTCGAGAGGAATCACGTACGACGAGGCGTCGACGCCTACCAGGAACCCATCGATGATCGCCAGGGTCAGCGGCAGCCGGATGCTGAAGCGCGAACCGAGACCCGTTTCGGAACTGACCTCCACCGTGCCACGCAATGACTGGATGTTCTTGCGCACGACATCCATGCCGACGCCGCGACCGGACAGGTTGGTGACCTTGTCAGCCGTCGAGAAGCCCGGTTCGAAAATGAGATTGATGAGTTCGCGATCGTCGAGCACCTGCTCGGGCGCGATCAGGCCGCGCTCGATCGCCTTGGCGCGGATCCTGTCACGATTGAGGCCGCCGCCGTCGTCGGTGACTTCGATCACGATGCTGCCCGAGTCGTGACAGGCGTTGAGACCAACGCAGCCGGTCGTGGGCTTGCCCAGCGCCGTACGCACGGCAGCAGTCTCGATGCCGTGGTCCATGGCGTTCCGGACCAGGTGCATCAGCGGATCGCCGATCTTCTCCACGACGGACTTGTCGAGTTCCGTTTCGCCGCCATGGATCGACAGCTCGATGTTCTTGCCCAGTTCCTTCGACATGTCGCGCACGACGCGGTGAAAGCGGCTGAATGTCTCGCCGATCTGAACCATGCGCAGTTGCAGGGCCGAATCACGGATGTTCTCGACCAGTCGGGAAAGGATGGACGTCGCTTCGACCAGGGCGCTCTGCTTGCTTCGCTGGGCCAGGAGGTTGGCCGATGCGCCGGCAATCACCAGCTCCCCGACCAGGTCGATCAGGTGGTCAAGCTTGTCGGCCTGAACGCGGATGAGGTGGGCCTCGGCGGCCTTCTTCTCCGTCACCTGGCGCTGTCGGGCCGCGGCGGCGGCGACGATCTCGGGACGCACGGCCTTCTGCTGGATCAGGATCTCGCCGATGGGGGGTGGCGTTGCCGCGCCTTCCGCCGCGCGGGCCGCATCGCGCTGCCGTGCCAGCCCCGCTTCCAGTTCAGCCTGGGTCAACGCACCGCTGCCGACCAGGATTTCACCGAGGCGCATTGTCTCTTCCGGCAGGCGCTCGATGAGCTCGATGTACTGGCTAATGCTGCTGTTCGGCGCCAGGATCGTCAGTTCGCAGTCATCGCGCACGAACTCGAAGACATGCTCGATGGCTTCCTTCGTCGCCTCGCTGCGGAAATTGATTTCGAAGCCCAGGTAGCAGGATTCCGGGTCCATCTCCTCGGCGTCCGGCAGTGCGTCGGTCAGTGTCGAGACGTGCACGATCTGGCCCAGGGACGCCAGATAGCGCAGGAAAGCCAGCGGGTCCATGCCGTAGCGGAGTACCGACAGGCCGAAACGCACCGAGATGTGCCAGCAATCGGTCATTGCCGTTTCGACGCTTCGCTCCACCTGGGCGGCAGGTTGCTGTGCAACCGTGCGCGTCTCGCTTCCGGGCGGCGGCGCGGAGCCGGCGAACTCGCGCAAGCGGTTGGCCAAGGCCTCGCCATCCTGCAGGAGCGGGTGGCCTGAATCCAGGTTGCCCTGTTCGACGGCGGTGAGCAGGGCGGCGATGTGATCGCATCCCTTCAGCAGCCATGTGATCAGTTCTCCGCCAACGCTGATCTCGCCGTTGCGCACCTTGTCGAGGAGGTTCTCGAGCACATGTGTGAATTTCTCGATGGCGGTGATTTCCACGACGCCGGAGGCACCCTTGATCGTGTGGGCGGCACGGAAAACCGCGTTCAGCGTTTCGGGGTCCGGGTCGCCATTTTCCAGCTGCAGCAGCCCGGTCTCCATGGCGGCGAGTTGCTCCTGCGCCTCGGGAATGAAGACCGCGAGCAACTCGTCCATACGCTGCCCTCAGCAGGATTCCTCGGCCGGGATCACCAGCGGATCGCCGAAATAGCCAAGCATGTTGTAGGACTCGAGCACTTCCCGGACAGCCGGACTGTGCGCGACGATGTGCAACTCGCGTCCGAGTCGCTGACTTTCGCGTTTTGCCAGCACGAGAATCTGGAACCCGGCGGTGTCCATCTCGGCAACACGCGAGAGATCCAGCTCCACCGTCCGGGGGCCGTGCACGGCCGCAAGGAGTCGCCGCTTCATGTCCACCGCGCTGTAGATCGTCAGGTTCTCTTCGGGAACGAGGCGCGCGACTTCTGGAGGGGAGGCGGGCTCGGTCGGCATGAGTCGTGGTGGATCAGAACAGCTCGACCTTCGGGCCGTCTTCGTCGGCACCGGACTTGCCGATCGTCAGTGCGGCGCGATGGCTCTGGCGTTGCGAGTTCATCACGTAAGTGCCATAGATCTGTTCCAGCCGCTCGGACAAGGGGCTCATGCGGAAGTCAGGATCGTCCATCTGGTCCAGCCGATCCGCGAGCATCGCCACGTGCTCGTCGAGCCGGTCGAGCGCGGCCCGGACGTGCTCGAGTTGCTGGCGCGTGACATCCTGGAACTGCACGCTGGCCAGCGCGTTCATGAACATGTCCGTGAGCTTCCGGTTGTCCTGCTGAATCGTCAGCAGGACTTCCGTCTCGTGCCGGGTCACCTCCTGGTAGCTGTGGCCGAGCTCGTCCAGTTGCGCGGCGAAGCTCTCCAGGCCTTTCCTTTCCTCGTCGACGTGACGCGCGTCGAGTTTCTCCTGGAACTGACCTTTGATGGAGGAGGCGACGGTCTGGATGCCCTGATTGATCTGGTTGACTGCCGCGTCGGCGGCCTGGGATAGCTTGCGCACCTCATCGGCAACGACGGCAAAGCCGCGGCCGGCCTCGCCGGCGCGAGCGGCCTCGATGGCAGCGTTGAGCGCCAGCAGGTTGGTCTGGCCGGATATGTGCTTGATTAGTTCCACCAGACCGCCGAGGGACTGGGCTTCCTTCACCACTTGCGCTACCCGCTGCTGGTCGGACTCGGCAGTGGCGATGCGGTCGCGTATGTATCGCTCCATGGCCGTCACGAGATTGCGGTTGCGCTGGAGGCGCGCCTCAGATGCGCCAGCCAGTTCGTTCGATTCATTCGTGGTCGTATTCACGAACTGGCTCAACTGCGTGGCGACCTCGTCGATGGTCTGCAGGCGCGACGTGATGTCGAAGGCCGCCTTCTCCGTTTCAGCCACTACGAGTTCCAGCTGCTTGCGCAGCACGTCGTTGTACGTGCGCACCATGCGCAGTTCGCTTGCCACTTGTTCACCCACCGAGGCCAGCTCGGTGAGACGCTCGCGCATGCGGTCGCCGCCGGCGCCATTGCCGGAGCCGGTGTGCCCGGTGACAAAGGACAGTGTTCGCTGGAGCAGACCCGGAGCCATGGCGGGGTCAGTGAAGGACCAGCTTCACGGTATTGAGGAGCTCGTCGGCGGTCGCCGGCTTGACCAGCCAACCAGAGGCTCCGGCCGCTTTCGCCTCCGCCCTGCGCGCTTGCTGCGACTCCGTGGTCAGGAACAGGATCGGCATGAACCTGTATGCGGGCAGCTTGCGGATCTCCTTGATGAGGTCGATGCCGTTCATGCCGGGCATGTTGAGGTCAGTGATCAAGAGATCCATCTTCGCGCCGCCCTGGAACTTGGTCAGGGCTTCCTGAGCGTTGCCGGCCTTGTCCACGCCGTAGCCGGCCTTGGTCAGGATGTTCGCGATCGAGATCAGGACGGTTGCCGAATCGTCGACGAGCAGAATGGTCTTCACGGTGAAACTCTCTTGTTGGTTGGGCTGGTAGAGCTAATGAAAATGCTGGAATAGCTATAATCTTGGTTCTAGATATAAAGTTATATATCTTTGATTTGAAACAGGAATATCGACAAGGAAATGTTATCGGAATATCAGGCGGTGTTCAAGAGTGCATCCGCGGCACGCGGAACCTTGGTGACGGAAGACCGCAACGCAAGTAGGTTTATGGGCGCATCTGCCGGTCTTATGACCTAGATCAAGAATGGGTATGGTCGGATAACCCTATCCTCACGCCTCCAAGAGATCGTTCGAACAAAGTCGGAGGAGGGGGAAATGGGGAGTGCTTTCTTACGCGAAGCAGAGTCGGCCGCGGACGTCGTCAGCCGCCGCCTCGGGATTTCCAGACGTGAGTTTCTGCAAATCTGTGCGGCCACCGCGGGCACGCTCGGGTTGCCCGCCGGTGCCGAAGCTGCCGTTGCGAAGGCGGTAGCGAAGGCTCAGAGGCCTTCCGTCATCTGGCTGCATTTTCAGGAATGCACCGGTTGTTCGGAATCGCTGCTGCGCGCCGAGCATCCGACGCTCGAGAGACTGATCCTCGACGTCATCTCGCTCGACTACCACGAAACCCTGATGGCGGCGGCCGGCCACCAGGCCGAGGCGGCGCGCAAGAGCGCCATGGCGGCGAACAAGGGCAAGTACATCCTGGTTGTCGAAGGAGCTATTCCGCTCAAGGACAACGGCATCTACTGCAAGGTGGGTGGCCAGAAGGCGGTCGACATGGTGAAGGAATGCGCAGCGGATGCCGCCGCGGTCATCGCCATCGGCTCCTGCGCCTCGTGGGGCGGCATGCCCTCGACGCATCCGTCGATTCCGGCGTTGGCCAGTTCCAGCCCGACCGGTGCCAGCGGGGTGTCGGAAGCGCTCGGCAAACCGGTGGTGACCATTCCGGGCTGCCCGCCCAACCCGTACAACTTTCTCGCCACGGCAGTGCATTTCCTCACTTTCGGCAAGCTGCCCGAAGTCGACAAGCTCGGCCGCCCGCTGTTTGCCTACGGCCGGCTGGTGCACGAGAACTGCGAGCGTCGCGCCCACTTCGACGCGGGTCGCTTCGCCATGGAGTTCGGCGACGAGGGCCACCGAAAAGGGTACTGCCTCTACAAACTCGGCTGCAAAGGTCCGGAGACTTACGCCAACTGCCCGGCCGTCGGATTCGGCGATGCCGGCCAGGGCATCTGGCCGGTCGGCTGTGGTCATCCCTGCATCGGCTGCACGGAGCAGGGGGTCGGCTTCACCAAACCCATTCACCAGACGGCGAAGGTTCTCAACGTTTCGCCGCCCGCCCAGTACCCGCGCATTTTCGAGGAGCAGGGCAAGGGCGCCTCGTTTGCCGCCGCCGCGGCACTCGCCGCGCTGGCTGGTGCGGCCGCCGGCGCGGGCGCGATGCTCACTCGAAATCTTGGCGTTTCGCACAAGGCCGAGGAACTCGAGAAGGCGAAGAGCGAATCCTCGCCGGGCGATACGACGATTCAAGGGTGAGACCATGACCAACCGTCGCGATTTCCTCAAGGGATTTCTCGCGGGCGGAACGGCACTGGCTGCGGGGTCCGCAGCCGCGCCGGCCAGCGCGCGCGAAACCCGCCAGCGGCCGCCCGATGCGCTTGGGCTGCTTTACGACGCCACGTTGTGCGTGGGCTGCAAGGCCTGCGTCGCCGCCTGCAAGCAGGCCAACAACAATCCGGCCGAGTTTTCCACCGAAGACCACCTTTGGGACACCCCGCTCGATACGTCCGGATATACGTTCAACGTCATCAAGATGTATCGCAGCGGCACCATGGAGGTGAAGGATCAGGAGGAGAACGGCTTCGCGTTCATGAAGGTCTCCTGCATGCACTGTGGAGATCCCTCGTGCGTGTCGGCGTGCCCGGTGTCCGCCATGACCAAGGATCCCGAGACCGGCGTCGTCGGCTACGACCCCGACCGCTGCATCGGTTGCCGCTATTGCGTCGCCGCCTGCCCCTTCGGCATACCGAAGTATCAATACGATTCCCCGACCGGCAAGATCGGCAAGTGCGAGTTGTGCCGCCACCGGTCGAAGGATGGCCACTATGCGGCTTGCGCCGAAGTCTGCCCGACTGGCGCGACGCTCTTCGGCAAGACGAGCGATCTGCTGGCGGAGGCCAAGCGCCGGCTGGCGCTGACGGCCGGTGCGCGCACGGTGTATCCGCGCGGCAGGCTGGGCGGCCCGGACCAGAGCTACGAGGCTCCGGTGAACAAGTATCTCCAGCACGTCTATGGAGAGGCCGAATACGGCGGCACGCAGGTGCTCAAACTCTCTGGCGTGAATTTCGAGAAGCTCGGCATGCCGGACCTGCCGCCCCACGCGGCGGCCGCGCTCTCGGAAACCATCCAGCACACGCTCTACGGCAACCTCGTCATGCCGTTTGCCGTGCTCGGAGTCATGACCTGGGCGGCCAAGCGCAACGTGGTTGACACGCCATCGGCCGAAGACACCAAGGAGAGTGATCATGGCTGAACATGCCGCGCCCGCTCCCGTTGGCGGCAACTTCATCAACGCTGTTACCGTCAGCTGCCTGCTCCTGATCGCGTTGTGCGTTCCGATCTCGTTCTTCCGCTACTTCTACGGCCTGGCCGCGGTCACCAACCTGAACGACGGCTATCCATGGGGCATCTGGGTGGTCGTGGACGTGGTCATCGGCTCCGCCTTCGCCTGCGGCGGCTTTTCGGTGGCGATGCTCGTCTACATCTTCAACAAGGGCCAGTACCACCCGCTGGTACGTCCGGCGCTGCTCGGCAGCCTGTTCGGCTACACGCTCGCGGGTGCCGGCGTCCTGTATGACCTGGGCCGGTGGTGGAACTTCTGGCACATCCTCTGGCCCGGCTACATGAACTTCAACTCGGTGATGGTCGAGGTGGCGCTGTGCATCTCGCTTTACATCGTCGTCATGTGGGTTGAGTTCTCGCCGACCTTCCTCGAGAAGTTCGGCATGGAGGAGCGGCGCCGCAAGCTCAACAAGGTGATGTTCGCCTTCATCGCCCTGGGCACCGTGCTGCCGATGATGCATCAGTCGTCGCTGGGCACGCTGCTGGTGGTCATGGGCATCCAGATTCACCCGCTCTGGAATACGCCGCTGGAGCCGCTCCTGTATCTGCTGACTGCCATCACCATGGGTTACGCGGTCGTGTTGTTCGAGTCCTGCGTCGCGGCCTCGGCCTACCGGCGCAAGATCGAGCTGAATCTTCTGACGCCGCTGGCGAAGGTCATGCTCGGTTTCCTGCTTGCGTATCTGGTGGTCAGGATCGGCGACCTTGTCGTGCGCGGAGCGCTGCCACGGGCATTCGCGCTGTCGCTCGAGAGCTTCATGTTCTGGCTCGAGACGGCCTGCTTCGTCCTGCCCTTCTTCCTGATCGGCAGCGAGGTGAAGCGGCGCAATCCCGCCAACCTGTTCCTGGCAGGGGTCACCCTGATGCTCGGCGGCGCGCTGCTGCGCATCAACGGCTTCCTGATCGGTTACGAAACGGGCGGCAGCTTCAACTACTTCCCCTCGATCTGGGAGATCGTCGGTACCGCCGCCATGTTCTCGATCGAAGTGCTCGGCTACATCTACATCACCCGCCGCTTCCCGGTGCTGCCGCGCGAAGCCTGACAGGAGACAAGGAAAATGTCCAAACGAATCACCATCGATCCCATCACCCGCATCGAAGGCCACCTGCGCATCGACGTGGACGTGGACGGCGGCCACGTCGCCAAGGCCTGGTCTTCCGGCCAGATGTGGCGTGGCGTTGAACTGATCCTGCTCGGCCGCGATCCGCGCGACGCCTGGACGATCACGCAGCGCATCTGCGGCGTGTGCACGACCGTGCATGCGATCACCTCCGTGCGCGCGGTCGAAAACGCATTGCAGCTGGAGATTCCGCTCAATGCCCAGTACATCCGCAACATGATCATCCTGGCGCACTCGGTGCATGACTTCATCGTGCACTTCTATCACCTGTCGGCGCTCGACTGGGTTGACGTCACCTCGGCGCTGAAGGCCGATCCCGACAAGACGGCGAGCCTTGCCGAAAGCCTCTCGTCCTGGCACCTGAACGGCAAGCACGAAATGCGCGCGGTCAAGGAGCGGCTGGCCGGTTTCGTCGGTGGCGGCCAGCTCGGCATCTTCACCAACGGTTACTGGGGCCATCCGGCGATGAAGCTGCCGCCCGAAGTGAACCTGCTCGCGGTGGCGCATTACCTGCAGGCGCTCGACATCCAGCGCAAGGCGAACAAGATCGTCTCCATCCTCGGCTCGAAGACGCCGCACATCCAGAACCTGGCTGTCGGTGGTGTCGCCAATCCGCTCGGTACCGATTCGCAGTCGATCCTCACGGTGGAGCGTTTGCTGGCGGTGAAAGGCTGGATCGATGAGCTGGCGAACTTCGTCAAGAACGTCTACCTGGTCGACGTGGCGGCCGTCGGCGCCTTCTACGCCGACTGGACCAAGTACGGCGCTGGCGTTACGAACTATCTTTCGGTACCGGACATTCCGCTCGACAGCAAAGGCACGCAGTTCGCGGTGCCTGGCGGCTATGTTCCCGCTGGCGATCTCGGCGCCCACAGGGCCATCAAGTCCTTCGGCGACGACTTCTGGGTCAAGGGTGTCGAGGAATCGGTGAAGCACTCCTGGTACGACTACAGCGCGGCGACGCCTCTGCATCCCTACAAGGGCGAGACCAAGCCGAACTACACCGACTTCCAGGAAAACGGCAAGTATTCCTGGCTCAAGTCGCCGACCTTCTACGGTAAGCCGGCCCAGGTGGGGCCGCTGGCGCGCGTCGTGAACCAACTGGCGGCCGGTCACGAGCCGACCAAGAAGTACGCCACGAAAACGCTGGAAACCGTCTCGGCGCTCGCGAAGACGAAGGTCGGGCTGGAGGCGATGCATTCCACGATCGGTCGCCACGCCGCCCGTGCCATCAATTGCGCGGTCAACGTGGACATGCTCGGCGAACAGTGGAACCTGCTGCTCGCCAACATGGCCAAGGGTGACCTCAAGACGTTCAATAAGCCGACCTTCCCGAAGGGCGAGGTGATGGGCGTCGGTTTCCATGAAGCACCGCGCGGCGCGCTGTCGCACTGGGTCGTCATCGACGACGGCAAGATCAAGAACTACCAGTGCGTGGTGCCGTCGACGTGGAACGCCTGCCCGCGCAACGAGAAGGACGAGCCGGGACCGTACGAGGCCTCGCTGCTGGGCAATCCGATCGCCGATCCGGAGAAGCCGCTCGAGGTGTTGCGCACCATCCATTCGTTCGATCCGTGCATCGCCTGCGCGATCCACCTCACGGACGACAAGGGTTCGGCGGTGACGGTCAAGGTGAAGTAGGCAGCGCCCCTCAAGCTCGGACGGGGCGGACGGCAGTCCGCCCCGTTTCGCTTTGTGCGCCACCCAGGCGCGCCGGTGCGCACTGCCTTCTTGCCAGCGCACCTGCGGAGGGGTGATGTGTCAGATCGCGACAGTGTGACGCGCGGGGCGGGGGGAACGCTTGTCCGCGGAGCGTCGAAAGGCTATACAGGGAAAGCAAAGGAGGTCGTGACGTTCCAGGCCATGGAACGCCAGCCGGATGCGCCTGAGAGCGCAGAATGCACCGGGAGCGTGTGGGGAGTAGGCTTCTCATCTTTCAGGGGGACAGTCTGATGAATGCACTGACGCTCGTATTCGCGGCGCTATGCGTGTTCGCGATCGCCTATCGGTTCTACGGAATATTTCTGGGCAACAAGGTGATGAACCTGCGCGATGACCGGGTCACCCCGGCCGTGGCGCTGGCGGATGGGCACGACTACGTGAAGACTAACAAGTTCGTGCTCTTCGGCCATCACTTCGCCGCCATCGCCGCGGCGGGACCCTTGCTCGGTCCCGTGCTGGCAGCGCAGTTCGGTTTTCTGCCCGGCGCGCTTTGGATCCTGATCGGCGCCGTGCTCGCCGGTGGTGTACATGATGCCATCGTGCTGTTTGCCTCCGTGCGTCACAAGGGCAAGAGCATCTCGACGATCGCCGGTACCGAGGTCAGCCGCCTCGGCGGCAAGGTGGCATCGGTCGCCATCCTGTTCATCCTGATCCTGACGCTTGCCGGATTATCCATCGCCGTGGTCAACGCGATGTTCAACAGTCCGTGGGGCACGTTCACGGTGCTGTCCACCATCCCGATCGCGATGATCATGGGTGTCTACATGCAGAAGCTGCGCCCCGGCGACATCAAGGGCGGCAGCGTCATCGGCGTCGTCCTCCTGGCGCTTGCCATCGTGGTCGGTCCCCATGTCGCCGCCGACCCGGATCTGGCGCAGATGTTCACCTTCAGCAAGAAGGAGATCGCAGTCATCATCCCGGTCTACGGCTTCTTCGCCTCCGTGCTGCCGGTCTGGCTGCTGCTGGTGCCGCGCGACTATCTGTCCACCTATCTGAAGATCGGCACCATCGTGCTGCTGGCGCTGGGGATCGTCTTCATTCACCCTGACCTGCAGATGCCGGCACTGACCGACTACATCCACGGCGGTGGTCCCATCATCCCGGGTGCGGCGTTCCCGTTCGTCTTCATCACCATCGCCTGCGGCGCGCTGTCCGGGTTCCATGCCATCATCGGCTCGGGCACCACGCCGAAGATGATCGCCAACGAGCGCGACATCATCTTCGTGGGCTATGGCGCCATGCTGATGGAAGGCTTCGTCGGCATCATGGCGCTGATCGCCGCGTGCGTGCTGGTGCCGGCCGACTACTTCGCCATCAACGCCGCGCCGAAGGCCTTCGAGGCCCTCAACATGGTGCCGGTGAACCTGCCGCAACTGGCCCAGGAGGTCGGCGAGAAGATCCAGGGCCGGCCAGGCGGCGCAGTCTCGCTGGCGGTCGGCATGGCGTACATCTTCTCTTCCGTGCCCTTCCTGGAAGGCATGATGGGCTACTGGTACCACTTCGCCATCATGTTCGAGGCGGTCTTCATCCTCACCGCCGTCGATGCCGGCACCCGCGTCGGCCGGTACATGCTGCAGGAAATGCTCGGCACGATCCACAAGCCGTTTGCCGACAACAGCTGGCTGCCCGGTGTAGCCATTACCAGTGCCCTGTTCACTTCCGCCTGGGGCTACCTCGTCTATACCGGCGACATCACCACGATCTGGCCGTTGTTCGGCATGAGCAACCAGTTGCTTGCCACCTGCGCATTGCTCATCGGCACGACGATGCTGATCCGCCTCGGCAAGGCCAGGTATGCCTGGGTGACCGGCGCGCCCGGCCTGTTCATGATTCCGGTCGTGATGAGTGCCGGCTACCTCAACATCGTGGACAACTTCCTGCCCAAGGGCCTCTACCTGCTCGTGACGCTGGCGGTCGTCGTCATGGTGCTGATGGTGATCGTCTTCATCGAGACCTTCCGGCGCTGGTACGCGCTGCTGCACGTGGATCACAGCGTGAAGGACGGCTTCGGCGACGAGGTGCTGGCGCTGGCGGAGGATTGATCGCCACGTTTGCCGTGGTGTCTTGCGGGGCGAAATCGCAAGATTCCTCCGGGCGGGCGGCGGCAAAAAGGTAAACTGTCGGGGCGGGCTTATTGCCCGCCCCGCGCCATTTTTCTGGAGATGCATTTGCGCACGGTTGTCCTCGGAATCGGCAACACCATCCTCTCGGACGAGGGCGTCGGCGTGCGTGCTGCCGAGGCGTTGCAGACGGCCTACGATCTGCCGCCGGACGTCGACGTGATCGACGGCGGCACGGCGGGCATGGAACTGCTCGGGCCGCTCGCGGGCGTCGACCTGCTGCTGGTGCTCGATGCCGTCAAGGCCGGCAAGGCGCCTGG
Source organism: Rhodocyclaceae bacterium (assembly GCA_035505955.1). Classification (GTDB taxonomy): domain Bacteria; phylum Pseudomonadota; class Gammaproteobacteria; order Burkholderiales; family Rhodocyclaceae; genus Fen-999. Next base: position 12,766 of record DATJQH010000167.1, read on the forward strand.
AAATATCGTCAAGCTGGTCGGCAGGGAAGTGCCGGTGTTCTTCCGTTCCAAGCTGTCGCCGCACCAGGTCAGCATCTGCGACGTGCTGGCCGGCCTCGAATTCTCCGGCGAACTGCCCAAGGATCTCGTGCTGATTGGTGTCGAACCCGAAAGCATGGAACTGGGGCTCGATCTGACGCCGACCATCGCCGCGCAAGTGCCCGAGATGGTGCGCATCGCTGCCGTGGAACTTGCCGCGCGCGGCGTGGCGCTCACCGCAAAGACCGCATGCACCTGACGAATCCTGCGCCGCTGGTCGAGGCGGCGTTCTGTCGCATCCAGCGCGAACGCATGGCCGACATGCCGATGCTGAATCCGGCGCTCGCGATCGAGGCGGTCGACTTCGATTTGCACGATGGCCGCTGGCTCGGCGTGCTGCTGACGCCGTGGACCCTCAGCCTGATGCTCCTGCCCGCCGCACCCGAGGGCTGGGTCAGCGCACCCGCGGGGCAGCGACTGATGATCCGTTATCCGGCGGGAGAGTTTGCCTTTCTCGGCGGCGAGGAGGAGGGCATCGGCGAGTACCTCTCGTGCGCGCTGTTCCAGTCGATGGCGCAGTTTCCCGATCAGGAGACGGCTCGATTGACCGCGCGGGCATCACGGTTGGCGCTATTGCAGGCGCCGGCCGCGACGCCATTACCGAAGTCGCCGGCAAGGCGCAGTTTCTTGACCGGGCGCATTGACAGCGGCAAGCGACATGCATGAAATGTCGTTGGCGGAAGGCATCGTCGAATTGATCGAAGAAGCCGCGGCGAAGCAGGGGTTTTCCTCGGTGAAACTCGTTGCGCTGGAGATCGGTCGACTTTCTTCGGTGGAACCCGAGGCGCTGGCGTTCTGCTTCGACGCTGCGACACGCGGCAGCATCGCCGAAGGTGCGAAGCTGGAGATCGACAACGTGCCGGGCCGGGGTGTGTGCCTGCAGTGCGGCGCCGAGGTCGAGATGGAGAACTTGTACGATCCGTGCCCCAAGTGCGGCGCCTATGGCCTGCGCGTTACGGGCGGCACGGAAATGCGGGTGAAGGAACTGGAGGTCGATTGAGATGTGCACCACTTGCGGTTGCGGCGAGACGGGACACCAGCATGCACATGCGCACACGCATCCGTATGCGCCGCGCCGGCGCGTGTCCATGGAACAGGACATTCTCGCCAAGAACGATGCGCATGCCGCCGTCAATCGCGCGCGCTTCGCCGAGGGCGGTGTCTTCGCGCTGAACCTCGTTTCCAGCCCGGGCTCGGGCAAGACGACGTTGCTGTGCAGGACCATCGAGATGCTGAAGGGTCGGCGCGCCGTCGCCGTCATCGAGGGCGACCAGCAGACCAGCAACGATGCCGAGCGCATCCGTGCCACCGGCGCACCGGCCGTGCAGATCAACACCGGCAAGGGCTGCCACCTCGATGCGCACATGGTCGGGCATGCGCTCGAAGAACTGCCGCTCGCAAAGGGCTCGCTGCTGATGATCGAGAACGTCGGCAACCTCGTTTGCCCGGCGGCATTCGACCTCGGCGAGGCGCACAAGGTCGTGATTCTTTCTGTCACCGAGGGCGAGGACAAGCCGATCAAGTACCCGGACATGTTCCGCGCCGCGCACCTGATGCTGCTCAACAAGTGCGATCTGCTGCCGCACCTTTCGTTCGACGTCGAACGCGCGATCCGCTACGCGCGCCAGGTGAATCCGGATATCGAGGTGATCCGGCTCTCGGCGACCACCGGCGAGGGCATGGACGCGTGGCTGGCCTGGCTCGAAAGGGCGCCGGTCGCCGCATGACCAACGCCTGCCGCATCCGCGTCACCGGCCTCGTGCAGGGCGTCGGCTTCCGGCCGCACGTCTGGCGTCTCGCCAACGAGACGGGCGTGCGCGGCTGGGTACGGAACGACAGCGAGGGCGTCGAGATCGCCGCCGAAGGCGAGCGCGTCGACGACTTCATCGACCGCCTGCGGCACGAAGCGCCGCCTCTGGCGCGGGTGGACGGCGTCGAGGCCAAGAGCGCGACGCCGGCAGGCTTCTCCGAATTCACGATCACCGAAAGTCAGTCCTCGCGGCGCGCCGCGACGGCGATCGGCGAAGACAGCGCAATCTGCACCGACTGCCTGGCCGAGATGTTCGACCCCAAGGGCCGGCGCTGGCGCCACGCCTTCATCACCTGCACGCACTGCGGACCGCGCTACACGGTCACGCGCGCGCTGCCCTACGATCGGCCGCAAACGAGCCTCGCGCCGTTCCCGCTCTGCCCCGATTGCGAGCGCGAGTATCGCAACCCGCGTGACCGCCGCTTCCACGCGGAGACGACCTGCTGTCCTGCCTGTGGGCCGCAATTGCGCCTGCGCGATACGCAGGGCAACGTGGTTGCGGGCGATCCGGTGGCCGAGGCGCTGCGGTTGCTCTGGGCCGGTGCGATTGTCGCCATCAAGGGCCTGGGCGGATTCCATCTCGCGTGCGATGCGAGGAATGCCGAAGCCGTCGCGAAACTGCGCGAACGCAAGGCGCGCGAGGAAAAGCCGTTCGCCGTGATGGTGGCCAACGTGGCGAGCCTTGCGGGGTTTGCGGCACCGGACGCGGGCGAAGTGGCGCTGTTGCAGTCGCGCGAGCGGCCCGTGGTGCTGGTGGCCAAGCAGCCCGGCGCGGATGGCTTGCTGCGCGGCGTATCACCGGGGCTGACTTTCAACGGCGTGATGCTGCCTTACACGCCATTGCAATACCTGCTGTTCCACGAGGCGGCTGGCCGGCCCGCGGGCACCGCATGGCTCGGCGCCGCGCAGGATCTCGCGCTGGTGATGACGAGCGCCAACCCGGGCGGCGAGCCGCTCGTGATCGGCAACGACGAGGCGCTGCGGCGTCTCGCCGGCATCGCCGACGTGATCCTCGATCACGGCCGCGAGATCCTGATCCGATGCGACGACAGCGTGCGGCGGGCGAAGCAGGTCATCCGTCGCGCCAGGGGCTACACGCCGCGCGCGATCAAGCTCGCTCGATCTGGCGCATCGGTCCTGGCGCTCGGCGGCTGGTACAAGAACACGGTGTGCGTCACGCGCCGGGATGAGGCCTTCGTCTCGCAGCATATCGGCGACTTGGACAACGCCGCCACGGCCGGCTTCCTCGAGGAAAGCGTCGAGCACTTGTTGAAGATTCTCGAAGTGCAGCCCGCCGCCGTTGCGCACGACCTGCATCCGGATTTCCATTCCACGAACTTCGCTGCCGCGTTCGCATCGGCGCACGGCCTGCCAGCGATCGGCGTGCAGCATCACCATGCGCATATCGCCTCCGTGCTGGCCGAGCATCGACGCGACGGACCCGTGATTGGCGTAGCGCTCGATGGCGTCGGCCTCGGCACGGACGGCAAGGCCTGGGGCGGCGAACTCCTGCGCGTCGATGGCGCGCGCTTCGAGCGCATCGGGCATCTCGCCGAACTGCCACTGCCCGGCGGCGACCGTGCGGCGCGTGAGCCCTGGCGCATGGCGGCTGCCGTCCTGCATCGACTCGGGCGCGGCGACGAAATCGCCACTCGCTTCGGAGAACAGGCGGCGGCGGCCGGACTTCAGCATGTGCTGGAGAAGGGCGTCCACTGCCCGGCAACATCGAGCGCCGGACGCTGGTTCGACGCCGCCGCTGGACTGCTCGGCATCAAGCCCGTGATGGCCTTCGAAGGCCAGGCCGCGATGCTGCTGGAAGGACTCGCTGCCGCGCATGCCGACGCACCATCGATCGCCGATGGCTGGCGCATCGATGCGGACGGCACGCTGGACCTGCTGCCGGCACTGGCCGCAATTGCGGACGTGCGCGACACGCGCCTGGCCGCGGCGATGTTCCACGCGACGCTAGTTGCAGCACTGGCCGAGTGGACGCTGGCCAGCGCGCGGCGTCAGGATCTCGCCACGGTCGTCTTCGGCGGTGGTTGTTTCCTCAACGCCATCCTCGCGCGCGGCCTGCGCGCGCGCCTCGAGGCGGCGGGTCTCGCCGTGCTCGAAGCGCGCGAACTGCCGCCCAACGATGGCGGCCTTGCGCTTGGCCAGGCCTGGGTCGCGCAACTTTCCCTGGAGAACTGAGATGTGTCTTGCCATTCCAGCCCGTGTCGTCGAGGTCGGTCCGGCCGACCGGGCCGTCGTTGACCTTGGCGGCGTGCAGAAGGAAATTTCGACGGCGCTCATCGACGGCGTCGCGGTCGGTGACTACGTGATCGTGCATGTCGGCTTCGCGCTGCAGAAACTCGACGAGGAGGAGGCCGCCAAGACGCTGGCGCTGTTCGACGAGATGGCGCAGCTCGTCGCCGCCGAGGATGCGCGTGAAGTACGTTGACGAATTCCGCACCGGCGACCGCGCCGCCGGTGTCGCCGCCGCGATTGCTGCCGAGGCGCAGCCCGGGCGCGACTACCGGCTGATGGAGTTCTGCGGCGGCCATACGCACGCGATTTCGCGCTACGGCATCGCCGATCTCCTGCCCGCCAACGTGCGCATGATCCACGGCCCCGGCTGCCCGGTCTGCGTGCTGCCGATCGGCCGCATCGACCAGGCGATCCGACTCGCGCGCGAGCACGGTGCCATCCTGTGCAGCTACGGCGACTGCCTGCGCGTGCCGGCTTCCGAACACCTGTCGCTGCTGAAAGCCAAGGCGCTGGGCGCCAAGGTGCGCATGATCTATTCGACGCAGGACGCCCTGCGCATCGCGCGCGAGAATCCGGACAAGCAGGTCGTGTTCCTGGCTATCGGCTTCGAGACCACGACGCCGCCGACGGCGGTGGCGATCAAGCAGGCGCAGGCCGAAGGACTCAAGAACTTCAGCATCCTGTGCAACCACGTGCTGACGCCGGCCGCCATGCATGCGATCCTCGCCGGCGGCGTGCAGATCGATGGCTTCGTCGGCCCGGCACATGTGTCGACCGTGATCGGCTCGCGACCGTACGAGGTGTTCGCCAGCGACTACGGCAAGCCGGTGGTCATCGCCGGCTTCGAGCCGCTCGACGTCATGCAGGCGATCCTGATGCTGGTCCGGCAGATCAACGAGAACCGCGCCGCGGTCGAGAACGAATTCACGCGCGCCGTCACGCGCGATGGCAACGTCAAGGCGCAGGCGCTGGTCGACGAGGTCTTCGAGTTGCGCGAATCGTTCGAGTGGCGCGGCTTGGGTACGATCCCGAACAGCGCATTGCGCCTGCGGCGTACCACGGGGGCTGACTTTGACGCCGAGCTGCGCTTCGACGTGCCCTACGTCGCCGTTGCCGACAACAAGGCCTGCGAATGCGCGGCGATCCTGCGCGGCCAGAAGCGGCCGGAGGAATGCGCGATCTTCGGCACCGTGTGCACGCCCGACAATCCGGTCGGTTCGTGCATGGTGAGTTCGGAGGGCGCCTGCGCGGCGCACTACACCTACGGGCGGTTCAGGAAATGAAGAGCGACTACATTCGTCCGCTGGACATCAAGCACGGCCGCGTCGACATGTCGCACGGCTCCGGCGGGCGCGCCATGGCGCAACTGATCGAGGAGCTGTTCGCGAAGCATCTGTCCAACGAGTACCTGGCGCAAGGCGATGATGGTGCCCGCCTGCCGGCCGTGAACGGGCGGCTGGTCATGAGCACCGACGCGCACGTGGTCTCGCCGCTGTTCTTTCCGGGCGGCGACATCGGCTGCCTGTCCGTGCACGGCACGATCAACGATGTCGCGGTCATGGGCGCGACCCCGCTCTATCTCGCGGCCGGCTTCGTGCTGGAGGAGGGGTTTGCGCTGGCGGATCTTGCGCGCATCGTCGAATCGATGGCGCAGGCTGCGAAGGAGGCGGGAGTGCCGATCGTCACCGGCGACACCAAGGTGGTCGAAGCCGGCAAGGCGGACGGCGTGTTCATCACCACCACCGGCGTTGGCGTGCTGCGCCAAGGCGTCGATCTTTCTGGCGCTAATGCACGCCCCGGCGACGCCGTGTTCGTCTCCGGCCCGATCGGCGACCACGGGACGGCGGTCATGGTCGCCCGCGGCGAGCTGGCGCTCGAGGTCGACCTCGAGAGCGACACGGCGCCGGTCGCGGCGTCCGCGCAGAAGCTCTGCGCCCTGGGGACGGATCTGCGCTGGATGCGGGACCCGACGCGAGGGGGGCTCGCAACCGCGCTGAACGAGCTGGCCCAGCAGTCGGGGCTCGCGATCAGCATCGACGAGCACGCGCTTCCCGTGAGGCCGGAGGTCGCCGGCACCTGCGAGATCCTCGGCATCGACCCGCTCTACGTCGCCTGCGAGGGCCGCCTCATCGCCGTGATCGCGTCCGGCGCTGTCGAGCGGGCGTTGAGCGCGCTCGGAGCAGAGGCCGCCGACGTCGGCGAGGTGCGCGCGGAGCCGGAGGGACTCGTGCTCCTCCAGACCACGCTCGGAGGAAGTCGGGTCGTCGACATGCTCGTCGGCGACCCGCTCCCCCGGATCTGCTGACGCGTTCAGGCGAGGGCGAGCACGGGCGCTCCGACCCGCTGCGCGAGCTCGACCAGGCGCGTCGCATAACCCCATTCGTTGTCGTACCAGGCGACGACCTTCGCCTGCGTCCCGCAGACCACCGCGGTCAGGCCGCCGTCGACGACGGACGAGTACGGAGACTTGATCACGTCGCTCGAGACGAGCGGCTCGTTCGACAGCCTCAGGATCCCGGCGAGCCCGTCGGCGGAAGCCGCCTCGAAGGCTGCGTTGATCTTCTCCGGCGTCGTGCTGCGCTCGAGCTCGACCGTCAGGTCGACCAGGGAGCCGGTGAGCACCGGCACCCGGGCGGCGTAGCCGCGCAGCTTGCCGGTCAGCGCGGGGAGCACGAGCCCGATCGCGGTGGCTGCGCCCGTGGTGGTCGGAACGATGTTCGCTCCCGAAGCCCGGGC
>DATJQH010000168.1:0-5121 GCA_035505955.1 Rhodocyclaceae bacterium
TTTCATTGCTGTTCATTCCAGTCGCTTGCAGTCTGCAAGTCACATGCTACACAAGCGACTTGCGTTTTGCAAGCGACGAAACTAATATTCCCTTCCATGAAGAAAGCCAAGGCAAACGCCGCCCCTCCCGAGGGCTCTCGCTCGACCTGTCCGATCGCCAACGTTCTGGACATCGTCGGGGACAAATGGACCTTGCTCGTGGTGCGCGACCTGCTCATTCTGGGCAAGCGCCGTTACGGTGAATTCCAGAATTCGCCCGAGGCCATACCGACCAATATCCTGGCGGACCGCCTGAAGCGCCTGGAGGCGGCCGGCCTGATCAGGAAAGAGCTCTATCAGGACAATCCGCCGCGCGCGGAATACTTCCTCACGCGCAAAGGCGCCGATCTCGGCCCGGTCCTGGAAGCCATGGGGCAATGGGCCGTGCGCCACATACCGGGCGTCGTCATCCCCGAGCAAATCGTGCCGGCTGAAATCAGGGACTAGCCCGACCCGGCCCGGGAGCGCGTCGCCGATCTCCGTTCGGAGAGCAATGGCCGCAATGGGTCGAACTGAGACAGTCCGCTGAAAAGTCAGCCCCCGCGGTACGCCGCACTGCAGCGTTTTGCTGCGCCGACAACGACTTTGGCGCAACACTTCCAGCGCCACCTGACAACAGCCGTTTGAACGCGGTTCGGCGCGCCCGGACGCTGCACAATTCTTAGGCGCCTGCGGGTAGAATCCGCGCCTTCCCCTTTCGGTACCTTACGTTCGAGTCGGCCATGCAGTTCCTGGGCTTCACGCTCCGCAATAACCTGTTCGTCGCGCCAATGGCCGGCGTCACCGATCGGCCGTTCCGCCAGCTGTGCAAGAAGCTCGGCGCCGGCATGGCGGTCTCGGAAATGGTGACCTCGAACTCGCTGCTCTACGGCAGCGCCAAGACGCGCCGGCGCGCCAATCACGACGGCGAGGTGGAACCCAAGTCGGTGCAGATCGCGGGCGCCGATCCGCGCATGATGGCCGAAGCCGCGAAATACAACGTCGACGAGGGCGCGCAGATCGTCGACATCAACATGGGCTGCCCGGCGAAGAAGGTCTGCAACGTGATGGCCGGCTCGGCGTTGATGCGCGACGAACCGCTGGTGGCGAAGATTCTCGAAGCCGTGGTCGGCGCGGTACCGAACACGCCGGTGACGCTGAAGTTCCGCACCGGCTGGGACCGCGAGCACCGGAACGCGCCGACGATTGCGCGCATCGCCGAGGACTGCGGCGTGCGCGCCGTCGCCATCCACGGCCGCACGCGCGCCGACCAGTATCAGGGCTGCGCCGAGTACGACACCATTGCGCTGGTGAAGACGCTGGTGAAGATTCCGGTGATCGCCAACGGCGACATCGACTCGCCGCAGAAGGCCAGGTTCGTTCTCGAACACACCAAGGCCGACGGCCTGATGATCGGCCGCGCGGCGCAGGGCCGGCCGTGGCTGTTCCGCGAGGTCGAGCACTACCTGAAGACCGGCGCGCTGCTGGCGGCGCCGAGCCGGGCCGAGATCCACGCCATCCTGCGCGGCCATCTGGCCGACCTCTACGCCTTCTACGGCGAGGAGACCGGCGCCAAGATCGCGCGCAAGCATATCGCCTGGTATACCAAGGGCATCGAAGGCAGCGCCCGCTTCCGCCATGCCATGAACCAGCTCACCACCATGGACGCGCAGCTGGCGGCCGCCGACGACTTCTTCCTCGCCTGCGCCGCGAACGACGAGTCCGTTCTAGAAGAGGCGGTCGCATGAGCAGCGATATTTCCGACAGCGTCCGGCGTTCCCTGAATCGCTACTTCCGCGACCTCGACGGCCAGCGGCCGCACGCCATCTACGACATGGTGCTGCGCGCGGCCGAGAAGCCGATGCTCGAGGTCGTGATGAAGCAGGCCGACGGAAACCAGACCGCCGCCGCCGACATGCTCGGCATCAATCGCAACACCTTGCGGCGCAAGCTCGCCGACCACGATCTACTCTGAGGGAAACATGAAAGTACAGCAAGCACTGATCAGCGTCTCCGACAAGCGCGGCCTCGTCGACTTCGCGCGCGAACTCGCGGCGCTCGGCGTGAACATCCTCTCGACCGGCGGCACGGCCAAGCTGCTGCGCGACGCCGGCCTCAAGGTCACCGACGTTTCCGACTACACGGGATTCCCCGAGATGCTCGATGGCCGCGTGAAGACACTGCATCCGAAAGTGCATGGCGGCATCCTCGGCATCCGCGGCAACGCAGCGCATGCGGCGACGATGCAGCAGCACGACATCCCGCCGATCGACCTCGTGGTCGTGAACCTCTACCCGTTCGCCCAGACCGTCGCCAAGAAGGACTGCACGCTCGGCGACGCCATCGAGAACATCGACATCGGCGGCCCGACCATGGTACGCGCGGCGGCCAAGAACCACGGCAACGAAGCCGGCGGCGTCGGCGTCATCACCGAGCCCGAGGACTACGCGCCCGTGGTCGAGGAACTCAAGGCGAACCGCGGCGCACTTTCCTACAAGACGCGCTTCGCGCTGGCGAAGAAGGCCTTCACTCACACGGCGCGCTACGACGCGGCGATCTCGAACTGGCTGACCAGCCTCGACCCCGACAACAAGCCGACCACCTTCCCCGAACGCCTGCAACTCGCCTTCGACAAGGTCGACACCATGCGCTACGGCGAGAACCCGCACCAGCAGGCCGCGTTCTACCGCGAGCCGGTTGCCGTGCCGGGCAGCATCGCCAACTACGAGCAGCTGCAGGGCAAGGAACTCTCGTACAACAACATCGCGGATTCCGACGCGGCATGGGAATGCGTGAAGGCCTTCGACACCACTGCCTGCGTCATCGTCAAGCATGCCAACCCCTGCGGCGTCGCCATCGCGCCAACGGCGCTGGAGGCTTACAAGAAGGCCTTCAAGACCGACCCGACCTCGGCCTTCGGCGGCATCATCGCCTTCAACTGCGCCATCGACAAGGCCACGGCGGAAGCCGTTTCCGGCCAGTTCGCCGAAGTGATCATCGCGCCGGAGATCAGCGCCGATGCGCGCGCCGTGTTCGCCGCCAAGCAGAACCTGCGCGTCCTGATCGTGCCGCTCGGCAAGGTCGACGGTACGGTGTTCGACTACAAGCGCGTCGGCGGCGGCCTGCTGGTGCAGACGGCCGATGTGGCACGCATCAGCCAGTCCGACCTGAAGGTGGTCACGAAGCGCGCGCCGAGCGCGCAGGAAATGACCGACCTGCTGTTCGCCTGGCGCGTCGCCAAGTACGTCAAGTCGAACACCATCGTCTATTGCAAGGACGGCATGACCACCGGCGTCGGCGCCGGCCAGATGAGCCGCGTCGACTCCGCGCGCATCGCCGCCATCAAGGCCGAGAACAACGGCCTGACGGTGGTCGGCTCGGTGGCCGCCTCGGATGCCTTCTTCCCCTTCCGCGACGGTCTCGACGTGCTGGCCAAGGCCGGCGCCACGGCCGTCATCCAGCCGGGCGGTTCGGTGCGCGATGCGGAAGTGATCGCCGCTGCCGACGAGCAGAACATCGCCATGGTCTTCACCGGATTCCGCCACTTCCGCCACTGACATGAACACATCGATTCGCCTCCTGGCGGCGATCGCCCTGATCGCCGCAACCCTCCCTGCGCGCGCCGATGACCAGAAGGGTTGGTTCGACAGCGCCTGGGACAACGTGACGAAGACCTACGTTGAAGGCACCAGCGAACTCCTGGTGCCGACCTACACGTGGCACATGCCCTGGGCCTATACGCGCTCGAAGATCGACGAGTACCACAACTACCCGTACGGGCTGGGCTATGGCCGCGGCCGCTTCGACGAGAAGGGTAACTACCACGGCGTCTATGCCATGGGTTTCCAGGATTCGCACGGCCTGCCGGAATGGCTGGTCGGCTACAACTGGAAGACCTATTGGCCAATCGGCAGCGAGGTGAAGGCGGGGCTGGGCTTCACGGCCGGCGTCACCACCCGCGCCGACTACTCCCATTACCTGCCGGTGCCGCTCATCCTGCCGGTGGGCTCCCTCGAATACGGCCGACTGTCGCTGGAAGCCGCCTATGTTCCGGGTGGCAAGGGAAATGGTAACGTGACGTTCATTGTTACCAAGTGGCGCTTCGCCGCCAACTAAGACCATGAAAATCCTCGTCGTCGGTTCCGGTGGTCGCGAGCACGCGCTCGCCTGGCGAATCGCCCAGGCACCCGGCTTGCAAAAGGTGCTGGTCGCCCCCGGCAACGCCGGCACGGCGCGCGAACCCGAGCTGGAAAACGTCGCCATCACCGACATTGGCGCGTTGGCCGATTACGCGGCCCGCGAGAACATCTACCTGACCGTGGTCGGGCCCGAAGCGCCGCTGGCGGCGGGCATCGTCGACGTGTTCCGCGAACGCGGGCTGCGCATCTTCGGCCCGAGCAAGGCGGCGGCACAACTGGAAAGCTCCAAGGACTTCGCCAAGCGCTTCATGGCGCGCCACGGCATTCCGACCGCCGAGTTCGAAACTTTCGCCGACGCCACCAGGGCGCACGCCTACATCGACGCCAAGGGTGCGCCGATCGTGATCAAGGCCGACGGTCTCGCCGCCGGCAAGGGCGTCGTGGTCGCCATGACGGCTGCCGAAGCGCACGCAGCCATCGACATGATGCTGCTCGACAACAGGATGGGCGATGCCGGCGCACGCGTCGTGATCGAGGAATTTCTCGACGGCGAGGAGGCGAGCTTCATCGTCATGGCCGACGGCAGGAACGCGCTGGCGCTGGCCACCAGCCAGGACCATAAGCGGCTCATGGATGGCGACCAGGGCCCGAACACAGGGGGCATGGGCGCCTACTCGCCGGCGCCCGTGGTGACGCCGGAAATCCACGCCAGGGCCATGCGCGAAGTGATCATGCCAACCATCCATGGCATGGAAAAGGATGGCATTCCCTACACGGGCTTCCTCTACGCCGGGCTGATGATCAAGCCGGACGGCTCGCTAAAAGTGCTCGAATTCAACTGTCGCATGGGCGATCCGGAAACGCAGCCGATCATGATGCGGCTGAAGGGCAACTTCATCACGCTGCTCGACGCGGCCATCGACGGCCGCCTCGACAAGGTCGAAGCCGAGTGGGACCGCCGCGT
>DATJQH010000169.1:0-17450 GCA_035505955.1 Rhodocyclaceae bacterium
GCAATGGCAGCCCGGTACTTCGAACGGTGGTTTCCCACTTCACCTGGCCAGACAGCACCACCATGCCGATCGAATCGACGAACGCTCCATAGACACCGGTGATGGCATTTGTGCCGCCAGGGCCCGATGTGACATTAACCAGCGGCAACCGGTTTTCGACCCGGTAGTAAGCTTCCGCGGCGATGGCACATGCCTGCTCATGGTGGTGAAACACGCATTTCAGATCCGGCCTTGTCCCGAGGGAGTGATTGAGATGCATGGCTCCGCCTCCCGTGACCATGAACACGTGGCGCACTCCAAGCTCGGCGACTCTTGCCGCCACATAGTCCGACAGCTTCACTCCTGATCTCCCTTCCATCCGTTCCATAGCGCGGTTCGCAATATTGCATTTTGCAGTGAGACGGTCCGCTTCAGCCCGAGTTCCGCTTCAATCAATTGAGTATCCGGTACGTATCGTCCGGGGTTCCACCCAGCATCCGCCTGACCGAGGATGCGACATTGTCCGTTGCCGAGGGTAGCCGCAACAAGTTGTGCAAGCTCCCTGATCGAGATCGACTCGTCCGAACCAACGTTATAAGGCCTGCATGAGGGGGCCCGGATCAGCATGTGCAGCAGCCAAACCGCCAGGTCGGCAGCGTAAAGATAGGATCGACATGGCTGGCCATTTCCGTTGACTACAACTGTCTTCCCGGCGATTGCATCGCGGATGAAATTGCCCGCTGCAAAATGGATATCAAGGGTCAGATACGGTCCGAGCAACGCGAAAATGCGTGCAATGGCCACTTCGATCCCGTGCTGCTTGCAGTAAATGGCGCACAGCATCTCAGCTGCGCGTTTGGCCTCCGCATAGGTAGCCTTGGGATCGACACAATTTGGTCCGCCGAGCCAACTTTCCGGTACGCGCGTAAGTTCCCATGGTTGCTGGCCATACACCGCTCCAGAGCTCAGAAACAATACTCGGGGGATTCCCGCCTCAACTGCGAAATCAAGCACGTGACGCGTGCCATCCACTATTGTGGAAAACATCTTTCGCGGGTCGCATTCGTTCAATTGTGCGCTCGCATCAGTTGCTGCATGGATGATGTGGGTGAACTGGTCGTCGGGAAAGCGAAAATCGGCAATGCCGCCTTCGATGAATTGAAACTGCCCGCAATCCGCGAGATGTGGTGCTTTGCGCCGGAAATCGTTGATGCTGCGAGTCAGGATCGTCGCACGTATTCCCAGGCCCAGTTCGCGGTTGGCGTGCCGCAGGCTCTCCAGAAGCCAGCAGCCAATGAAGCCCGTTCCGCCAGTGATAAACAGGTGCCCATCACGCACTGCGGGCCACACCGGCTGGCACGCCGTGATGACATTATCCAGGTCATGTTCCAGCGACCAACTGACCATATCGGCACACCTCAGGGAAACTGATCAGAAAATATGGCTAGACCAGCCGATGTCCGCCAAGGCTGCTCGGTAGGCGTCCAGGATTCGCTTTCGGGTATCAGCGTTCCGCGGCTCCGCGATCAGTTCAAGCTCCCCATCACGGATTGGGCACACCATCCGATAGCGCTCGGAATAATGCTTCTTGTCATTCTCGAACTTTTCCGAGACTCGCGCCAGATCAATCGTCGGCGGCGGCTCAAGCATGCCATCCACGGACCTGAGGAGCCCACGCGCATGGGACACCAAGCCATCCACCCTGCGCGCGCCGGCCGCAGATAGCAGAGCGCGTTCGGATGCAAAGCGTGCTGCCACGAGCATGCCGATGCCGACAGCAATGCCGTGTGACACACCAAAATCACATCCCGCCTCAAGGGCATGCCCAAACGTATGGCCAAAATTCAGCAGCAGCCTCTCGTTCTGATCGAATTCATCCACCTCGATGAACCATTTCTTGGCGCGCAGCGCTCCGGAAACCACCTTGCGAATCTGCTCGGCATTCATCTGCGCCGTCGGTTCGCAGGCGAGATACTCATTGAACTCCGCGAAACCACGCGCGTAACAGATCTTCCCGGCCTCGAATAACCCGCCAACAATCTGCTCTGCGCTGAGACTATTTGCAAATTCGGTATCGACGACGACATGCTTGGGCGGATAGAAGTTTCCGATAAGATTTTTGTAGCCGGCAACATTAATCGATGACTTGCCGCCAATGCACGAATCCGCCATGCCCAGTAGCGTTGTCGGCATGTAGGTCCAGGGAATACCTCGCATATACACAGAGGCCGCAAAAGTTGCGACATCCTGAATGACACCGCCGCCAATGGCAACCAGATGGGTCCCACGGTTCGCGCCACATTCGCGCAACCTGATGATGACCTCGGGAACATGCTCCAGCGATTTTGCCTGCTCCGACGCGGTGACGCCCACGACGCGAACCCCAGACCGTTTGATGGCATCGACGAAAAAGGTGTCCACCAGGAACAATGCGTTTGGGTAGTCCGTCACCACTTGGCCAAGCAGTCCGGCGCCAATGATCACGTCATACGATCCCGCCGAGGAGCGAATTTCAAAGGATTCGCGCATACGAAAAGCCTCTGTCGGCACTTATGAACTGCCCTGTAATTCCCGTGTTCGCCTCGGAACAAAGAAAGGAAACTATTCCGAAAACGTCGTCGAGCGTCGGTAACTGCCCAAGTGGCGTCATAGACTCAAGCGCTTCGATTTGCCTGCCATCGAGATTAGCCCGCGTCATCGGCGTATCCAACGCTCCAGGAAGCACCGCGTTAACAAGCAAACCGGTATGGCCAAGGTCAATGGCCAATGACTGAACCAAACCGTGCAAGGCGGCCTTGCTGACACAATAAGAAAGCTTGCGCTGACGCGCAATGTTTTGCCAGATCGAACTGATGACGCAGAGACGTGCCCGCGGGCTCAGCTTGTTCTGCCTCAATAGCTGTTGTAGAGAAGCGAGAATATAGACAACGTTGGCTTCATATAGCTCTGCATGCCGCCGCAAATCGATATCGTAGATATCGTCATTGCAGTTTGCGCCCTGAGCCCAGATTACTGCATCCAATGCAGACACGGTATCAGGGATACTGGCTCCACCTTCCGCCAACGCGTCGTAGGCAAACCATTGAACATTCGGATCACATGCTGTATCCGCACGCGCGCCGCTCCGACTGACCGCAAAGACCAGTGCCCCTTGTTGGGCAAAACGGGCAACGAGCGCGCTACCGATAGCCCCGGACGCCCCGAATACGAGTACTCGTCTGCCTCTCATTGGCCCGCGGCGAGTTTGGCCCAGCGTTTTTCGAGCATATCGATCCGAACGGCGTCTTCGCACTGGATTTCAGTGTAGAAATCGCGCTTGTTCTTCAGCCATAACAACTCGAAATAGACCGTTTCCTTGAGACCCTGTGCCATCTCGTTGTTATTCAACGCTGACGCATCGAAGATCACTTTTCGCGTTTCAAATCTCGTGAGATGAACGGCGTTTATCTTCCCAAGCTCCGTCAGGGAACTGATCGCCACAGCGCCTCCAACAACAAGATCGAGGCTGTTTGCTTTCGCCACTTCCGCAACCTTGAGAACGTAATCAGTCGTCTTCGAGGTGTCGATTGCGTCACGCGAGAATCCCATGGAACCGCAGAAATCAACCCGCCCAAACACTATGCCCTGCACACCACCTGGCATCTTTGCCAACTGTGCCATTTCGGATAGCCGGTCGAAGGTGGTAATCGTCTCCAAGTTGAACAGGAACTCAGTGTATTTCTGCTGATCGGCCGTGTAGACCTTGTTCTTGGCCTCGATGAACTTCTTGAGCGCGTACGGTGTTTCCACCATCGGTGCAATGATGTACTCGACACCAAACTGCTTGCTCTCGATCAAATCACGAACTGCTTCACAACCGCCAATCTTGAGACCGATCTTGAGGTCGGCACGACGAGCAAGGTCAACGAGCCGCAGCAACTCGTCGGTTCGCGTCCCTTCCGCCTCAAACTCGGCCTTTACCGAAACTGCACCAAACTCCTGCCGCAGTTTCTTGAGAACGTCCAGCATCTCCCTTTCCATCTTATTCATAAGATTTCTCCTTGCAATTACGTTGAAATTCCATGATCTGCGTTATCGATTTGAGTCGCATGTCTTCGTCAGCGAGAAATGCACGATGCCACTCGACGATCCGCCGCAGTGCCAGGTCGAGTTCCCAGCGCGGCGACCAACCCAACCTCATGCAAGCCTTGCTCGCATCCAGTTTCAGATAGGAAGCTTCGTGTGGATGTTCCCCCTGAGCGAGACACCAATTGGCTTCCGGCCCCCAAAGCTCCACCATGCGTTTGACGATCCAATCAACAGGTCGTGCGTCTTGATCACGTGGCCCAAAATTCCAGGCCTCAGCAAATTGCGGGCCGTGTTCGATCAATCGTTCGGCAAGGAGCAGATAACCTTGCAGCGGTTCCAAAACGTGCTGCCACGGCCGGATTGCGTGGGGGTTACGAATCAGCACAGATTCGCCCCGCTGGAAACCAGCCAGGATATCGGGGATCAGACGATCCCGCGCCCAATCGCCTCCGCCAATCACGTTACCGGCGCGCGCGCTAGCCACCGCCACTCCATGCTCACCATACTTCGACGGATTGAAGAATGAGTTCCGGAAAGCCGAGGTGACAAGCTCGGCGCATCCCTTGCTGTTGCTATATGGGTCGTACCCCCCCATCGGATCGCTTTCGCGATAACCCCAGACCCACTCCTTGTTCTCGTAGCACTTGTCACTCGTGACATTGACCACGGCTTTGATGCCGCTGGTCTGGCGGACAGCCTCAAGCAGGTTTACGGTCCCCATGACATTGGTTGCGTAGGTCTCCACGGGCGTCTCATAGGAGAGCCGGACGAGTGACTGTGCCGCCATGTGGATGACGATCTCGGGGTGAGCTTCGGCGACCGCATGGCTCAAGGCTGCCTGGTCACGGATATCTCCGGTGATGGAGCGCATGTTGCGACCAACGTTCGCAACCTCGAACAGGCTTGGGCTCGTCGGCGGCGCCAGAGCGTACCCGGTCACCTGCGCCCCCATGTGCTGCAGCCATAGGGATAGCCAACTCCCCTTGAACCCGGTATGCCCGGTGAGGAAGACACGCCTGCCGGCCCAGAACGAGGCGTTCACCAGCCCTTCCAAGGCGCCCTCCCGGTATTCCACAGTTCCTCGAGGTGAACTTTGTCCCGCATCGTATCCATTGGCTGCCAGAAGCCGCGATGCCGATATACGCTGAGTTGCCTGTCCTTGGCGAGGCGCTCGCAGGGCTCCCGCTCCCAACTGACCTGGTCTCCGTCGATCAAGTCAATGACTTTGGGCGAAAGGACAAAGAAGCCCCCGTTGATCCAACTGCCGTCGCCATGCGGCTTTTCCTGGAACCCGACCACATCGTCATCAACGGTTTCAAGCGAGCCGAACCTGCCGGGTGGCTGTACGGCGGTAACGGTGGCCAGCTTCCCATGGCCCTTGTGAAACGCGATCGTCTTGGAGACGTCGATATCACCAACGCCGTCACCGTAAGTGAAACAGAAGTCTTCTCCACCGACGTAGTCGCGGACTCGCCTCAGGCGGCCTCCCGTCATGGTGTTGTCGCCGGTATCGACGAGTGTCACACGCCATGGCTCGGCGTTCCGCTGATGTACCTCCATGTTGTTGCTCGCCATGTCGAAAGTAACGTCTGACATGTGGAGGAAGTAATTGGCGAAATACTCCTTGATCATGTAGCCCTTGTAACCACAGCAGATCACGAAGTCGCGGATTCCGTGACTGGAGTAGATCTTCATGATGTGCCACAGAATAGGCTTGCCGCCAATTTCTATCATCGGCTTGGGTCGAACGCCCGTTTCCTCGGAGATCCTCGTTCCGAGTCCACCAGCAAGAATTACTGCCTTCATTTGACGATCATTCCGAAAACTGAACAGCCTTCAATCGCGGCGCGAAGAAGGACCAGTTCGAGAACACTAGCGACAATGAAATATTGTAATGGGGAAAAGCAGGAATGCCCCGATGAGATATGCCATAAACAACTTGATCTTCTCGTAAGACAAATGGCGAATTTACGCCGGCAGGTTCATATCGACGGGGTGTTGTTGTTATCCGACAATTGACTGATCCTGGTCGGACCAAGCGTCCGTGCTCGACACCCAGATGAAAAAAGGGGCCGCATCGCGGCCCCTTTTCTTCACCTGATCTTGCGGCCCACTACTCCGCCACAATCACCACGGTAATCGTCGCCACCACTTCCGAATGCACGGCGACCTCCACTTGGCTCTCGCCGACTTGCTTCATCGGGCCGAGAGGCAGGCGGATCGCGGACTTTTCGATCTCGATACCCTGGGCGGCCAGAGCTTCGGCGATATCGATATTGCCGACTGAGCCGAACAAGCGGCCGTCGACGCCGGCCTTGCGGGAAAGCTGGATCGTCAGTCCTTCCAGCCTGGCCGCAGCAGCCTGCGCGGTCGCCAGCTTGTCGGCTTGAGCCTTTTCAAGTTCCGCGCGCTTGGCCTCGAACACCTTTTTGTTCGCTTCCGTGGCGCGCTTGGCCTTGCCTTGCGGGATCAGGAAATTGCGCGCGTAGCCGTCCTTGACCTTGACGATGTCACCAAGGCCGCCGAGGTTCACCACCTTGTCCATCAGAATCACTTGCATGGTCGAGCCTCCTCAGTGCAGATCGGTGTAGGGCATCAGCGCCAGATAGCGGGCGCGCTTGATGGCCGTGGAGAGCTGCCGCTGATAGCCGGTCTTGGTCCCGGTGATGCGGGCGGGCATGATCTTGCCATTCTCGGTGATGAAGTCCTTCAACAGATCGACATCCTTGTAGTCGATCTCTTCGATCTTCTCGGCCGAGAAGCGGCAGAACTTGCGCCGCTTGAAGAGGCTGCGCCCCTTGTCGTCCTTCTTCTTGCCGGCCAACTTGCCCTTAGGTTTGAATGCCATATTCGTTTCCTTCCTGAAATTCGATCTCTTTCACATGCAGTACGGCGGTGCGGCTCTTGAGGCTTCGTGCCGCAAGGAATCCGGCCACTGAAAGCCCGTCTCCCAATCTGGCTGCAGCCAGCAAACCGGCCGGAGCACCCAGGGCGACGCAGGCGATTTCGCATTCGACCTGCCGCATCCCGCCCGCCTCCTCCTGCTTCGACTGGTGCCCGAGGCTGAATTCGATGACGGGGGTGCCTGCAGGAGTGTGCCGCAAAGCGTCCTTGGCCAACAGCTTGCCGGACAACTCGACCCGGTTCGCCGCCGTATCCGCAGTCCTAGGCGGCAGCGGCCGCCTCCGGCTTCGCCTCGCCAGCTTGTTGCTGCGTCAGCGACCTGGATTTCTCTTCCTTCATCATCGGCGACGGCGTTGTGACGGCCTTGGTCATCTTGACCGTCAGGTGGCGCAGCACCGCGTCGTTGAACTTGAAGGAGCTTTCCAGCTCTGCCAGTGTGGCGCCGTCCGCTTCGATGTTCATCAGGACGTAGTGCGCCTTGTGGATCTTCTGAATCGGGTAGGCCAACTGCCGCCGCCCCCAGTCTTCCAGCCGGTGGATGGCGCCACCCCGGCCCGTAACGAGCGTCTTGTAGCGCTCAATCATCGCCGGGACCTGCTCCGACTGGTCCGGGTGGACGATGAACACGATTTCGTAATGCCGCATGTGATCTCCTTTTGGATGGTTGCGAATCAGCCCTCCCGCATGCGTTTCGGGTAGAGCAAGGTTTGAGAACCGAGTATTTTACCTTGCCTTTGTGCCCACATCAAGCAGGGCAATCGCGTGTTTTCCTGGCTTTCCTGCCAGCAAATCCCGCGCCGCCAATGCCCGATAATGTAGTCTTCGCATTCCGTACGGTGACTGCAATTCCGCCCATGCTAGCCTGAAATGGTCGACACTCCATTCTCGACGCTCGACAAGTGGGTAGCCTACTTTCGCGAGGCGAAGCTTCCTGTCCTTCGCCACACGGTCAGTGAACTGGAGCAGTTGCGCGCCAATGCCGAGACCGTTAACGGCCGCGTGCTCTCCTCGATCATTCTCCAGGACCCGCTGATGACCTTGCGCGTGCTGGGCTACATCGAGAGCCACAGGCGCAAGAGTCAGAACGCGGACATCACGACCATCGAGCGCGCCTTGATGATGATCGGCATCGAGCCGTTTTTCCGCGAGTTCGAGAACCTGCCGTTGGTCGAGGACACGCTGAAGCCGTACCCCAAGGCGCTTCTTGGTCTTCTCAAGGTCATGGCCCGGGCCCGGCGCGCTTCGCGCTGGGCGCGCGAATGGGCCGCCATCCGCCACGATCTCGACATCGACGAAATCACTGTCGCGACCTTGCTCTATGACGTCGCGGAAATTCTCATGTGGTGCTTCGCGCCGAAACTGGCGCTTCAGGTCAGGGATATGCAGGTCAACGATCGAACCTTGCGTAGCGTGACGGCCCAGGAGGCCGTGTATTCGATTGCCCTGCCCGACCTGCAGTTGGAACTCGCCGGGCTCTGGCACCTGCCGGAACTGCTGACGACGCTGATGGACCGGAATCACGCGGAAAATCCGCGCGTGCGCAATGTCACGCTCGCCGTCGACCTCGCCCGTCATTCTGCGAACGGATGGGACGATGCAGCTCTGCCGGACGACTACAAGGCGATAGAAGAACTGCTCCGCGTCAACCATGAGGTCCTGATGCAGAAACTGGATCTGGACAGCGCGGGAAAGCCCGTCACGGCGGCAGCCGCCAATTCGGACAGCACCGGCTAGAATACGGCCCCGCTGCCCTCGTAGCTCAGTGGATAGAGCGACCGCCTCCTAAGCGGTAGGTCCCAGGTTCGATTCCTGGCTTGGGCGCCAGTTTCCCGACGCAGCGCGGCTATTTCACGCGCGTCAGGTGCGGACGCGCGGGTGGCGGCTCGTCGGGCTCATCCGCTTGAGGCAATTCGACAGGCGGTTCACCATCGGCGTTCGCCGAAGCGGTTACCTCGAATGCCATGCCTTGCCCGTTCTCCTTGGCGTAGACAGCCGCGACGGACCCCATCGGCACGACCACGGGGAAGGCAACACCGTTGAAGCGGGCCTGGAAAGTGATCTCCTCGTTACCGATCAGCAACTGGTTTGTCGCGTCCGGTCCGATATTGAGGACGATCTGTCCTTCCTTGACGAATTCCCGTGGCACGCGGGTGGCCGGCCCAACCGCGACCGTGATGTATGGCGTGAAGCCCTGATCGACGCACCACTCGAAGATGGCACGCAGGAAATAAGGCTTGGTTGATACCATGGCCGCTATCCTCCGGGTGAGGCGCGCCGACGACGCAACGTCAGCGTCGCATCACCTTCTCGGAGGGGGTCAGCGCGTCGATGAAGCCCTGGCGCGAAAATATCCTCTCGGCATATTTCATCAGCGGCGCTGCAGCCTTGGGCAGTTCGATGCCGTAGTGGTCGAGGCGCCACAGGAGCGGCGCAATAGCCACGTCGAGCATCGAGAAATCATCGCCCAGCATGTGCTTTTGCTTGCCGAACATCGGTGCCAGTTCGGTGAGGCGATCGCGCACGTGGGCGCGTGCCTTGTCCGCAGACTTGGCATTCTTCTCCAGCGGATCGATGAAGCTGAACAATTCCTGTTCCATCGTGAACAGGAGCTGGCGGGCGCGGGCGCGCGTTTGCGGATCCGGCGGCATCAACTGCGGGTGCGGAAAGCGCTCGTCAATGTACTCGTTGATGATGTTCGCTTCGTAGAGGACCAGATCGCGATCGACAAGCACCGGCACCCGGTTGTACGGGTTGATGATGGCGATGTCCTCGGGCTTGTTGAATAGGTCGACGTCGATCACCTGGAAATCCATCTGCTTTTCGTACAGGACGATCCGGCAGCGATGGCTGAACGGGCAGGTAGTACCCGAGTACAGGTTCATCATGGCACTCGTACCCCAGGAATAATCGGCATCACGCACCACCTTGCGGATGAGTGGCGTGCTCATTTCACGATGCCCCATTTGCAACATGTGCGCTCGCAATATCAGTGAACGTCTTTCCAGTATTCGCGCTTGAGCGCGTAGGAAAGAGCGAATAAGAGACCGAGCGCGATCAGCACGACCACGCCGAGCTTCTTGCGAAACTCGCCGACCGGCTCGCCCATGTACTTCAGAAAACCGACCAGATCAGCCACCTGGGTATCGTAGTCCTCCGGCTTCAAGAGACCGGGTTTGGCCAGCTTGAGCTCGTGATCGGCCCCCATGACCTGCTCGCCCTGCAGTTCCCACAACGCGTGCGGCATGCCTACGTTGGCAAAGACCACGTTATTCCATCCCGTCGGACGCGTGTCGTCGCGGTAGAACGTGCGCAGATACGTGTACAGCCAGTCAGGGCCGGAACCGAATTCCGAGGCACGGGCGCGCGCGATCACGGTCAGATCGGGCGGCGCGGCGCCGAACCATTGTTTTGCCTCGGCACGCTGCATGGCGATGCGCATCGGTTCGCCGACCTTGTCGGCAGTGAACATCAGGTTCTCGCGGATCTGGTCGTCCGTGAGGCCGATGTCCTGCAGCCGGTTGTAACGCATGTACGACGCCGAATGGCAGCCCAAACAGTAGTTGACGAAGAGCTTGGCGCCGTTTTGCAGCGCCGCCGTGTCGTGTGCGCGATCGGGAGCTTTGTCCAGGTGCAGTTCGGCACCGGACGCGAATGCCAGCGCCGGCACAATCAGGAGCGAGAGCAGCAGCTTTTTCATTTGAACGTCACCCTATCCGGTTCGGGTTGGCACTTGTCGATCTTCGACCACACGGGCATGGTGAAAAAGAAGAGGAAGTAATACACGGCGAACAGTTGCGCCACGGGCGCGCCGGGGATGATGCCGAAGAAGCTGTAGGCAGGCGGCTTGGTGCCGAGGAAGCCCAGGATGAAGAAGGCGACGACCCAGATTGCCAGCAGCGTCTTGTAGACCGGGCCGCGATAGCGGATCGACTTTACGGGCGAGCGATCGAGCCAGGGCAGGAACGCGAAGATCACGACGCCGGCACCCATCGCCACCACACCCCAGAACTTCGCATCGACGCCGAACAGCGGGTAGGTGACCGCGCGCAGCAGCGAGTAGTACGGCGTGAAATACCATACCGGAGCGATGTGCGGCGGTGTGACCATCGGATCGGCCGGGACGAAGTTGTTGTACTCGAGGAAGTAGCCGCCACCCTCGGGCATGAAGAACATGATCACCGAGAAGACCATCAGGAATGCGACAACGCCGACGATGTCCTTCACCGTGTAGTACGGGTGGAAGGGAATACCGTCGAGCGGAATGCCGCGCTCGTCCTTCTTCTTCTTGATCTCGACGCCATCGGGATTGTTGGAGCCCACTTCGTGGAGCGCCAGCACGTGCGCAACGACCAGGCCCAGCAGCACCAGCGGAATGGCGATGACATGGAAGGAGAACATGCGGTTCAGCGTCGCGTCGCCGATGACGAAGTCGCCGCGGATCCACGTCGCCAGGTCGTTGCCGACCAGCGGGATGGCGGAGAAGAGGTTCAGGATCACCTGCGCGCCCCAGTACGACATCTGGCCCCAGGGCAGCAGGTAGCCGGCAAAGGCCTCGGCCATCAGCGCCAGGTAGATCATGACGCCGAAGATCCAGAGCAGTTCGCGCGGCTGGCGGTAGGAGCCGTAAAGCATGCCGCGGAACATGTGCAGGTAAACGACGATGAAGAAAGCCGAAGCACCCGTCGAATGCAGGTAGCGGATCATCCAGCCCCAAGGCACGTCGCGCATGATGTACTCGACGCTGGCGAAGGCCACCGGGACGCCGGAGGCGTTCAGCGAGGCGTCCGGCTTGTAGTGCATCACGAGGAAGATGCCGGTGACGATCTGCATCACGAGCACAAGCAGGGCCAGGGAGCCGAAGAAGTACCAGAAGTTGAAGTTCTTCGGGGCGTAGTACTCGGACAGATGCGCCTTCCACATCGAGGTCATCGGGAAGCGGGCATCCATCCACTCGGTCACGTTGCCCAGCAGCGTGCCGTCGGACTTGAACTTTTCGTAGTTGCTGGCGGCCATGCCTTACGCTCCCTTGGTGTCTTCGCCAATCACGATCCTGGCGTCGCTGAGGTACTTGTGCGGCGGGATCTCGAGGTTGGTCGGCGCCGGCTTGTTCTGATAGACGCGACCGGCCAGGTCGAAAGTCGAACCGTGGCACGGGCACAGGAAACCGCCCTGCCAGTCGGCCTCGATGGCGTCGCTGGGCTTGAAGCGGCTCGTCGGCGAGCAGCCCAGGTGCGTGCAGATGCCGACGGCGACCATGATCTCGGGCTTGATGGAGCGGTGCGCGTTCTTGCAGTAATCGGGTTGCATTTCCTTCTCGGACTGCGGATCGACCAGCTTGCCTTCGATCTTCGCCAGCCCTTCGAGCATTTCGGGAGTGCGGTGGATGATCCACACCGGCTTGCCGCGCCATTCGACGGTCATCATCTCGCCGGGGGCCAGTTTGCTGATGTCGGCCTCAACGGGGGCACCGGCTGATTTCGCGCGCTCGGATGGAAGCATGCTGGCAACAAACGGCACGACGGCCACGACGCCTGCGGCACCACCCGCAGCAGCAGTCGCGACCAGCAGACGCCGGCGCCCGCAATCCACTTTTTCGTCACAACTCATGGTGTTATCCCTGAATATGGTGAAGGCAATCCTGTAAAGCCGCAGGATTATACCGAAGTTGACTCGCCGATTAAAGCCCGAATCAGCGAAAACTTATGGATGGACGCACCATGACGGTGCGTGAACTTGCAACGCAGGCTAGTAATCCCGCCGCTCCATGAACGCCTGCGCTACCGTGGCGGCGTCCGAATACTCGAGTTCGCCGCCGACGGGCAGGCCGCGCGCCATGCGGCTCACCTTTATGCCGCGCGCATGGAGCATTTCGGAGATGTAATGCGCCGTCGCCTCGCCTTCGTTGGTGAAGTTGGTGGCAAGCACGACTTCCTTCACCAGACCATCGGTGACGCGTGCCAGCAACCGGTCGAAACCGAGTTCCTTGGGGCCGATGCCGTCGAGCGGACTCAGGCGGCCCATCAGCACGTAGTAGAGCCCGCTGTAGGCATGGGTCTGCTCCATGGTGTTGAGGTCGACCGGCATCTCGACCACGCACAACAGACTCGGGTCGCGCCGCGGCGAACGGCAGCGGTCGCAGACTTCGTCTTCCGTGAAGGTGTTGCAGCGCTGGCAGCGCCGCAAGGTCTTCAATGCATGATCAAGCGCCGCCGACAGCCGTTCGGCGCCGTGCGGATCGCGCTGGAGCAGGTGGTAAGCCATGCGCTGCGCGGATTTCGGGCCAACGCCCGGCAGGCAGCGCAATGCCTCGATAAGTTCTTCGAGGCTGGAAGGCTGCGCCATCAGAAGGGAAGCTTCATGCCCGGCGGCAAGTTGAGGCCGGCGGTGAAGCCGCTCATCCGCTCGGCGGCCGTCTGCTCGGCGCGCCGGTTGGCGTCGTTGACCGCGGCTGCGATCAGGTCTTCCAGCATTTCCTTGTCGTCCATCACCGAGGAGTCGATCGTGACACGCTTGACGTCGTGCTTGCAGGTCATCACGACCTTGACCGCGCCGGCGCCCGACTGGCCCTCGACTTCCACGTTGGCCAGTTCCTCTTGCGCCTTCAGCATGTTCTGCTGCATCTGCTGCGCCTGCTTCATCAGGTTGGCCATGCCGCCCTTGTTGAACATCTTGCGTGCTCCTTGACTAAACGGGTTTGATCGTCGATTCGTCGATGCTCGCGTCGAATATGTCCATGACGTCGCGCACGAAGGGATCGCCTTCGATCGAGGCGACGGCCTTCTCCTGGCGCTCGCGCTTTTCGTTGCGGCTGCGCTCGGCCGGCGTCTCGCCCTCGGCCTCGGCAAGCACGATGGAGAGCCGCACAGGCCGCCCGAGGTGCGCCTGCAGTGCCTCCTGCAACTTGTCCTGCGGCGCCTTTGTGTTCAGCAGCGACTTGTGCGCCGGCGGCAGGCGCAGGGCCACGTGCCCTTCTTCCATCTTCGCCAACTCGCAATGCTGCGCCAGTTGCTTGGAAAGGCCGGAGAGCGGCAGGCGGGCGACCAGCGCGTGCCAATCGTCGTCTGGCGCAGTGGTGGCAGCCGCTTTCGCAATAGTCAGCCCCGATGGTACGCCGTGCGCAGTAGCCGGCGCACCCGCGGCTTTGACAGCCGTGCCCGTTGCAGGCTTGCTGCCGCGCACAGCGGACGCCGAACCGCTTTCGGGCCGGAACGCGAACAGCCGCAGCAGCGTCATCGCGAAGCCCGCATATTCGTCCGGCGCCAGCGCCATGTCGTCGCGGCCGTGGATCGTGATCTGATAGCAAAGCTGCAGGAACTCGGCGTCGAAGGCCTCGGCATAGGGAGCAAGTCGAGTCCGCTCGGCGTCGTCGGTCAACGCCTGTGGCGCCATCTGCACCAACGCGACGCGGTGGAACAGCGTTGCCAGCTCCTGCAGCGCGGAATCGAAGGACAGGCTGCGCTCGTCCATGGCGTCCGCCACAGCGAGCATCGCCTGGATGTCGGCATTCCTGAGGCCGTCGAGGATCGCGAACAGATAGTCGTCGCCCACCGTGCCCAGCATGTCGCGCACGCCGGCTTCCTCGATCTTGCCGGCACCGTGCGCGATGGCCTGGTCGAGCAGCGACAGCGCGTCGCGCATGCTGCCCGCCGCAGCCTTGGCGATGTGCCGTAGCGCAGTCTGCTCGAAGGGCACGCCTTCCGCGCCGAGCACATGGCTCAGGTGGTCGATGATGTGGCCGGGCGGCATCTGCTTGAGGTTGAACTGCAGGCAGCGCGAGAGGACGGTGACCGGAATCTTCTGCGGATCGGTGGTGGCAAGGATGAACTTGACGTGCTCGGGCGGCTCTTCCAGCGTCTTCAGCATGGCGTTGAAGGCGTGACCCGAAAGCTGGTGCACTTCGTCGATCACATAGACCTTGAAGCGGCCGCGGGTCGGCGCGTAGGCCGCCTTTTCCAGCAGGCTCGTCATGTCCTCGACGCCGCGGTTCGATGCCGCGTCGAGTTCGATGTAGTCGACGAAACGCCCGCCGTCGATTTCCTGGCACGACGAACAGACGCCGCAGGGCGTGGCGGTAACGCCGGTTTCGCAGTTAAGGGCCTTGGCGACGATGCGCGCCAGCGTGGTCTTGCCGACGCCGCGTGTGCCAGTGAAGAGGTACGCGTGATGCAGCCGCTGCTGCTCGAGCGCATGCGTCAGCGCCTTGACGACATGCTCCTGCCCCACCAGCGTGGCGAAGGATTTCGGGCGCCACTTGCGGGCAAGGACCTGGTAGCTCATGCGTGAATTCTACCAAAGCAAACAGGGCGCCCCGGAATGGCGGCGCCCTGTTGCGAGGTACGGCGAGCGATCAGTTCTTCGCCGGCGGGACCGGCATCGCGCCTGGCCCTTGCGGACCACCGTGCCCGGCACCCGGGCCCATGTGTCCATGGTGCCCCATCGGTCCGCCATGGCCCATGCGCGCGGCATGGATGTCGGCGACGCGCTTCTGCCCGGGCGTCATCGAATCGTAAAGCGGCTTGAACGCGGCCTGCACCGATTCCATCGCCGCGACGCGGTCCTTCATGATGTCGATATGCTTCGTCATGCGGTCGGGCGCCGAGAGACTCATGTCCTGCGACACGTCGCGCATGGCCTGCATGCCCTTGCCCGCCTCGGCCTTCACGCGGTCGGCAAACGCCTGCCAGAGCGGCTCTTGCGCCGCAGTGATCTTGAGTTCGCTCTTGAAGTGAGCGAGATGCTTGTCCATGCGGGCAGCGGGATCGCCTTTGCCGGCCATTGGCCCACCCATCATGCCCATGTGATCACAGCCGGCCATGCCCTGGCCCGGTGCGGCGAGTGCCAGCGCGCCCAGCCCCAGCGTTCCGGCGGCTGCAATGGCGGCAAAGATCTTGGTGCTCGATTTCATCGGATGTCTCCTGTTGATGCCAAGTTGGCAGCCGTCATTTCAGCGGCTGCGGGTAACAGCCTTGTGTCCGGCTTTGACCGATTTGTAAGGGGATATTGCAGCCCGGGAGAGTCGGGGGTGGCGAGCCTGACCCCCGGCACTTGCGGACATCGGCTGTGGCTGCTTCCTTCCGGACCTGACCAGGTTCACCGCGCCACAATGCGGGGAGACCCGCCACAACGCATTCTAACCCAGAAGAAAATTGCGCACGACGCCGATCTGGTCCGCCGACATCAGCATCGGCGCGTGGCCGACGCCGGGGATCTCCACCACCTGTGGCCGCGGCCCGCGCTCGGCCATCTGCCGCGCCGTCTCCTTCGTCAACAAATCGGACCATGCGCCGCGCAGCAGCAGCGTCGGGCACCTGATGGCGTCGTAGATCGGCCACAGTTCGACGTCCTTGCCATCGCCCATGGCAGCGCGAAACGGCTCGGCGATGCCCGGATCGTAGGCCATCTCGTAGCCGCCTTCGGGCAGCTTCCGCAACGTGTGGATCGTCAGGTGCCGCCACTCGGCGTCAGTGAGTTGCCCGAACGGCGCCGAGACGAAGCGCACGAACACCTCGGCCTGTTCGATCGACGGAAAGCGCGGGGCCCTGCCCAGGAATTCGCCGATTCGCTGGATGGACGCTGCCTCAAGGACGGGGCCGACGTCGTTGAGCACGAGGCGCGAGATCGGCGAATTCTCCTGTGCCGCAAGCGCCATGCCGATCAGGCCGCCCATCGAGGTGCCGACCCAGTGGACCGTCTGCGCGTCGAGTCGGGCCAGCAGCGTCACCATGTCGGCGCAGTACTGCGGCACGGCGTAATGGCTCTTGTCTTTCAGCCAGCCGCTCCGGCCGCGGCCGACGACGTCGGGACAAACGACGCGATACTCACCCGCCATCACCTGCGCGAGGAAGTCGAAATCGCGGCCGCAGCGTGTGAGTCCATGTACGCAGACCAGCACGCGCGGATTGGCCGGGTCGCCCCACTCGACATAAGCCATGTCGTGCAGACCCGCCGGGCTCAGGCACTGGACGCTGCGGTGGCGCATTTCATTCATGCCGTCAGTCTATCAGCCGCCGTGCCAGTAACGGCGGCGCGCGGCGCGTTCGGTATCGACGGCGACAGCGTTTTGCCGAAGATGCACACTCAATGCCCCTTCCTGATCGGTCCGGCGCATGTCGATGCCAAACGCCGCGAAGCGTTCCACGACTTCGCGCGCCGGATGGCCGAAGCGGTTGCGATAGCCGGCCGAGACCAAAGTCAGCCCCGGTGATACGCCGCGCAGAAACGCTTCGGTGGACGAACTGCGGCTGCCGTGATGCGCCGGCACCAGCACAGCGGCAGCCAGATCGTCGCCATGGCGCAGGAGCAGATCCAGCTCGCCGTGCGCCTCGATGTCGCCAGTCAGCAGCGCCGCGCCGGTTGCAGTGGACACCTTCAGGACGCAGGAAACGTCGTTCGCCTTCTTTGCCCGCGCATAGTCGGCCTCGGTCGGATGCAGGATCGCGAAGCGCACGCCGTCCCACTCCCATGACTGGCCGTCGAGGCAGCGCCGATGCACCGCGGCG
>DATJQH010000170.1:0-31038 GCA_035505955.1 Rhodocyclaceae bacterium
TGCCGACCGATCAGGAGCACGCCGTCAACGTCGGCAAAGGCCGACTGGCGGTCTCAAATCATCACGCTGAAACGCGCAGGAACGAAGCCTACCCGGCAGGACGATCAAATGGCACCGGCTGGTCATGTTTCGGACCCTGGCTGCACGTCCCTTGGTGCCAGACGCAGACTGAACACAGTCCCATCCAGTGTCCCACCCAACGCGCGATTTCACCACTTCGCGAAATCAAGCGGACGCCCGTATTGCCGCTCTAGAAGGTCATTTAGCGGCTTCTGAATACTCTAGCGTGAGTTACTCAGCCAGTAATGCATGGCTCGCCGCACCAAAAAAATGAGCACGGGATAACCGTGCTCCGGGTAAGGATCCCCGCGCATGCCGCTAGGTCGGCATCCTGAACCGGGGTTCAGGAGGGTCGCGTTCCTGCCGCATCAGGTACGTTCGCGAGGAACGTTCACAACAGCGGCGTCTCTGGGCGGCGACCATGTCACGAAGACATAGGTTCAAGGAATCTACGACCTTCGCGAGCACCGCAGGGAAACTCGCGGCGGCGGTCTAGAACAATTCTTCCTGAGGTGCCAGGGCAGCGTCCAGACGCGCCTCCATGGCAACGATTCTACGCTTCAGGTCCCGCTCGTCAATCGCACCTGAAGGTTCCTTGAGCGAGATCAACTCGTGGGCGAGATTGAGCGCAGTCATCACCGCCAGCCGCTCGCCGCTGCTCTTCGTCTGTTTGGCAATCTCGCCCATCTTCCAGTCGAGGAAGGCGGCGACGGCAAGCAGGTCTTCCTTCTCGGAGGGCGCGCAGGAGACACGAAAATCCTTGCCCTGCAGCGTGATCGTGACCGTTTCGGCGGTGCTCATTCGGCGGGCAACCTTTCCATCATCGCCGCCAGCCGCTCACGTGCCAAAGTCATACGCTCGCCGAGCGCGCGGTTCTCTTCCTCGAGGCCGGCGATCCTCTCGCGCAAGGCGTGGTTCTGCTCGCGCAACTGCTGGCAGAAAGCCGCGACCAGCTCGATCTTGTGCTCGAGAGATGAGATGTTGGCATTCATTATTGACAAGTGTGTTTGAAAATCCCTGTTCAGTCAAGCAATAAGCGCGGATATTGAAGGTGTTGCCGGAGATGGCGATTTCTCGCGGTTCTGCCGGTGCTAACATTGCCCGGCTCCTGCGGCTGCCGCCGACGCGAGCACACACACTCCCGATGCCGAGCCGCCGACGCGCTTTCCTCGTTCTGTCCCTGCTCTCGCTGCTGGCGCTGGGCAGCCTGTCGCTGGCGCTGGCGACCGGCAGCGTCGCGGTGTCGCTGGCCGACATGTTCCCCGGGACCGGTGGCGGCAGCAGCCTGGCCAGCCAGGTGCTGATCGAACTGCGGTTGCCGCGGGCACTGGCAGCCTTCGCCTGCGGCGGGCTGCTGGCGCTCGCCGGCGCGCTGATGCAGGTGCTGCTGCGCAACCCCCTGGCCGATCCCTACGTGCTTGGCGTTTCGGGGGGCGCCGCGGTCGGGGCGCTGCTGGCGATGTTGTTCGGCCTGCCGCTGATGCTGGTCGACGGCGGCGCCTTCGGCGGTGCCCTGGCCGCAACGCTGCTGGTGTTCGCGCTCGGCCACGGCGAAGGCGCCTGGACGGCCACGCGCACGCTGCTCACCGGCGTCATCGTCGCCGCCGGTTGCAGCGCGGTGGTGGCGCTGATCCTTGCCGTGGCGCCGGAAGCCCAATTGCGCGGCATGCTGTTCTGGCTGCTCGGCGACCTCGGCCATGCCGGCACGCCGAAGGCGGCCGTCGTCACGCTGGCATTGACCCTGGCCCTGGCATTGCCCTTTGCCCGCGATCTCAACGTGCTCGCCCGCGGCGGCATGGCCGCCCGCGCCCTCGGCGTGCCGGTGGCGCGGCTGCGCGCCGGCATCCAGGTCGTCGCTTCGCTGGCGACCGCGGTCGCGGTCACGACCGCGGGCAGCATCGGCTTCGTCGGGCTCGTCGTACCGCATCTGACGCGTCTGGCCATGGGCAACGACCAGCGCCTGTTGCTGCCGGCGGCAACGCTGGCCGGCGGCACCCTGTTGACCCTGGCCGACACCGTGGCGCGCAGCATTGCGGCGCCGACGGAACTTCCGGTCGGCGCACTGACGGCGGTGATCGGCGTGCCGATCTTCCTGTTCCTGCTGACGCGCCGCGGGGGCCTGCCGTGACCACGCCTCTGCTGGCGGTTCGCAATCTGTCGGTCAGCATCGGCGGCCGCCGCATCGTCGACCGGCTTTCGCTCGACCTGCAGCTGGGCGAGCGCCTGGCCATACTCGGCCGCAACGGTGCCGGCAAGACCACGCTGCTGCACACCCTGGCCGGGCTCCACTCTCACGATGCCGGCGTCATTTCACTCGAAGGCACGCCGATCGCCGCGCTCGGCGAGCGCGAGACCGCACAACTGCGCGGCCTGCTCGCCCAGCATCAGCGGGATGCTTTCCCGGCGACCGTGCTGGAGACGGCCCTGGTCGGCCGCCATCCGCACTTGCGGCGCTGGCAATGGGAGGGCGCCCGCGACGAGCGCATCGCGCGCGAGGCGCTGGCCGCGATGCAGCTGGCCGACCTGGCGACGCGCGACGTGCGCAGCCTGTCCGGCGGCGAGCGCCAGCGGCTGGCGATCGCCACCCTGCTGGCGCAGCAGCCGCGCCTGTGCCTGCTCGACGAGCCGCTGGCCCACCTGGACCTCAACCACCAGATGGCGGTGCTCGAGCTGTTTTCCGGCATGGCCCGTGACCGTACCGTCGCGGTGATCACCGTGCTGCACGACGTCAACCTGGCGCTGCGTTATGCCGATCGCGTCTTGCTGCTCTTCGGCGACGGCAGCTGGCGCGGAGGGCCGACCGCCGAGACCCTGACCACCGAGGTGCTGACCACGCTCTACGGCCATCCCCTGCACGAGCTGCGCACCGGCGACCAGCGCTACTTCCTGCCGCAGTAAGCTCTCGCCACGATGCTGACCCTCGTCCAAGTCACCGGCTTCCTCGCCGCCGCCATCCTGATCACGCTGGCGCCGGGCCCCGACAACCTGATGGTGCTGGGCCTCGGCATGGCGCGCGGCCGTCGCGCCGGCATCAGCTTCGGCCTTGGCTGCGCGCTCGGCTGCCTGTCGCACACGACCCTGGCGGCGCTCGGCATCTCGGCGCTGATCGCCGCCTCGCCTGTGGCCTTCGCCGTGCTCAGGGTTGCCGGCGGCGCCTACCTGCTCTGGCTGGGCATCCAGGCCCTGCGCAGCGCCCGCCCGGTCGCCGCCGGCGCCGCCCCGGACATGACGACGGAAAGCGCCGGCCGCCTGTTCGTCAAGGGCGTCATCGCCAACGCCGTCAACCCGAAGGTCATCCTGTTCTTCCTGGCCTTCCTGCCGCAGTTCGTCGATGCCGCCCGCGGTCGGGCCGCCTGGCAGACGGCACAGCTCGGACTGGTGTTCACCGTGCAGGCGGCGCTGATCTTCGCCGCCATCGGCTGGTCGGCCGGCCGTCTCGGCCGGTGGCTGGCGCGCCGCCCCGGGCTCGGGGCCTGGCTCGACCGCATTGCCGGTGGCATATTCGTGGCGCTCGGTCTGCGCCTGATCGTCGCCCGCTGATGGCCGGGCGTCGGACGCCGGCCCTGATGGTCCAGGGCTGTACCTCGGATGCCGGCAAGAGCACGCTGGTCGCGGCGCTCTGCCGGATTCTGCACCGCCGTGGTGTGCGCGTGGCGCCGTTCAAGCCGCAGAACATGGCCCTCAACTCGGCGGTCACCGTCGACGGTGGCGAGATCGGCCGGGCCCAGGCGCTGCAGGCGCAGGCGGCCGGCCTCGTACCGCGCATCGATTTCAATCCCGTCCTGCTGAAGCCGAATACCGACCGCCGCGCCCAGGTGATCATCCACGGTCATGCCGTCGCCGACCTCGACGCCCGCGACTATCACGACTACAAGCGCGTGGCCATGACGGCGGTGCTCGACTCCTGGGGGCGGTTGCGCGAGGAATTCGATTGCGTCGTCGTCGAGGGTGCCGGCAGTCCCGCCGAGATCAACCTCCGCGACCGCGACATCGCCAACATGGGCTTTGCCGAGGCGGTCGACATCCCGGTGATCCTCGTCGGCGACATCGACCGCGGGGGCGTGCTCGCGCATCTGTCCGGCACGCTCGACCTGCTGGCCGCCAGCGAACGGGCACGCACCCGGGGGCTGGTGATCAACCGCTTTCGCGGCGACATCGGGCTGCTGCAACCGGGGCTCGACTGGCTCGAACAACATACCGGCAAGCCGGTGCTCGGCGTGCTGCCCTATCTGCACGGCCTGTTTCTCGACGCCGAGGATGCGCTCGACCATCACGCCGAGCGCGAGGGCCAAGCCAGGCTGCGGGTGGTCGCGCCGGCGTTGCCGCGCATTTCCAACCACACCGACCTGGACCCGCTGCGCCTGCATCCCGCGATCGACTTCCGCTGGCTCGGCCCCGGCCAGGCGCGGCCGGCCGCCGATCTGATCGTGCTGCCCGGTTCGAAGAGCGTCGCCGCCGACCTGACCTGGCTGCGCGCGCAGGGATGGGAGCCCTATCTCCAGCGTCACCTGCGCTACGGTGGCAAGGTGATCGGAATCTGCGGCGGCTTCCAGATGCTCGGGCGATGGTTGCACGACCCGCTCGGCATGGAAGGCGTCGCCGGCGGGATGCCGGGATTGGCACTGCTGGACTGCGAAACGACGCTCCAGTCAGAGAAGCAGTTGCGCAACGTCCGCGGCTGTCTGCAAGTGGCCGGCGGCGCTGCCATGTCCGGCTACGAGATCCACATGGGCGTCACCCGCGGTGCGGCGCTGGCGCGCCCGGCCGTGCTGCTCGACGACGACCGCGGCGACGGGGCGATATCGGCCGACGGCCAGATTCTGGCCACCTACTGCCATGGTCTGTTCGACCACCCCGATGCCCTGCGGGCCCTGCTCGACTGGGCTGGCGCCGGTGCCATTGCCCCGGTCGACCTGGTCGCCAGGCGCGAAGCCGACCTTGACCGGCTGGCGGACGCGGTGCAGATCGCGCTGGACTGGAACCGCCTGAACCCCCTGCTGAAGACGGACTGAGGACGAAAAAAAAGCCCGGCAAGCCGGGCTTCCGTCGAGGCGGACTTTCTCAGCCCTTGCGGATATTCGAGGCCTGCTTGCCCTTCGGGCCTTGCACCACCTCGAAAGTGACGCGGTCATTCTCCGCGAGGGACTTGAAGCCGTTGCCCTGGATCGCGGAGAAATGCGCGAACAAGTCTTCGCCGCCATCGTCCGGCTTGATGAAACCAAAACCCTTGGCGTCGTTGAACCACTTAACAGTACCAGTTGCCATGTCGAGAATTCCTTGACAAGAATTGAAGAACGGGCGCGAGCCCGGACGGCGGAATATCAAGACGGGGGAGCTGACGGGTATCGGCCATGAGCCGGGTACTTCTGACGAGCCGAAACACTGCTTGACAATCCTGCGCGCGAATTGTGGACCTCCGCGGGCGATAACGCAATAGGCATCGCTTCGTCGCCCAATCCCGACAGGGGCGGTTGCGGGCGGCGGCGTAAAATGTCCGCTCCACCCCATCATGCATCCGCCATGAAGCTGCCGCCCCGTCGCCTGGTTGCCGCGCTTGCCGTCGTCGTCGCGCTTGCCGTCGTCTTCTCGCTGGCGACGCGACCGAAGCCCGTTCCCGTGAAACTCAAGGCGGTCGATCGCGGCCGCGTCGAGGCGACGCTCGCCAACACGCGGGCCGGCGAGGTGACAGCCTGCCAGCGCACCAAACTGTCGACGATTCTGGGTGGTCGCATCGACACCCTGGCCGTCAAGGAAGGCGACCACGTCAAGAAGGGCCAGCTGTTGCTGAAGCTGTGGAACGAAGACCAGCGTGCACAGCAAACCCTGGCCGACACAGCGCTCGATCAGGCAAAGAAGCAAGTCGGCGAAGCCTGCACGCTTGCCGGCAACGCCGAGCGCGAGGCAGCGCGCACCAGCAAGCTCTACCGTGACGGCTTCGTGTCGATCTCGAAGGACGACGCCGCACACGCCGATGCGCAGGCCAAGCGTGCCAGTTGCGAGACGGCCAAGGCCGCCGTACGCCAGGCCGAAGCGAAGGTGGCGGCCACGCGCGTCGAACTCGGGCGGACCGCCCTCTACGCGCCGTTCGCCGGCGTCGTCGCCAAGATCGTCGGCGAGGTCGGCGAATACTCGACCCCGTCGCCGCCCGGCGTGCCGACGCCGCCGGCGATCGACCTCATCGATCCGACCTGCCTCTATGTCTCGGCGCCGATGGACGAGGTGGATGCCCCGAAGATCCGCGTCGGCCAGCCGGCGCGCATCACCATCGATGCCTACGGCAAGCGCGTCTTCGAGGCACGGGTGCGCCGCGTGGCGCCCTACGTGACGGCCGTCGAGAAGCAGGCGCGCACCGTGGATGTCGAGGCCGACTTCGCCCGGCCGGACGATATCAAGGACATGCTGGTGGGTTACAGCGCCAACGTCGAGATCATCCTCGAGGTCCGCGACAACGTGCTGCGGGTGCCGACCGCGGCGCTGCTCGAGGGTGGCCGCGTGCTGGTCTACAACGCCGACGGCGGCATCCTCGAGGAGCGGCAGGTGAAGACCGGCATCGCCAACTGGGAATACACCGAGGTGCTCGAGGGCTTGCAGGCCGGCGATCACATCGCCGTCTCGCTCGAGAAGGAAGGCGTCAAGGCCGGTGTCCGCGTCAAGCCCGACGAGGACAGACAGCCGTAGCTGCCATGCCGCAGATCGAGCTCTCGGCCATCGAGCGGGTATTCACGCTTGGCGACAGCCACGTACATGCGCTGCATGCCCTCGACCTGTCGATCGAAGCCGGCGAGTATGTCGCGGTCATGGGGCCGTCCGGCTCGGGCAAGTCGACCCTGCTCAACCTGCTCGGCCTGCTCGATCGGCCGAATGCCGGCCGCTATCGCCTCGAGGGCCGCGACGTCACCACCCTGAGTGCGGAAGAGCAGGCGCAGATCCGCCGCGAGCGCATCGGCTTCGTGTTCCAGAGCTTCCATCTCGTACCGCGCCTGACCGCAGCGGAAAACGTCGCGCTGCCGATGACGCTGGCCGGCATTCCGGCACCGGAACGCAATGCGCGCGTCGCAGAGGCCCTCGAGGCCTTCGGTCTCGCCGACCGCGCCGACCACCGGCCCGACCAGCTTTCGGGCGGCCAGCGCCAGCGCGTCGCCATCGCCCGCGCCACCATCATGCGCCCGGCGCTGATCCTGGCCGACGAGCCGACCGGCAACCTCGACCGCGCCACGGGCGACGAGGTGATCCGCCTGCTCGAGGAACTGAACGGCGCCGGCGTGACGCTGGTCGTCGTCACGCACGACGCGTCGATCGGCGCCCGCGCGCGTCGCCGCGTCGCCATGGAAGACGGCTGCAAGGTGCGAGACGAGTCATGAAGTCTGGCGACGTGCTGCGCTTCGCGGCCGGCGCGGCAGCCGGCTACCCGTTGCGCACGGCCTTGATGATGCTGGCGATGAGCATCGGCGTCGCCGCGGTGGTCGTGCTCACGGCGCTGGGAGACGGCGCCCGGCGATACGTGGTGCGCGAATTCTCGTCGCTCGGCTCCAACCTCGTCATCGTCCTGCCGGGCCGTTCGGGCACCGGCGGCTTCAATCCCGCCAACGCCATCACCAACACCACGCGCGACCTCACCGTCGGCGACGCCCGGGCGCTCCTGCGCGCGCCGTCTGTGCTGCGCACGGCGCCGATCACCATCGGCACGTCGGAGGCGACTTTCGAGGGCAACCTGCGCGACGTCACGGTGGTCGGCACCACCGCCGATTATCTCGAGATCCGGCGCATGGGCGTAGGCCAAGGGCGTTTCCTGCCGACCGACGACGAGTCGCACACCGCGCCCGTCGCCGTCATCGGTACCAAGATCCGCGACGAGCTGTTCGGCGCCAAGCCGGCGCTCGGACAGATGATCCGCGTCGGCGACCGGCGCTTCCGCGTCATCGGCGTACTGGCGCAATCGGGTCAGGGCCTGGGCATGAACGCCGACGAGGTGGTCGTCATCCCCGTGGGGGCCGCGCAGGCGATGTTCAACACCAACACGCTGTTCCGCATCCTGGTCGAAGCCAAGAATCGCGCCGCCATCGAGCCGGCGCGCTCCGAGACGCTGGAGATCATCAAGGCGCGGCATGGCAACGAGGAGGACGTCACCGTCATCACGCAGGATGCCGTGCTGGCCACCTTCGATCGCATCCTGGGCGTGCTCACCTTCGGCGTCGGCGGCATCGCCGCCATCAGCCTGGCCGTGGCGGGCATCCTGGTCATGAACGTAATGCTGGTGGCCGTGACCCAGCGCACCGGCGAAATTGGCCTCATGAAGGCGCTGGGCGCGCCGGCCGCCACGATCCGCAACGCGTTCCTCACCGAGGCGACGCTGCTGTCGATCGCTGGCGCCGTGATCGGCTACCTGATCGGCGAGGGTGGAGCGTTCGTCCTGCGCAGCTTGTACCCGACGCTGCCGGCTTATCCGCCGAACTGGGCGATCTTCGCCGCGATCGGCACCGCCGTGTCGACCGGCCTCCTGTTCGGCGTCATGCCGGCACGGCGCGCAGCGCAGCTCGATCCGGTGGAAGCCCTGATGAAGCGATGATGCCCCCCACGCTCACATTTGTTCGCTGCCCCCCCACGGGGGGGCGCTCCCCTCCTTGGGGCGGCCCTGCGGAGGGATGATGATCTGGCAAGACTTCATCACCCTCGCCTGGCGTTCGCTGACGGCGCACCGCCTGCGCAGCTTCCTGACCGTGCTCGGCATCGCGGTCGGCATCGCCGCGGTGATCCTGCTCACCAGCATAGGCGAGGGCGTGCATCAGTTCGTCCTCAAGGAGTTCAACCAGTTCGGCACCAACATCATCGAGCTCTTGCCCGGCCGTACGGCGGCCAGCAACGGGCCGGGCGGACTGCAGACGACGGTGCGCCTCCTGACCGTGGATGACGCGCGCGCGCTCGAACGCGTGCCCGATGTGGTGGCCGTGACGCCGGTGGTCTGGGGCAATTCGGAACTCGACGCCAACGGCCGCACGCGACGCACGATCGTCTATGGCGTCGGCCCGGACATGCAGGCGGCCTGGCAGATGAAAGTGCGCGTTGGCACCTTTCTGCCTAGCGACGAGGCCGGCGGGCGGGCGCTCGTAGTGCTCGGACCGAAGGTGAAGCAGGAACTGTTCGGCACCGAGTCGGCGCTTGGCCAGCGCGTGCTGATGAGCGGCTCGCAGTACCGCGTCGTTGGCGTCATGGAGCCCAAGGGTCAGTTCCTCGGCATTGACCTCGACGACGCGGCCTACATCCCGACGGCGCGCGCGCTCGAACTCTTCAACCGCGAGGGACTGATGCGCATCAACCTCTCCTACCGCGAAGGCGTGCCAACGCAGAAGGTGGCCGAGGCGGTGCGCAAGGCGATGGTCGGGCGCCACGGCCGCGAGGATTTCACGCTGGTGACCCAGGAGGACATGCTGCGCACGCTGTCGAAGATCCTCGACATCCTGACCGCTGCGGTCGGTGCGCTGGGCGGCATTTCACTGCTGGTCGGCGGCGTCGGCATCGTCACCATCATGACCATCGCCGTTACCGAGCGCACCAACGAGATCGGCCTGCTGAAAGCCGTCGGAGCACCGGAGCGGACCATCCTCGGCATCTTCCTCGGCGAGGCGGTGACCCTGGCCGCGATCGGCGGCGTTTGCGGACTCGCGGTCGGCATCGGTTTCGCCCACTTCCTGCATCTGGTTTTCCCGGCGTTGCCGGTGCACACGCCGTGGTCGTTCGTCGTGCTTGCGGAAGCAATGGCGGTGGCAATCGGTTTGGCGGCAGGCGTTCTTCCGGCACGGCGCGCCGCCGGACTCGACCCCGTGGAGGCGTTGAGAGCCGAATGAACATGCAAGGAAAAAGAAGAAACCGCCGCCGATAGCTGTTACACCATCTGCCTGCCGCGGGACGTCGGAGGAAGGAGATATCCCGCGCCGCAATCGCCCTTGGCATTTCAAACTCCGCCCACGCCTGGAAGGGATCCTGCGGGCTGCCGACGGCCGGAATACATCTGAAAATTGGGGGGAACAAATGCCCGACCAACGGCGGCTTCCGACTTTGGATATACAAGGGGCGTGCCAGGCCCGAATTTTCCTGTAACATGCTGTTTGGACACGATTATTGCTGATACCGGTAGGTACACCACCCACTTGCCCGCCACAAGAGGCAAACATTGACTGCCAGCGCCGCCACAAATGGCAGTCCGGTACCAATCCTGCAGCGCTAGTCGTTGCGAATAGAATTCTCCATCCATGCTCCCTGACGCCGTACCCACCGCTGAGTTGCGCCGCGTCCTGGTGATCAAACTGCGCCACCATGGCGATGTGCTCCTGTCCGCTCCGGTGTTCTCAACGCTGAAACGCATAGCGCCGCAGTGCGAAATCGATGCGCTGGTCTACGGCGAGACAGCGCCGATGCTGGAAGGTCATCCCGCCATCACCCAGATTCACCGCATCGACCGCGCGTGGAAGCGACAAGGGCTCATGACGCAGGCCAGCGCGGAGTGGCGGTTGTTCAGGACATTGCGGGCACGGCGCTACGATTTGATCGTGCATCTCACCGAAGCAAAGCGCGGCGCCTGGCTGGTTCGCCTGCTCGGCCCGCGCTGGTCGGTCGCGCCGCGCCAGAAAGGCCGCTTCTGGCAGAGCAGCTTCACGCACTTCACGCCCTGGGCCAGCAATCCGCGCCGGCACACCGTCGAAACCAACCTCGACGCATTGCGCCGCCTGGGCATCCAGCCCTCGGAGGCGGAGAAGGCCGTCGTGCTCGTGCCGGGTGCCGATGCAGAACAACGCGTCGAAGCGATGCTCGCACAACACGGCCTCACGGCATGCGCCTTTGCCCATCTGCATCCGACCTCACGCTGGCTGTTCAAGTGCTGGCCGGCCGAGCGCGTCGCACAACTGGCCGACGCGCTGGCGGAGCGCGGGCTTGCCGTCGTGCTCACCGCGGCGCCCGACCCGCGGGAGCGGGCCATGATCGACGACATCCGCGCTTCTGTTCGCGCGCCGGTGATCGATCTGTCCGGCCAACTGTCGCTAAAGGAAGTGGCGGCGCTTTCGGCGCGGGCGAAGCTCTTCGTCGGCGTCGATTCGGCGCCGATGCACATCGCCGCGGCGATGGGCACGCCGACGGTAGCGCTGTTTGGCCCGTCCGGCGACATCGAGTGGGGGCCTTGGCGC
The DNA here is from genome assembly GCA_035505955.1 of Rhodocyclaceae bacterium. Classification (GTDB taxonomy): domain Bacteria; phylum Pseudomonadota; class Gammaproteobacteria; order Burkholderiales; family Rhodocyclaceae; genus Fen-999. Next base: position 11,238 of record DATJQH010000170.1, read on the forward strand.
ACCGCGCATCGGATCGTCGTTAGCGACAGCCATCCGTGCCGTCCTTGCGGGCAGGACGGCTGCGGCGGCGGCAAGATTTCGGAGTGCCTGACGACATTGCCGGTCGAGCGCGTGCTCGCGGCCTGCGACGAACTCCTGTGAAACTCGCGCTGGTCCGGCAGACGTACACGCCGTTCGGCGGTGCCGAACGCTTCGTCGAACGCGCGCTGGGTGCGCTGCGCGAGCAGGGCACCGACGTGACCATCATCGCCCGCCGCTGGAGCGGGGAGCCCGGTCCGGGTTTCCTGCGTTGCGACCCTTTCTTTATGGGCCGCACCTGGCGCGACAGGGGCTTCGCGCGCCGCGTGCAGGGCATCATCGCGACAGGCCGCTTCGACCTCGTGCAAAGCCATGAACGGATCCCCGGTTGCAACGTGTTCCGCGCGGGCGACGGCACGCACGCGCAATGGCTCGCGCTGCGCGCCCGCCACGAGAGCGCGCTCGGCCGTCTCTGGCTGCGACTGTCGCCCTGGCACCGCTATATCCTCGGCGCCGAGGCAGAAATGTTCAGGCACCCGGAGTTGCGCGCCGTGATTTGCATTTCGCGCATGGTGAAGGAAGACATCGTCCGCCACTACGACGTCGACGCGGCCAAGCTGCACGTGATCTACAACGGAATCGATTTGAACGAGTTCCATCCATCGGCGGCGGACCGCCATCGCACAGAGGTTCGGGCACAACTTGGCGCCGCTGACGACGTGCCTGTTTTCGTCTACGTCGGGTCCGGCTTCGCCCGCAAAGGCGTCGCCACCCTGATTGAAGCGGCAGCGCGCATGAGAGACGGCCGTGCCCACTTCTGGGTCGTCGGCAGAGACAAGAACGAGGGCAGGTACCGGGCGCTGGCCCGGAAAGCGGGAGTCGCCGATCGCTTCCGCTTCCTGGGGCCGCAACGCGATGTGCGGCCCTTCCTCGGCGCCGCAGATGCATTCGTCCTCCCGACTCTCTACGAGCCGCTCTCGAACGCCGTGCTCGAAGCCTTGGCCTGCGGTCTGCCGGCGATCGTAACGACTACCTGCGGGGCCGCCGAGTTGGTCACGCCTGGCCGCAGCGGGTACATCTTCGACGCCGGCAAGGCCGACGCCTTGGCCGGACATCTCGATCGACTCGCATTTCCCGGCGTCGCGGCGGGCATGCGCGACGCAGCCCGGGCCGCGGTGGCCGACCTTTCTGCGCCGGCCATGGCTGGTCGACTGCTCGACCTGTATCGAGAGCTGCTAGCGCCGGCAAGCTAGCGCTCGTCACCTATAATCAGCGGGTTATCGAACCCGCCAAGCGCCGATGCCAATCACGCAATCCTCCAGCCGCCAGATCTATTTTCGGCTCCTGCAGTTGGTACGCCCGTACTGGCGCGTCGTCGTCGTCACACTGATCGCGACGGCGATCATGGCGGCGACCGAGCCGCTGTTCCCCGCACTGCTCAAACCGCTCCTGGACCAGGGCTTCGCCGCCAACCATGCGCGCGACGGCCTGTTCAGCGATCCGCTCTGGATTCCCATCGGCATCGTCGTCGTCTTCCTGGTACGCGGCATCTTCAACTATCTGTCATCGATCGGTTTCGCCTGGCTGGCGCAGACGGTGGTCACCGATATCCGCCAGTTGATGTACGCGCGCATGGTGCATTTGCCGGTGCCCTATTTCCAGCGCAACGCTTCCAGCGTGCCAATCACGCGCATCGCGTACGACGTAGCCGGGGTATCTTCGGCGGCGACAGACGTGGTGGTGGTTATCGTCAAGGACTCGCTGACGGTCCTCGGACTCTTGATCTGGCTGGTCTGGCTGAACTGGCAGCTGACGCTCGTCAGCCTCGTCCTGATCCCGCTGGTGGCCCTCGTGGTTCGGGCATTTTCCGGTCGCCTCAGGCGGGCCGGGCGCGAGTACCAGGACGGCATGGCGCGCCTGCTCGAGATACTGCAGGAAAGCACCCTGTGCAACCGCATCATCAAGGTCTTCGGCGGCCACGAGCAGGAAATCCAGCGCTTCAACAACGCCAGCCAGACGCTGCGCCGGAACGGCATGCGCGCTGGCGTGGCGGCCGCGGCAACGACACCGATCACCCAGTTCTTCGCCGCGATCGCAGTGGCTGTCGTGATCTTCGTTGCGCTCGGACAATCAGGCAGCGGGCAGGCGACGGTCGGCAGCTTCGTCTCGTTCATCACCGCGATGCTGATGCTGCTGGCGCCGCTCAAGCATCTCGCCGACGTCAACGCCCAGTTGCAGCGCGGCCTGGCCGCGGCGGAAAGCGTCTTCAAGCTGCTCGACGAACCGGCGGAGGAAGAAACCGGCGCTACCGGCCCCGAGCGCGTCGAGGGCAGGATCGAGTTCCACCAAGTCTGCTTTCGCTATCCTGGATCCGACCACGACGCACTGCACGGCATCGAATTGGAGATGGCACCGGGAAAGACTTACGCGCTTGTCGGTCAGTCAGGCAGCGGCAAATCGACGCTCGCGACTTTGCTTCCACGCTTCTATGAGCCTACGGGCGGCTCGATACAACTCGATGGCGTAGACCTGCGCGACTACACCCTGAAGGGATTGCGCAAGCACATCGCCCTGGTCGCCCAGGAGGTCTTGCTTTTCAACGACACCATCGCAGCCAATATTGCTTACGGCGACATGCGCGGCGCGAACATTGATGCCATTCGCGCCGCCGCGCGGGCCGCGCACGCCCTGGAGTTCATCGAGACTCTGCCCCTTGGCTTCGACACCGTCATCGGCGAGCACGGCACCCGCCTTTCTGGCGGCCAGCGGCAGCGCCTAGCCATCGCGCGCGCTTTGCTGAAGAATGCGCCCATCCTGATCCTCGACGAAGCGACTTCGGCGCTCGACAACGAGTCGGAGCGCGCGGTGCAGGCCGCACTTGAAACCCTCATGGCGGGACGGACGACCCTGGTCATCGCGCATCGCCTGTCCACCATCGAGCGGGCCGACCAGATCATTGTCCTGAGCCGCGGGCGCATCATCGAACGTGGCCGACATGCCGAGTTGCTCGCCGCGAATGGAACCTACGCCACGCTCTACCGGAACCAGCTGGCCGAGGAAAAGGAGGCAGATTGACGGCCGCCAGCGCAGCGCATGCCGTGATGTCGCCGCGCGAAGCCACGATCTATCCACGCTACCGGCCGGATATCGACGGCCTGCGTGCTGTCGCCATCCTTTCGGTCCTGTCTTATCACGCCTTTCCAGCCGCCATGCCGGGCGGCTTTATCGGCGTCGACATCTTCTTCGTCATTTCAGGGTTTCTGATCGCCAGCATCATCTTTCGGGGCCTGCTACATGGCCGCTTCTCGTTCCTCGGCTTCTATGGCGGCCGCATCCGCCGCCTGTTTCCAGCGCTGCTGATCGTACTGACAAGCGCCTTCGCCGTCGGCTGGTTTTCGCTCCTGCCCGATGAATTTGCGCAGTTCGGCAAGCACGTCGCCGGCGGAATCGGATTCTCGGACAACATCCTTCTTTGGCAGGAATCGGGTTACTTCGACCGGGCGGCGGAACTGAAGCCATTGTTGCACCTGTGGTCGCTCGGTATCGAGGAACAGTATTACCTGGTCTTCCCGGGCATGGTCTGGCTACTCTGGCACTGGCGCAACCATCTGCTGGTCATATTGGCCAGTCTGGGTACCTTGTCCTTCTTCTTTAACCTCTCGTTCGTCGGCAGCCACCCCGTCGCCGCGTTTTTCCTGCCCCAATTCCGCGTCTGGGAACTGCTGGTCGGCGCGTCCCTGGCATCGTGGCATCTGCGCCAGGCGCAGGTTGTGGTCAAGCGGACGGCTGCCCTGCACGGGCCGAACATTGAATCGCGCTTGCTCGATCTCGTTTCCATCGCCGGTCTGCTGTTGATCGCCGTCGCGCTCGCGACCATCCGTTCGACAGACGACTTCCCGGGCTGGTGGGCCGTACTCCCGGTATTCGGTTCCGCGGCGTTGATGGCGGCCGGGCCGCACGCGCTGGTCAACCGGATGCTGCTGTCGCATCCGCTGCCGGTTTTCCTTGGGCTCATCAGCTATCCGCTCTATCTCTGGCATTGGCCATTGTTGTCATTCGTTCGTATCATCGAAGGCGGAGAGCCATCCGCCTCAACGCGCGCAGGACTGATGGCGGCCGCAGTGCTCCTGGCCTGGCTGACATACCGCCTCGTCGAGAGGCCCATCCGTTTCGGTCCCAGGCCCCTGACCAAGACCGGCCTGCTGGCATGTGCGGCGGCGGTGGTCGGCTTCATCGGCTTCAATGATTACCAGCGCGACGGGTTGCCATTCCGCAAGGGCTTTGCGGTACGCGTGCCGTCCGTGCTGCAGCCTCTGGCGGCCTATCGCTTCGATGATGATCGCCACTTTCGCTCCGGCCTGTGCCACCTGCGGGTAAGCGAGGGCCCCGAAGGCTACGCGGGGGTCTGCGCCGACGAGGCTGACAAAGGCAGGGCATCGCTCTTTCTGTGGGGGGATTCGCATGCCGCGCAGTTCTACCCCGGGCTCGCGGCCGAGCTGCCTAGCATCCGACTCGAGCAGTACACCTCGCCGGGCTGCCAGCCGACCCTCGATTGGCAGGTACCCGGATTTCCACGCTGCGTCGAGATCAACGCCTTCGTCATGCGCAAGATCGAGGAATTGAAGCCAGACCAGGTGGTACTGGTTTCGCGATGGCTCGGCGTCGCCGCGACAGACAAGATCAAGAGCACGATCGCCCGGATCAAAGCTGCCGGCGTTAAGGACATAGTCATCATCGGCCCGCTTCCGCGCTGGGAACCGAATCTGCTCGGCGCGCTATTGAGTCGCTACCACGAGCAGCCGTTCACCGTGATTCCGGAGCGCATGCGCAACGGCGTCGATGCCGACAAGTTCCGCATCGATCGCGAGCTGCAACGCCTGGCGACGGAGTCCGGAGCGCGTTACATTTCACCCATGAGTCTTCTCTGTAACGACGACGGCTGCCTGGTTCGGCCAACGGATGGCGGCTTCGAGGGCATGAGCCTTGCATTCGACGATAGCCACTTGACGCCCGAGGGGTCTCGCTATGTCGTCGCCCTGTTGCGCAAAGCGCGGGTGCTCGGGCATGACTGAGGCCAAGCCCGATCAACCGCGCGCGAGGCGCCATCACCTCATTTACGTCACGGCGAACGACCAGCGCAACTTCAGCATCGACTACCTGAACTTCCGCAACATGATTGCCCGCCACCCCGGCGTGCCACGCGTCGACATCACCATTGCCATCAGCCGGGTTCGCCCCTGGTCGAAGGGCAATGAGATGGAAATGGGCGCTTTGGTCGGCGCCGCGGAAGCGGCGCCGTGGCTCGCCGTTCGCGCCGTGATCTGGAAAGGCAATGTGGGTCGGGATTTCAGTTCGACCGAGGCCTGCCTCCAGTCGCTGGTCGGGATCGCCGAAGCTGACGACTTCGTCATGGTGCGGAATCGTAGCGCCTACGGTCCGTTCACTGACGACTGGTACAGCGCCTACGTTGACCAGTTCGAGAAACATCCGGGTACAGGGCTGGTCGGCAATACCATCAATCTAACGGGGCCGCCCACCATGCCGGCTGGCGAAGACGGGCGGCACGTTCAGACTTACATCTACTTGAGCCGCTGGAAGCATCTCGCCCCGCTGGCCGCAAGCTACCCCGGCAGGCGCTGTCTTGACAATGCCAGCGCCATCCTCGACGGCGAACTCGGGCTCAACCGCAAGATCATGGCCGCTGGGCTGGATATCTCTTGTCTGTATTGGCCCGAGCGGACGTTCGGGCTCGCGACGGCCGATGATCCGACCCTTCCCCGCAAAGACATCAAGGCCCAAGTCGAAAGCCTGCCGTTTCGCTACAAGTTTCCCGACTATCGGCGCAACCGCGAGGCAATGCAATCCAGGATTGCCTGGGTCCTCGGCGCCCGCTGGCCGTTGCGCCGAACTCGGGGTGCCGCGGTTGACATGTTCCGGCACATTGCCGATTACGATTGACGCGTGCGACCATGCTTAACACTGCAGCCCACTGCCCGACCTGCCGCGAAAACGGCCGTGTTGTCGTTTTCCGCGGCTGCTGGAACATGACGCCCCTGGTCAATGCCTTCGAGCGCCTCGGCTACGAGGCTTGGGTGGATCGGCCCGATGCCGACCTCGCGCAACTGTCGCGGGGCGACGTTGTCGCCTGCATCACGAACATCCACACCGACATCAAGCGACCCCTCGGTTTCCTCTCGGTCAAGAAGCGCATCAACCGTCTCGGGGCGCCGATGATCTTCTGGGATCGAGACGGCCCATCCCACATGGGCGAAAAGGCGTGGCGCATCTGGCTGCTAAAGCACGTCGAGTTCATGGATGCCTACGCCACGCATACGATGCAGGACGCCGGCAAGTTCGCCGGGGAAGTCGTCTACCTGCCCAATGCCGCCTGGGACGAGCGCTACAACCTCGGGTCCGCCACGCTAGAAGCTTTGCGCGACCCCGCGCACTATCGCTACGACGTCTCCTTCTTCGGCCGCATCGATCCGCGCAAGTTTCCGGAAACGGTATTGCGCGCCAGGTTCGTCGACAAGCTGAAACCCATGCTTGAGGCGAAGAACCTCCGCCATCTGTTCACCGATGGCGATCTGCCAATTGAGGAGCAGGTCGAGTTGATCCAAACCTCGGTGATCAACCTGAGCTTCTTCGCCGGTTGCGACGTGCGCTACCAAGGCGGCTATCACGGCGAGCCTTTCAGTTGGGGCCTGCCGGAGCGCTGCTACGGCGTTCCCGCCTGTGGCGGATTCCTGCTCAGCGATCAGCGCGCGCACGCCGCCGACGATTTCACTGAAGGTACGGACTGGGTGGCGTTTTCCGACCTGGAAGATTGCGTTGCGAAGATCACCCATTACGTCGGCAATTTTGCCGAATCACGGCGCATCGCCGAGGCCGCCCATCATCGGGTCATGAGCGCACATCGCTACATCGACCGCGCGAACAAACTCCTGCGCTTTTGCCTCTACTGGAAGCAGAAGAAGCGGCTGATTTCAGTCCCCTCCGGGATCTGACGGCGCCGCCCCGGCTCGTCGGTCCTGGTTGGCGAGAGCGTTGAACATCATGGCCAGGAACATGAACTGCTCGAACATGTGATCCTGGAAGTTGCCGTCGACGAGGCTGCGCGTAAAAAAGCCCGAGACGACGAACAGCAGCAGCAGGCCGGCCGGGTTCTGGAAGCGGAAGAACGAGCGCCAGCCGTTGACTGCGAGGAGGCCGATCAAGGCCAGCCAAAGCAGCAGTCCGGGCCAACCGACGCCGATCGTGAAGTTGAGAATGCCGCTGTGGCAGTTGAGGCTGGAGGCGTAGTCGGGGTAGATCATGTGCATCGCACGGCCGAACGAATCACGACCATAACCGACACCCAGCGGCTCCCGGCCGATGGCCATGACCGCTTCCTTCGCCCAAGCCAGGCGCAGGTAGGCAGACGCGTCGGCCAGAGCGCCGTCGGGCAATGTTGGCATCGGGACTGCGTCATTGCGCCACGCGAGTTGATGCTCGGTGTCGAGCGCCACCGGGATGGTGTCCTTCAGTTTGAGCCAGCGAACATCCGATTTCACCGTCGCCCAGCCGAAGGCACCGAGGGCGGCGAGCACGATCGCCCCGATGCCGAACAGCAATGGCAGATTGATCGACTTCCGCTTGGCAACAAGCGCTACCAGTGCGCAAGAGGCAATGAGCGCCAGAAAACCGATCGTGCCGTAACGCGTCCCCACTACGTAGGTAGCGAAGACGCAAATGGCGATAAGCAGAACCAATGTCGTTGACGAGACCGGCAGATAGCGGCAACGAAACAGGATACGTGCCATTGCCTCCGCACAGACCATGGCCATGAGCAGATTGGTGACGAAGCTGATGCCGGCGCGGTTCTGAACGATGCGCGTTTCCTGGAACGGCAACTTGCCTTCGTCCCACCAGCGCCAGAGCGTATCGACATCATGGAGGCCTACTTGGAACGCCAGCGTCACGGCCATGGCCATGGCAAGCAACGGGCCGGCCTTCTGCGGCTCCTTGCGCGAAACGACCGTCGCCAAGAGAAAACCGGCCAGACCGGTGATACCGCTCCTGATCCACTGGCCCCAGATCTCACCCAACACCGCACGCGACTGAACGCCGAAGACCAGCGCCTCGACCACTATCCAGGCGGTCAGGACGAGATAGATGTTCCAGAAGTGCCGGTGCGTCAAGAACGCGCGGCCAAGATGACCACGTTGCGCGAATCCCTGCCAAATCAGCAATGCAACCAGGCCCACGATCAGAGCTAGGCGCAAAGTGATCACCCAGGGAATCGACCAAACGAACAGCAGTGCGCAGCCGAGCAGAAGCGCCACACGATCGGCCGTGGTCAGGAAACGGATCGAGAAGTCGCCACTACCGGCATCAAGCGTCGTACGCATTCACTTGCCTTCCTGCAACAGGTCCGAGATAGCCCGCAGGACTACATCGACGGTAAGGGCCTCCATACACCGTGGTGCGGCGCATTCCGAGGTTGGACGGGCGCAGTGACGAACCCAATTGACATGCGTGCGCTCGAAAAGCATCCTGCCGTCCCGGCACGGAAAGTCGGCGACGGTAACGGCGCGATAGGGCAGGTCGCCAAAGAAGTGGCCCGGACCGTAAATCATTGCCGAGCCTGGACCAAACAGCGTCACACAGCGGGTGCCGGCGACCTTGCCCAGATGCGCAACGCCCGTGTCCGGCGATACCAGCAGCGCAGCGCCTGCGAGCAGGTGCCACAATTCGGTGAGCGAGAGTTTGCCGGCTGTAGACACGTAGCGTCCTTCCGGATCGCAGCGATGCACGAGTTCCAACTCGCTGGCGCCGGCGCTCCAGACCACAGTAAGGCCGCGCGCCGCCAACCGGTCGGCGACGAGGCGCCAATTCTCCGGCGCCCAGTGACGCAACGGGGAACTGGCGCCGACGTGCAGCACGCACCAGGGCATCGCCGGCGCCACTGAGGGGGCTGCCGCGGGCGGCGGCCAGTCGCCGATTCGGAAGGCAGGCGGTGGCGGCCCCTCGACGAGCAGGGCGGCCATGTCCGGCCATGCCATTGGCGTCGTCGGGTAGGCGCGCAACTCGTCCATGAGCCAGTTCTTCCAGGCCGGATGACCGCCTTCGAAACCGACCACCCAACGGGCACCCAGCGCGGCGGCCAGGAGCGAGTAGCGGTTCTCGGCCGGAATGACCACAAGATCCGGCCTGGGCAGTCGCCACAAGGCGACGATGGTCGAGAACTTGCGCGGGTTGAACGGCACTGCTTCGACGCCCCAGGGCCGGCCGGCGTAAAGCGACACAGTTCCCTCGGGCGTCGCTAGGCGCACCGTGGCAAGTGGGAACCGCAGCCGCAATTTCGCCAGTAGGCCGGCAAGCATGACGGTATCGCCGAGCAGGAGATGATGCAAGACAAGAATCTGGCTCGGCGTCGTTAGCGGTCGTCGCCGGAGCCATCGTCCCGGCAGGCGTATCAGCAACAGCAATGCGACCAGCAACCGCCCCGGTACGCGCGATCCCTGGCTCATGCCGTGCGCCTCGCCTCGTCCAGCTGCTTCAAGCTTTCGTCGAGGATCAACAACTGCAGCAGCTGTTCGGCGAAATGCTCCGCGCCGCCATAGTAGGCCGTGCCGAGTTTGTTAACGGCGGCGGCGCGCAGGAAACCGCCACTCCATCGGGCCAGCCTGCCACCGAGGTTGTCGGCGCGCTCCTGCAGATCGCCGTGCAGCCAGTCGGTTAGCGGCGGGTTGAAGCCACGCTTCTTGCGCTCGAACAGATGCAACGGCGCCAGCGGCCTCATTACGCCACCCAGCAATTGCTTGGCCGGCTTGGTGAAACGCAGCCGCGGATCGACGCGTGCCAGCATCTCGAGCCAGCGATGATCGAGCAGCGGCGCGCGCAATTCGAGGCCGTGCGCCATGGTGCACAAGTCCGCCTTGCGCAGCACGTATTCGGGCAGGGTGTTGGCGAGATCGCAGGCCAGCAGGCGCTCCAGCGGCGAATTGCTCGCGGCGTCCGGCGTCCGCCACCAGATTGCGCGCTCCAGATCAGGGTCGCGCCGCAGATACCGGCGCTGGGCGGGCGTGAATCCGGAAAAGCGCAGCGTATAGGCCTCGTCCCAGCCGAGGCGGCTTTCGTCGACCAGCCGGCTCCAGCCGCGGCCGGACATCTCCCTTGGCGCCGGCAACGGCAGGCGCAACGCGGCGCGCCAGTGTGTGCGGATGTGCTTGGGATGGCGCTTGTAGCCGGCGAGGATCTCGTCGCCGCCGTCGCCACCAAGTACGACAGTGACCTCCTTCACCGTTTCACGCGCGAGGAACCACGTGGGAATGCTCGACGGATCGGCGAACGGCTCGTCCAGATCGGCAACGATGCGGTCGAAGGCGCCATCGAGTTGCATTGGCACCGTGATGGGCTGATTGGGCAGGCCGAGCAAGCCCGAAATCTCGGCCGCGTCGGCGCTCTCGTCGAAACTTGAACCGGGAAATGCGGCAGTGAACGTGCCCAACTCCGAGTGCCCCGTGGTCGCCAGGATGCTGGCGATGGCGCTCGAATCGATGCCGCCGGACAGAAAGACGCCGAGTGGCCGGTCAGACACCGTGCGCAGCGTGACGGCATCACGCAATTCCGCGAGCGCGGCTTCAGGCGCAATGCTGCCGTCACCGGCTGGCAGCGCCCAGTAGCAGCGCTTGTCGAGCCGGCCCGAGGCCAGGTCGTAGATCAGATGGTGCGCGTTCTCGAGTCGCTGCAGCTCGGCGAAGATGGTGTGCGGCGCCGGCACATAGCGATGCGCGAGATAGGCGTCGATCGCCCGCGGGCTGAATTCGCGCCGGCCGTCAGGCAACCAAGGCAGTACCGAGCGGACGGTGGACCCGAAGGCCAAACCGCCCGGTCCGACGCCGTACACCAGGGGCTTCAAGCCCAAGCGGTCGCGCGCGAGGAAGACCTTCCCTAGACGTCGGTCAACAATGACCAAGGCGAACATCCCGCGCAGATGATCGAGCAGCGCGGGGAAACCCCACCGCTCGTAGGCGCGCAGGATGAACTCGGTATCCGAACGGGTGCGGAACACGGCACCACCCTTGCCCAGATCCTCGGCTTCATCTTCCCAACCGTACACCTCGCCGTTGTAGCAGATCAGCACCTGACCGTCGTCGCTGGCCATCGGCTGGTCGGCAACCGGACGCGGATCGCGGATGGCGAGGCGGGCATGCAGCAGTGCCGAGGTCGCCGGTTGTTCCGCCGTCACCACGCCACCGGCGTTCCAGGCCACTTCGTGTGCGGCGTCGGGGCCGCGTCGAGCGAGCGCGGCCAGCATGGCATGTCGCGTCGCTGGCGCGATCGGCCGACTGCCGAAGAATCCGGCTATGCCGCACATGACGGCGCTCCCACGGCCTCAGTTCGCGCGCCCGCCGGCATACCAGCGTGCCAGCAAGGGGTGGCGATAGATCCACAGCCGGCTCAGCAGCCAGACGGCGGGCTTGTCTTTCACGACCATGCGGTGGATACGCGCAGGATCGTCGTGGCACCGGTTGGCGCCCGGTGCGATGGTGTGCAGATAGCGAAAACCGCTGGCATTGGCAACAGCGATGTAGTCGTCGTCGAAGTAACCTTGCGGCCAGCACAGATGGTCGCCGCACGAACCGAGCCGTTGTGTCAGGACCGAGCGCGCAGCCTGCAGGTCGCCGCCGAGCGCTTCGCGCTTCGATGTGCTATCGGCGCACGTCTTGTCCCAGCGCGTGTGGGTGTGCGTGTGGCTGTGGAACTCGAATACGCCGTCCGCGCGCGCGGCGTCGATCTCGCTCCAGCGCAGGATGACGTCATCGGATCGCCCGTCGGCGACCCGTCGCTTGCACTCGTTGTGGTCGGGTGTCGCAGGACGCGCCGCGGACTCACCCGCATGCGGCCTCCGCGGGCCGTCCTTGACCCAGTCGGTGACCAGGAAGACGACGGCGCTGAAGCCGTGTTCGCGTAGCGCAGGAAAGGCGTAGACCCAGTTGTCCAGATAGCCGTCGTCGAACGTCAGCAGCACCGACTTGTCGGGCGCGGACTCGCCGCCGAGGAATGCCGCGAACTGCGCCGCCGTCAGCGTCCGGTATCCAGCCGCGGCAAGTCCGCGCATGTGGTCGGCGAAGTTCCGCGGCGTCGTCGTCACGAGCCCCGGCGACGGTGACACGTGGTGGTACATCAGCACCGGAACCGAACGCGCCGCCTTCATGCCGTGCGCCTTTCCGAGAGACTGTGCAGATAGAAGGCTTCCATCTCGGCTGCCATCGTTGCCACCGAAAAGCGTGTTTGCGTCACCTGCCGACCGGCCTCGCCCATGCGTCGGCGCAGGGCCGGATCGTCGATCAGCGTCAGCAGCGCACGGCTCAACGCCGCACCGTCCTTCGGCGGCACCAGAATTCCGGTGACGCCATCCTCGATGACTTCCGGCACGCCGTCGACCGCCGTACCGACCGTGGCCCGACCGGCGGCCATGGCTTCGATGAAGGAGGTGCCCAGCGCCTCCTGCCAGGTGGCGAGCGCGAAGAAGTCGCACCCCGCCAGCACATTCGGAATGTCGTTGCGCAGGCCGAGCAGATGGACACGGTCGGCGATGCGCTTTTCCGCAATGTAGTCCTTGAGGCGCTGGTAGATCGGCCCGTCGCCGGCGAACACCAGATGGACGTTCGGGCGCTCGGCCAGGATCGGCAGCGCCGCCTCGATCAACTCTCGATGCCCTTTCTCGAAGCGCAGGATGGCGACCGTGCCGATCACGACGTCATCCGCTTTCAGGCCGAGTTCGGCTCGCAGCGTCGAATGCTCGACCAGCGGCGGCGGATCGATGCCGGTATGGATCGCGACGACGTGGTCTTCGGGAACGCCGGCGGCTATCAGGTATTGGCGCACCCACTCGCTGACCGTGACGACCCTGTGCGGCAAGGTCTTGTATGTCGCCAGCGACGTCACCGCCAGAGCGAGATGGCGCGTCCGAACGATCAGCGGCGTGCGCGCCAACCGGCCGGCCGTGCCCCCCAGCAGGCTGTCATGGCCGCTATGCGTATTGACGATGTCGAAGCGGCCGCGCCGCAACAGGCGCGCAATCTTCCACATCGATATCAGGTCGCCGCCGCCGCGCATGCGAATCCGGTGCACCGCGAAGCCGAGTTTCTCGGCGCGATCGCCCAGGCGGGCGCCGACGGGGCAGGCGAGTTCCAGGGTGTGGCCACGCTCGCGCAACGCCACCATTTCCTTGAAGGTGCGATGCTCCTGCCCGCCCCAGCCGGTGGACGATTCGGTGTGAAGGATCTTGAGCGGCATGCCAGGACGCAATCTGTCTCGTTGTTGCTTGGAATCGGCGATTATATGAGCCCTCGCCGCCGCCGCCGACCACATCCGGAAGGACGCCTCAGTGCGCCTCGTCCCAGTTGGGGCCGACACCGACCTCGACGATCAGCGGCACGGCGAGCTTCGCCACGCTACCCATCAACCTGGGCACCTGCTCGCGAACGACTGAAATTTCGCCGTCGGGCACTTCGAGCACAAGTTCGTCGTGCACCTGCAGGATCAGCTTCGTCGCCAGCCGCTGCCCGTCCAGCCAGTCCTGCACCGCGAGCATGGCCCGCTTGATGAGATCGGCGGCCGTGCCCTGCATGGGCGCATTGATGGCGGCGCGCTCGGCCGCCTGGCGGCGTGTCACCACGCCTGACTTGATCTCCGGCAGCCACAGGCGACGGCCGAACACGGTCTCAACGTAACCCTTGTCGCGCGCCAGCGCCCGGGTTTCTTCCATGTAGCGGGCGACACCGGGATAGCGGGCGAAGTAGCGATCCATGTAGGCCTGCGCCGCGCTGCGCTCGACGTTGATCTGCTTGGCGAGGCCGAAGGCGCTCATGCCGTAGATGAGGCCGAAGTTGATCGCTTTGGCGGCGCGGCGCTGGTCGGGGCCGATCTCCAGCGGCGTGACGCCGAACACCTCGGCGGCGGTGGCACGGTGGATGTCCTCGCCGCGCGCGAAGGCCTCGAGCAGGCGCGCATCGTTCGAGAGGTGCGCCATGATGCGCAGTTCGATCTGCGAGTAGTCGGCCGAGACGATGGCGTGGCCCGGTGGCGCAACGAAGGCCGACCGGATGCGCCGACCCTCAGCGGTGCGCACGGGGATGTTCTGCAGGTTGGGGTCGTTGCTCGACAGCCGGCCGGTCACGGCGACGGCCTGGCCGAAGCTGGTGTGCACCCGGCCGGTCTGGCGATTCACCATCAACGGCAGCTTGTCGGTATAGGTGTTCTTCAGCTTGGCGACGCCGCGGTAGTCGAGGATCTTCCTTGGCAGCGGAAAGTCCTCGGCCAGCTTCTCCAGCACTTCCTCGTCGGTCGATGGCGCACCGCCCGGCGTCTTCTTCACCACCGGCAAGCCGAGCTGGCCGAACAGGATCTCGCCGAGCTGCTTCGGCGACGACAGGTTGAAGGGTTGGCCCGCCACCTGATGCGCTTCCTTTTCCAGTGCCAGCATCTTGCGGCCCAGTTCCTCACTCTGGCTGGCCAGCGAGAAGACGTCGATCAGGACGCCGTTGCGTTCCATGCGGAACAGTACTTCCGCTACGGGCAGTTCGAGTTCGCGGTACAGCTTGTCCAGTTGCGGTTCTTCAGCGAGGCGCGGCGCCAGTGCCTCGTGCACGCGCAGCGTCAGGTCGGCATCCTCGGCGGAATACTCGGCGGCCTTCTCGATCGGCACCTCGGCGAAGGAAATGCGCTTGGCGCCCTTGCCCGTGATGTCGTCGTAGCTGATCGACTTCAGCCCGAGGTGGCGTTCGGCCAGGTTGCCGAGGTCGTGCGACTTGTCGGACTCCAGCACGTAGGACTCGAGCAGCGTGTCGTCCTCAATGCCGCGCAGCTCGATGCCGTGGTTGGCGAAGATGTGGCGGTCGTACTTGAGGTGCTGGCCGAGCTTCCTGTGCTGCGGGGATTCGAGCCAGGGCTTGAGTCGCGCCAGCGTCTCGTTAAAAGTCAGCTGTGGTGGTACGCCGGCATAGCGGTGCGCCAGCGGCAGATAGGCGGCCTCGCCCGCCTGTACGGCAAACGAGATGCCGACCAGCTGCGCCTGCATCGGATCGAGGCCAGTGGTTTCCGTGTCCAGCGAAGTCAACGTTGCGGCGTCGATCATCGCCAGCCAGCGCCCGAACGTCGCCTCGTCGAGGATCGCTTCGTAATTGTCGGTAGCATTCTTCACCGGGTCGGGCGCAGGTGCCGCGGGCGCCGCCGCCTGCGCATTGCGCAGCCAGCCCCTGAACTCGAGCCGGCCGTAAAGTTCGCTGAGCTTCGCCTGATCCGGCGGCCGCGGCGCGAGATCGGCCAAGTGCAGCGGCAGATCGAGCTCGCACGCGACGGTGACGAGCTTCCTGCCCAGCGGCAGGAAGTCGAGATGGGCGCGCAGGTTCTCGCCGACGGCGCCGCCGATCTCGGCTGCGTGTTCGACGATGGCGTCGAGCGAACCGTACTGGTCGAGCCACTTCACGGCTGTCTTGGGGCCGACCTTGGCCACGCCGGGCACGTTGTCCACCGCGTCGCCTACGAGCGTCAGGTAGTCCACGATGCGATCGGGCGGCACGCCGAACTTCTCGGCCACGCCCGCTTCGTCAAGTACTTCGTTGCTCATCGTGTTCACCAGCCGCACGTGCCGATTGACGAGTTGGGCCAGATCCTTGTCGCCGGTCGAGATCACGCAATCCATGCGTTGATCCGTGGCTTCGCGCGCCAGCGTGCCGATCACGTCGTCGGCCTCGACGCCCTCCACCATCAGCAGCGGCCAGCCTTCGGCGCGCACGCAATCGTGCAGCGGCTCGATCTGTGCCACCAGGTCGTCGGGCATCGGCGGCCTGTGCGCCTTGTACTCCGGATACCAGTCGTCGCGGAAGGTCTTGCCTTTGGCATCGAACACCACCGCGCGGTATTCTGCCTTATAGTCGGCTTCGAGCTTGCGCAGCATCGAAACGACGCCCTTGATCGCCCCGGTCGGCTGGCCCGATGCGGTGCGCAGGTCGGGCAGCGCATGAAAGGCGCGATAGAGATACGACGAGCCGTCGACGAGGAGCAGAAGAGGCATATGAGCGCGAAGGAGAAGCTGCCGAGCATACCCGACCCCTGGACGGTGGCGCCGGCGCAGATGGCCCAGTCGGCTGCCCGCGAGGCCTGGCGGGTGTTCGGGATTATGTCAGAGTTCGTTGAGGCGACCGAACGACTGGCCAACATCCAGCCCGCTGTGTCGATCTTCGGCAGCGCGCGCATCAAGCCCGATTCGGAGTACTACGCGCTGACCGAACAGATCGCGCGCCTGCTCTCGGACGCCGGCTTCGCCGTCATTTCGGGCGGCGGCCCCGGTGTCATGGAAGCCGCCAACAAGGGCGCATTCGAGGGCAAGAGCATCTCGGTCGGGCTCAACATCCAGTTGCCGCACGAGCAGGCGGCGAATCCTTACCAGGACATCTCGCAAACCTTCCGCCATTTCTTCGCGCGCAAGTACATGTTCGTGAAAATCGCCACCGCCTACGTGGTGATGCCCGGCGGCTTCGGCACGCTGGACGAACTGCTGGAGGCGTTGACCCTGATCCAGACCGGGAAATCGCCCCGGATCCCGCTCATCCTCGTCGGCAGCCGGTTCTGGGGCGGCATGCTCGACTGGTTCCGGGCGCGGCTCGTGGCGGAGGGCATGATCGACGCCGACGACATGGATCTCATTTCGGTCATCGACGATCCCGAGTGCGTGGTGGCCTCGATCTTCAACCACTATCAAAGCCGCGGTTTCAACCGCCTGCCGCTGGAACACGAACTGCTGCTGAATCTGTAGAAGGCCCGATTCAGTCTAGAATTCGAGCATATGAAGAACTCTCCATTGCGCATCGGCGTTGGCGTCCTGGCCGCACTGGCATTGTGCGGTGCGCCCGCCCTCGCCCAGCAGCGGCCGGCCGATTTGCAGCCATTGCCCGAAGTGCCGCCACCGCCGCCCATGGTCGAATCGCCGTCGGAACCGCAGGTGACCATCACCAAACGCGGCGAAGACCAGGTCGAGGAATACCGCGTCAACAACAGGCTATACATGGTCAAGGTGACGCCGCCGCACGGCAAGCCCTACTACCTGATCGATCGCGCGGGCAACGGCGCGTGGATTCGCCAGGAGGGGCTGGACAACCGGCTGAGCGTGCCCATGTGGGTACTGGGCACCTTCTGACGATTTCCGCGTACGCCTCTTGCCAGAACCCGCCCAAATCCAGGCCCGCCGTCTTCCCGCCCGCCACGGCTTCCTGTGGCTGCTTGCGAGTTTCCGGCTGTTCCGGGCCAATCCGGCGCTGATCACCGCGCTGACGATGGCCTATGTCTTCGTCATCGTGGCCGTGAATCTGCTGCCCTATGTCGGCCCATTCCTGCTGCCGCTGGCGCTGCCGGCGTTGATCGTCGTCCTGGCCAATGGCTGCCGTGCGGTCGAGCGCGGCGGCGGCATCGGCGGCGTCGCGCTCACGTACGGCGTGCGCCAGCATCGCGTGCCGCTGGTGCGGCTGGGCGGGCTGCACCTGCTCGGCTCCATCGTGATCCTCGCCGCCAGCACCATCATGGAAGGCGGGCCGCCGACGCTTGCCGGGCCCCCGTCGATGGACGAAGCGGAGACGATCGCTGCCATGGGCCGGCTGATGATCATCGCCATTCCGGTCATTGCGGCATTCTGGTTCGCGCCGCTGCTGACCGCCTGGGACGAGGTGCCGCCGCTGAAATCCGTGTTCTTCAGCTTCGTCGCCAGCTGGCGCAACTGGCGCGCATTCGCCGTGTTCGGCGCGACGGCCGCGCTGTTCGCGATCGGCGCTCCCGGCGTCCTGCTGATCGGCGCCGGCGCCGTCTCCGCGGGCCTCGTCAGCGCGCTGGCGGTCGTCCTCAAGATGGCGCTCATCTTCGTCATGGCCCCGATCATGATGGCGAGCGTGTACGTCAGCTACCAGGATGTCTTCCACGGCGAACCGGCCGGTGAGTGAGAAGCCGCTCGGCATCCTCGGCGGCACGTTCGATCCGGTGCATGCAGCGCACATGCGCCTGGCCGAGGAAGCAGTGCGCCAACTGCGTCTTGGCGGCGTGCTCTGGATTCCCGCCGGGCAGCCGCGCCACCGAGCGCAGCCGCAGGCCGACGCCGGGCACCGGCTGGCCATGGTCCGCGCCGCCATCGCTGGTCATCCAGACTATCGGCTCGACGATGCCGAGGTCCGCTCCGGACAGGCGAGCTACACGGTGCCCACGCTCGAGCGCCTGCGCGCAAAGTACGGGGACGACCGGCCGCTGGTATTGCTGATGGGCGCGGACGCCTTTCGCGGCCTGGCTTCCTGGCACCGTTGGCGCGAACTATTCCGCCTCGCCCACCTCGGTGTCGCTTCGCGACCGACGTTCGATCTCGACGTCGATGCCATGGCGCCCGAGCTCGCGGATGAATTCCGCCGCCGCCGGCGCAGCCAGTCCACGGCGCTGGCGACCGCACCGGCCGGCACGATCGTCACCTTCCCGCTCTCGGCCGGAACCGTATCCTCGACCGAAGTGCGGGCAAAACTAGGCGCGGGCGCCGAGGTCCAAGAATTGCTGCCGGCCCCGGTTCTCGACTATATTCGTCGTCATAAACTCTATCGATAAGCCCATGCAGACTGCCAAGCTTCAGCGGATCGCCGTCGCCGCCCTCGAGGACATCAAGGGGCGCGACATCGAGGTCATCAACACTACGAAGCTGACGTCGCTGTTCGACCGCATCATCGTCGCCAGCGCGGATTCGACGCGCCAGGTCAAGGCGCTGGCGCGCAACGTGCGCGAGAAGGTGGAAGAGGCCGGCGGCGAAGTGATCGGCGTCGAAGGCGAAGACTCGGGTGAGTGGGTGCTGGTCGACCTCGGCAACGTGGTCGTGCATGTCATGCAGCCCGCGGTGCGCAGCTACTACAACCTCGAAGAGCTGTGGCAGACGCGACCCAAACGCGCAGCAGCCCGCGAGGCCAACGGGTGAAGCTCGTGATCGCCGCAGTCGGCACCCGCATGCCCGCGTGGGTCGACGCCGGTTACACCGAGTATGCCAAGCGCATGCCGCGGGAAACGCCGCTTGAACTGTGTGCGGTTAAGGCGGAGCCGCGAAATTCCGGCAAGCCGGTGCAGGCGCTGATGGCTGCCGAAGCCGAGCGCCTGCGCGCGGCACTTCCAGGCCAGTGCCGGCGCGTCGTGCTCGACGAACGGGGTGCGGACATTACCACGGACAAGCTCGCCGGGCGGCTGGCCGCCTGGGCACAACAGGGCGACGACGTGGCCTTCCTGATCGGCGGCCCCGACGGACTCGACGCCAAGCTCAAGGCCAGCGCGCACGAGACGCTGCGCCTGTCGTCGCTGACGCTGCCGCACGGGCTCGTGCGCGTCATCCTGGCCGAGGCGCTTTACCGCGCTGCCAGCGTACTGCGCGGACATCCTTACCACCGGGACGCGGCGCCGGCATGAGCCCCCTGCCGCCTCGCATCTATCTGGCTTCACGCAGTCCGCGTCGACGCGACTTGCTGAACCAGATTGGCGTCAATTTCGATCTGCTGCTGTTTCGCGGCGAGATTCGCCACGACGACGATGTGCTCGAAGACGTCACGCCCGGCGAGCATTCCGATCATTACGTCGTGCGCGTCGCCCGTGCCAAGGCCGCCTACGGCGTGCGTTTGGGGCGGGAGCGCAACCTGCCGTCGCGCCTGGTGCTGGCCGCGGATACGACGCTCGACGTCGACGGCGAAATCATCGGCAAGCCGCGCAATGCGGCCGACGCCGTGGCGAT
>DATJQH010000171.1:0-37408 GCA_035505955.1 Rhodocyclaceae bacterium
CCGCACCGAAGTCGCCCTGCCCCGCCCACCACTGGCAAGAGTCAGTCCTGGTGGTACGCCGCTACGCATCGCCGTCGCCCGCGATGCCGCTTTCGGCTTCTACTACACAGACGACATCGAGGCTCTGGCTGCAGCCGGCGGCGAGCTCGTGTATTTCGACACGCTACGCGATGCGCACCTTCCCGCCTGCGACGGGCTCTTCATCGGCGGCGGTTTTCCCGAATGCTTTCTCGACGGCCTCGAGGCCAACGCGCAGCTGCGTACCGAAATCCTCGATGCCATCGAAGGTGGCCTGCCCGCCTATGCGGAATGCGGTGGCCTCATGTACCTGGCGCGTTCCATCACCTGGAAGGGACAGACGCGCCGCATGGTCGGTGCCATCGCCGGCGACGTGACCATGCACGACAAGCCCGTGGGACGCGGCTACGTCAAGCTGCAGCCGACTGCGGCGCACCCGTGGTACGCCGAACCGGAGACTATCCTTGCCGCGCACGAATTCCACTACTCCAGCCTCGACAATCTCCCTCACAATACGACCTTCGCTTACGATGTCCGGCGCGGCCATGGCGTCGACGGCAAGAGCGACGGCATCATGCACAAGAATCTGCTTGCGTCCTACACCCACTTGCGCGCCACTGCCGGTTGCAACTGGCCCGCACGCTTCGTGAACTTCATCCGCCGCTGCCGAGCTCAGCGAGAAAGCCAGCAATGTTCCGCGTAACGCCAGCCGCAGCCGAACAGATCAGGAACGCCGCCGAGGTGCAGGACGAAGACTCGGCGTTGCGCGTCGCCGCCAAGATCGACGACGACGGCGGACTGGTTTACGGCATGGGCTTCGACGAGGAGCGTGAAAACGACCTGGTCATCGAATCCGAAGGCATTACGCTGCTGATCGCGCCGCGCAGCCAGGACCTGCTCGAGGAGGCGGTCCTGGATTTCGTCGAATTGCGGGCGGGTGAATTCCAGTTCGTGTTCATGAACCCGAAGGAAGGCGGCTGTTCGGCGCGCGACAGTGCTGAGGGCTGCGGTCCTTGCGGCGGAGGCTGCGCTTGAGCCGCAGACCCGCGCAGCCGGGCACCGTGTACCTCGTCGGCGCGGGTCCCGGCGATCCCGACCTGCTGACCCTGCGCGCCGCCCAGTTGCTCGCCGAAGCCGACGTCCTTGTGTACGATGCGCTCGTTTCCGAGCCCGTGCTCGCCCGCGTCGCGGCCAAGGCCGAGCGCATCTACGCCGGCAAGGAACGCGGCAATCACGCCATACCGCAGGAAGACATCAACCACCTGCTGGTGCGTCTGGCCAAAGGAGGCAAGCGTGTCGTCCGTCTCAAGGGTGGCGATCCCTACACGTTCGGGCGCGGCGGCGAAGAGGTCGAAACGCTTGCCGCGCATGGTGTGCCTTTCGAAGTGATTCCGGGCGTCACCGCGGCCGCGGGAGTTGCGGCCTATACCGGCATCCCGCTCACCCATCGCAACCACGCGCAGGCCTGCGTCTTTGTCACCGGCCACCTGCAGGACGGCACGATGAACCTCGACTGGGCGGGCCTTGCGCGTCGCCGGCAAACGGTCGTGATCTACATGGGCCTGCATGGTCTGCCGACCGTCTGCGCCAAGCTGATTGAACACGGCCTGCCGTCCGACTGGCCCGCCGCCATCGTGCAGCAGGGCACGACCCCCAACCAGCGCTGCGTTACCGGTACCCTTTCGACGCTGCCCGCGCTCGCCCAGCAGGCGCACCTCAAGGCACCGACGCTGATCATCGTCGGCGAGACCGTGACGCTGCAGGACAAGCTGTCCTGGCTCGATCCCACGGCGTACCACGAGGGCTGACTTTCGCTGATCGCGCCTGCGCGCGAACGAAACTCAGGCTTCCCGCTTGGCCGACTTCTGCTCGATGGCGAACACGGCCGCCTCGACACGCGAGGTCATGTTGAGCTTGGACAGGATGTGGCGCACGTGCAGCTTGACGGTGTCATGGCTGATGTCGAGCGCGCGGGCGATCGCCTTGTTTGACATGCCCTGAGCCAAGTAATCGAGGATTTCCTTTTCGCGGGCCGTAAGCTGCTTAAGCGCGTCGTTCTTTTCGTCCACTGCGCCGCCACCCTGCAGCAGGCGCACCAGCTTCATCGTCATGGTGGGCGCCACCACAGTCTCGCCGCGCACCGCGCGCTGGACGGCGTCGACGACGTCGTCCGGCTCCATGTCCTTGAGGAGATAGCCCTGGGCGCCGGCGCGCATCGCGTTGGCCAGATCCTCTTCTGCGTCAGACACGGTGAGGACAAGGACCGGCCCACGCCAGTCCTCGGCGCGCATGCGGCGCAGCAGTGCCAGACCGCCGACCGGCAGCATGTTGAGGTCGGTGATCACGACATCGGGCTGGTTCGCATGCAGCAGCCTGATCGCCTCCTCGGGATTGCCGGTAACGCCGCAGACCGTGAGTTCTCCGCGCTGCTCGAGCAACTCGGCAAGGCCCTTGCGGAACAGGGTGTGATCGTCGATCAGCAGGACGCGGATCTGCTTGTCGCTCATGCGGCCGAACCGGACATCACCGGGAACTTGAGCCGGACGCGAAAGCCCCCTTGCGGCAGGTTGGCCACTTCGACCCGACCGCCGATCTTGTGTGCCCGTTCGCGCATGATGCTAAGGCCGAAGTGGTCCCGAAGGCGCGGATGCTCTTCGAAACCGCCGGTGCGATTGGCAATGGCGAAGAAGCCCTGGCCGCCGCGCCCGTTGTCTTCGACCGTCGCAAGGTAGTAGTCGCCGGCGCCCTCGATGGTGAGCTTGGCCAGGGTCGCACCCGAGTGGCGGGCCACATTGGCGAGCGCCTCCTGGATGATGAAGAAGACCTGCGCCTCCTGGTCGACGGAAAGCCGCAGGTCGGTCGCGCGGTTCTGGTACTGCAGGCGGATGCCGGTGCGGTCGTAGAAGCCCTCGGCCAGGTCCTCCAGCGCATGCAGCAGGCCCATCGGGTCCATGCGGTTGCGGAACTGGGTCAGGAGTTCGCGCAGCTGCCCGGACGCCACGTCCAGCGCCTGGCCGACGTCATTGGCGTACTTGCCTGCCCGTTCGTTCTCGCCGTCGCGCAGCGCGTCGCTCAAGAGCGCCACGCGCATCTTCATGTAGGCGCAGGTCTGCGCCAGCGAATCGTGCACTTCGGCGGCCATCATCGCCCGCTCGTTCATCAGCGCGATGCGCATGTTCTCGCGTTTGAGGCGCGCGTTCTCCAGCGCCATGCCCAGATGCTCGCCGATCGAGCGGAACAGCACCGCAACCTCTTCGGGCAGGCTGAATCGCTCCGGCAGGAACAGGTTGTAGGTGCCGAGAAGCCGGCCGCCGTACTGCAGGGGCACCACAACCATGGCCTGGCAGTCGCGGCCGAAGTAGGCGTTGTCGGTACGCGTAGCGCAGTCCTGCAGGTCGATCTCATAGTGGCAGCGGTTGTCGCGCACGGCATTGCCGCAGTGGCCGCAGTCAATCGGCACCACGCGCTCGCGCTCGACGAGGTCCGGTGGCAAGCCGCGCGCGCCGACCAAACGCAGGTGGCGACCATCGGTCGTGAGGACGCGCACGACCCCCGCGGACGCGTGCGCGAGGCGCAGCATCGTACCGAGGAAGCGTCCCAGCAGTTCCTCCAGGTCGTCTTCGTCGGCGAGGTTGGCGGAAACCTCGGAGATGATCGCGAAGGCCTGCAGCTTCGTGTCGTCGTCGAGTTCGATTTCGGGGCTCAACGGCATATGGGGCACCGGCGACTTGGCCGCGCTGTCCATTCGGTTCTCCGGTTGATCGATTCGGTGATTTTACGACGGAAGCGGCCAGGCGCCGCTCAACGTCTTCTCCGCCCACATCAGTGCCGTGATGGTCTTGGCATCGGTTATCTCGCCGTCGCGCACCGCCAGAATCGCGTCGTGCAGCGACATCTCGACGATTTCAAGAATCTCGCCGTGGTCGAGCGCGGCGCCGACATGGCTGAGGCCTTCGGCGAAGAAGACCTCGATGTGCTCGTCGGAATAGCCGATGCAGGTGTGCATGGTGCCGAGATGACGCCAAAGCTTTGCTTTGTACCCGGTCTCCTCGCGCAGTTCGCGTCGCGCGGTATCGAGCGGATGCTCGCCGGGATCGATCTTGCCGGCTGGGAGTTCCAGGAAGACCTGCCGCACGGGATATCGAAACTGGCGCTCGAACAGCAGCTTGCCATTGCCGAGCACGCCGATGACGACCACGGCGCCGGGATGGGCAATCCATTCGCGTACGCTCTCGTGGCCGTCGGGTAGTCGCACCAGATCGCGCCGCACCTTGAGCAGCTTGCCTTCGAATACGCTTTCGGAGGAGATGGTCTCTTCGATCAGGTGCTCGTCCGCCACGCTTGCACCGTTACAGCGAGCGCACGAGCGTCGCTGTGCAAAGCATCATCAGGGTGTCGGGGAAGATGCCGAGAAAGGCTACCGCAAGGCCGTTGGCCGAGAGCACCAGCTTCATGTCGAAGCTTGCGTGGATGGTCGCCGCGTCGCCAGGCGGGTCGAAGTACATCAGCTTCACGACGCGCAGGTAGTAGTAGGCGCCAACGAGGGAGAACAGCACGGCAACGACGACCACCACGACGTGTCCGGCGGCGACCGCGGCCAACAGGACCGAGAACTTGGCGAAAAAGCCGACGAAGAACGGGATGCCGGCCATGGACAACATCAGCACCATCATCACCGCCGCGAACCACGGGCTGCGCTTGTTCAGCCCCTTGAAGTCTTCCAGATTCTCGGCCTCGTAGCCGGCGCGGGACAGCAGCAGCACCATGCCGAATGCACCCAGCGACATGATGACGTAGGCAACGCTGTAGTACATGGCCGAGCTGTAAGCGTTGATCAGGGCCATTGGATCGACTTCGGCGCCGGCGACACCGCTCATCAGCGCGAGCAGCATGAAGCCCATGTGGGAGATCGCCGAGTAGGCCAGCATGCGCTTGATGTTGCTTTGCGCGATGGCCGCCAGGTTGCCGATGCCTATCGAGAGCACCGCCATGATCATCAGCATCGTCTGCCACTGCTCGGCCAGGCCGAACAAGCCCGAAACCAGCAGCCTCAGGGCGATCGCGAAGGCGGCCAGCTTGGGCGCGCCGCCGATGAACAACGTGACCGCCGTCGGCGCACCGTGATACACGTCAGGAATCCACATGTGGAAAGGCACGACGCCGAGCTTGAAGGCAATGCCGGAGACAAGGAACACGAGGCCGAAAACCAGGATGGTCCGATTCGCCGTCCCTTCCTGCACCGACTGGGCCACTACGCCGAGTTCCAGCGTGCCGGTGGCGCCGTAGATCATCGACATGCCGTAGAGGAGCAGGCCGGATGCCAGTGCCCCCAGCACGAAGTACTTCATGGCCGCCTCGGTGCAGCGCGGGGAATCGCGATCGATCGCCACCATGGCATACAGCGACAGGGACATCATCTCCACGCCAAGATAAATGGTCAGGAAGCTGAATGCCGAGATCATCACCATCATGCCCAGCGTCGCAAACAAGGCCAGCAGGTAATACTCGCCCTTGTCGAGATCGCGCGCGGCCAGATAATCGCGGCCATAGATCAGCGTGACGATGACCGCGATATAGACAACGAGCTTCAGAAAGTCGGCGAGCGGATCGTCGATGAACATGTTCGAGAACGTGAGTGCCGACGTGCCATCGAAAGTGCCGAAGGTGATCAGCGCGCACCCGATCAGCGTCAGCATCGTCAGCGAGCCGGTAATCCAGCGCTGGCGCGGGCTCAGGAACAGGTCCACGATCAATATCACGCAGGCCATGGCGACGAGGAACAGTTCCGGCGCGGCCGGGTACAGATCGGGCATGACGAAGTTCTTGAGCATCGCTCTCTCGCGCCGGGTTACAACTTGCTCACCGCCACATGCTTCAGTAGGTTATCCACTGAGGCATGCATGACGTCGGTGAACGGGAAGGGATAGATGCCCATGGCCAGCACGGTTGCCGCCAGGAGGCCAAGCACCAGGAACTCGCGCGCGCCGATATCCGTGAGGTGCGCGACATGATCGTTGGCGACCGCCCCGAACACGACGCGCTTGTACATCCACAGCGTGTAGGCGGCCCCCAGGATCAGGGTCGTCGCTGCCGCGAAGCCGACCCAGAAATTGGCCTTCACCGCGGCCAGGATGACCATGAATTCGCCGACGAAACCGGACGTGGCAGGCAAGCCGGCGTTCGCCATCGCGAACAGCATGAAGAAGGCGGCGAACTTCGGCATGGTGTTCACGACGCCGCCGTAGTCCGCGATCTGCCGGGAATGCATGCGGTCGTACATGACGCCGACGCAAAGGAACATCGCCGCCGATACGAAGCCGTGCGAGATCATCTGCACCAGGGCGCCTTCTACCCCAAGCTGGTTGAAGATGAAGAAAC
The DNA here is from genome assembly GCA_035505955.1 of Rhodocyclaceae bacterium. GTDB lineage: Bacteria > Pseudomonadota > Gammaproteobacteria > Burkholderiales > Rhodocyclaceae > Fen-999. Next base: position 6,397 of record DATJQH010000171.1, read on the forward strand.
CCAAAGTAACGAAACCCATGTGCGAAATCGACGAATAGGCGATCAGCTTCTTCATGTCTGCCTGCACGAGGGCAACGAAGCCGATGTAGACCACCGCGATCAGCGACAGGGCGATCATCATCGGCGCCAGGTAGTGGCTGGCATCGGGCAGGATTGGCAGCGAGAACCGAATGAAACCGTAGGCGCCGAGCTTCAGCATGATGGCAGCCAGAACCACCGAGCCGCCCGTCGGCGCCTCGACGTGGGCATCCGGCAGCCAGGTGTGCACCGGCCACATCGGCACCTTGACCGCGAACGCCACCAGGAAGGCGACAAAGACCAGGATCTGGGGCGTCATGCCGAGCCTGAGTTGGTGCCACTCCAGGAGGTTGAAGCTGCCGCCCGCCTCGACGAACAGATAGAACAGCGAGACCAGCATCAAGAGCGAACCGAGCAGCGTATAGAGGAAGAACTTGAAGGCCGCGTAGACCCGGTTGGGGCCGCCCCAGACACCGATGATGATGTACATCGGAATCAGGCTGGCCTCGAAGAAGACGTAGAAAAGGATCACGTCGAGCGCCGCAAAGATGCCGTTCATCAAACCGGACATGACCAGGAAGGCGGCCATGTACTGGGCAATCTTCTCCTCGATCACCTCCCAGCCAGCAAGCACCACGAGGACCGTGATGAAGCTGTTGAGCAGGATGAACAGCACGGAAATGCCATCGACACCCAGGAGGTACTGGACGTTGAAGCGCGGAATCCACGCGGCGACTTCGGTGAACTGCATGCCGACGAAGCTGCGATCGAACTCTGTGTATAGCGGGATCGTGACGGCGAAGCCGGCGATCGCGACGGCCAGCGCCAGCCAGCGCACGGCATCGCGCCGTTCCGAACCCAGCCAGAGAATCGGAATGGCGCCGACTATCGGGACCCAGATCGCAAGGCTAAGGAGATGGGGATTCATCCGTTCTTCTTCCTGTCAGCTACGACCCAGCCACCATGTCAGAAACGCGAAGACACCAATCAGCATCGAGAATGCGTACTGGTAGATGTGTCCGCTCTGCAACAAACGCACGACACCGGCAAAACGACCGACCAGCTTCGCCGATCCGTTCACCGCGACGCCATCGATCAGCATCTGGTCGCCGCCCTTCCACAGGCCGCGGCCGACTCCGCGCGCGCCGCCGGCAAAGAACCAGTCGTTGAAGCGATCGAAACCGTACTTCTCTTCGAGAATGAAACTCGCGAGGCTGAACTTCTGCTTGATGACGGCCGGCAGGTCCGGCCGCTTGATGTACAGGAACCAGGCAGTGACCGCACCGGCAAGGGCGAGCCAGAACGGCAAGGACATCAGGCCGTGCAGGATCATCGGCACCACGCCCTGGAACTCGTGCGCCATTTCCTCGATGCCGGGGTGGTTCTCGCCGATGAAGATCGCATCGCCGAAGTAGCCGCCGAACAGCATCGGCCCGATCAGCCACCCGGACACGATCGCCGGTATCGCGAGCAGGATCAAGGGCACCGTGACCACCTTGGGCGATTCGTGCGGCTCGGCATGATGGCCGTGCCCGGCCTCGCCATGGTCGCCGTGGTGGCCGCCGGCATGACGGAAACGCTCCTCGCCGTGGAAGGCAAAGAAGACGAGCCGGAACGAGTAGAAGCCGCCGACGAAGACGCCAGCCAGCAGGGCCAGGTAGGCAAAGCCGGAACCCCAAATATGCGAAAGCTGCACCGCCTCGATGATGGAATCCTTGGAGAAGAAGCCCGCGAATGGCGGCAGGCCGGCATTGGCGATGGCGCCAACGAGTACCGTCGCGTAGGTGATCGGCATGTATTTCCGCAAGCCCCCCATGCGACGCATGTCCTGTTCGTGGTGCATGGCGATGATGACCGAGCCGGCACCCAGGAACAGCACCGCCTTGAAGAAGGCGTGCGTCATGAGATGGAAGATCGCCGCCGAGTAGGCCGAAGCGCCCAACGCAGCGGTCATGTAGCCGAGTTGCGACAGCGTCGAATAGGCGACGACGCGCTTGATGTCGGTCTGCACGATGGCGATCAGCGCCATGAACAGCGCCGTGATGGCGCCGATGATGATCACGAACGACAGCGCGGTCTCGGAAAGCTCGAACAGCGGCGACATGCGCGACACCATGAAGATGCCGGCCGTCACCATGGTCGCGGCGTGGATCAGTGCCGAGATCGGCGTCGGGCCTTCCATGGAATCCGGCAGCCATACGTGCAGCGGAAACTGCGCGGACTTGCCCATGGCGCCGATGAAGAGGCCGATGCAGATCGCCGTCATCAGCGGCCAGCCCGTCACCGATTCGGTCATGGCGGCCAGATCCGGTCCCTTGGCAAACACCGCCGCATAATCCAGGCTGCCGGCGTAGGCGGCGATCAAGGCGATGCCCATCAGGAAGCCGAAGTCGCCGACGCGGTTGACCAGAAAGGCCTTGAGGTTGGCGTAGATGGCGGTCGGTCGGGTGTACCAGAAGCCGATCAGCAGATACGACACGAGGCCCACCGCTTCCCAGCCGAAGAAGAGCTGCAGGAAGTTGTTCGCCATCACCAGCATCAGCATCGAGAAGGTGAACAGCGAGATGTAGCTGAAGAAGCGCTGGTAGCCTGGATCTTCGGCCATGTAGCCGATGGTGTAGATGTGCACCATGAGCGAAACGAAGGTGACGACAACCATCATCACGGCAGTCAGCCGGTCGATGAGGAAGCCGATCTCGAGTTTCAGGCCGCCCGCTTCCATCCACGTGTAGACGGTACCGCTGAAGGTCTCGCCGGCCAGCACGTCCTGCAGCACCAGAACCGAACAGACGAATGAGATGCCGACGCTGAGGATCGTGACCCAGTGCGCGCCCGCACGGCCGATGAACTTGCCGAACAGGCCGGCGACGATGGCGCCGACGAGGGGTGCAAAAGGAATGATCAGGTACAGGAGCTTCACGGTCTCATCCCTTCAGGCTGTCGAGGTCGTCGACGTCGATCGTGGACATGTTGCGGAACAGCACGACCAGGATCGCCAGTCCGATCCCCGACTCTGCCGCTGCGACCGTAAGGATGAAGAACACGAACAGTTGCCCCGCCAGGTTGTCGAGGTAATGCGAAAAGGCGACGAAGTTCATGTTCACCGCCAGGAGCATGAGTTCGATTGCCATCAGGAGCACGATCAGGTTCTTCCGGTTCAGGAAGATGCCCACGACGCCGATCGAGAAAAGCAGCGCCGACAGCACGAGATAGTGAGAGAGCGAAATCATTCCGACTCCTTTTCGGCCGGCATCTGGACCACGCGCAGACGGTCGGTATGCTTGACGGCAATCTGCTTGACCGGGTCGAGGTGGCGCACGTCCTTGCGTCGGCGCAAGGTCAGCATCACGGCCGCGATGATGGCGACCAGCAGGATGATCGAGGCCAGTTCGAACGGATACACGTAGTCGGTAAAGAGCAGGCGTCCGAGATCCTTGGTGTTGCTGTAGTCCGCCGGCATCGCCCTGTCCGGGAACGCGACTGTGCCGAAGTAGTCGCTGGACAGCACCAGCGCCATCTCGCCTGCAAGCAAGAGGCCCAGTGTGGCTGCAAGCGGCATGTAGTTCCAGAAACCCTGGCGCAAACGCTTGATGTCGATGTCGAGCATCATGACGACGAACAGGAACAGCACCATGACGGCGCCGACATAGACCATGATCAGCGCGATGGCGAGAAATTCGGCCTGCAGCGTCAGCCAAAGGCCGCCCGCGTTGAAGAAGGCCAGCACCAGGTAGAGCACCGCGTGCACCGGGTTGCGCGCCGTGATGACGCGCACTGCCGCGAAGATCAGCAGCGCGGCGAGAACGTAGAAGACGACGGTTTTGCTGTCCATGGCGGTTATCGGAATTTGGCGTCCTGCTCGCGCGCCTTGGCGATTTCCGCTTCGTAGCGGTCGCCGTTGGCGAGCAGCATCTGCTTGGTGTAGTAAAGGTCGCCGCGCACCTCGCCGTGATATTCGAGGATGTGCGTCTCGACGATGGCGTCGACGGGGCAGGCCTCTTCGCAGAAGCCGCAGAAGATGCACTTGGTCAGGTCGATGTCGTAACGCGTCGTGCGCCGGCTGCCGTCCTCGCGTTCGGCCGATTCGATGGTGATCGCCATCGCCGGGCAGACCGCCTCACACAGCTTGCAGGCGATGCAGCGCTCTTCGCCGTTGGGATAACGGCGCAGCGCATGGAGGCCGCGGAAGCGCGGCGACTGCGGCGTCTTCTCTTCCGGATACTGGATGGTGATCTTCGGCGCGAACATGTAGCGCAGCGTCACTGCCAAGCCCTGGCGCAGTTCGCCAAGCGAGAAGGTTCTGAGGAGGTCGCGGGCACCCATGTCGTCAGCCTATTTCCAGATGTTGAATGGCGACATCATCCAGATGCCGACGACCGGGATCCAGACCAGACACACCGGCAGGAACACCTTCCAGCCGAGGCGCATGATCTGGTCATACCTGTAGCGCGGGAAGGTCGCGCGCAGCCAAAGGTAGGAGAACAGGTATAGCGACATCTTGGCCAGCAGCCAGAATACGCTGTCGGGCAGGAAGCCGACCGGGGACAGCCAACCGCCCAGGAAGAAGATGGCGACCATAGCGGACATCAGGATCATGTTCGCGTATTCCGCCAGGAAGAACATCGCGAAGGCCATGCCGGAGTACTCGACCATGTGTCCGGCGACGATTTCCGATTCGCCCTCGACGACGTCGAATGGCGACCGGTTGGTCTCGGCGACGCCCGAAACCATGTACACGAGGAACATCGGGAAAAGCGGCAGCCAGTTCCAGGACAGGAAGCCGAGCCCCCAGTCGGCGAACTGGCCGCGTCCCTGGGCGTGCACGATGTCGGTGAGATTGAGACTGTTCGACACCATGAGGATGCAGACCAGCGCCATGCCCATCGAGATTTCGTACGACACCATCTGCGCCGCGGAGCGCATGCTGCCCAATAGCGGATACTTCGAGTTCGACGACCAGCCGGCGATGATGATGCCGTAGACGCCGAGCGACGAAAGTGCCAGCAGGAAAAGCACGCCGGCATCGATGTTGGCCAGTACGCCCTCGTCGAAGAAGGGAATCACGGCCCAGACCGCAACGGCCGGCGCCATGGCCAAAGCCGGGGCGATGAAGAACAGGCTCGGGTCGGCCTTGGTCGGCAGGATCACTTCCTTGACGAAGAGCTTCAGGCCATCGGCAATCGGTTGCAGCAGACCGAACCAGCCGACCCGGTTCGGGCCGATGCGCACCTGCATGGCACCGATCACGCGGCGTTCGGCGTAAGTCATGTAGGCGACGCCGAGCAGCAGCGGTACCAGGATCGCCACGATCTTGATGATCACCCACACGAGGGGCCAGGCCGGCTTGAACCAGGCCCACATGGGCTCCCAGTAGGGACCCCAGAGCCACTCGAAGAAGGCCAGGACCGAAGCTTCCATCAGACGGGCTCCACGGTGACGGCGCCGGTCAGGGCGCCAAGGCCGGCGGTGGCCGGATGCGCCGCGGCAACGCGCACGCACCCGTCGGCCAGGGTCGGATCAAGCTGCGTGGTGAGCACGCACGGCGTACCACCGAGGCTGACTTTAACGGCTGCGCCGGCGGCAATCCCTACCTTCGCCAGCGTCGCCGCGTTCATGCGCGCGGCCGGCGCGGCCGCATCGCGCGTGCGCTGCAGGCTTGGCGCGCGGCGCACCAGCGGATCGGCGAAATGGATCGGCACATCGGCCACCCGTTCCAGGCCGTTGCCCCCGGCGAGCGTGACCGCGACGCCGCTGACAGCATTGTCCATGCCCTCGGCAAGCGCCGGTTTCGCGCCCAACGCCCGCTCGCGCACCTGCTCGCTGCTGTCGTAATCGAAGCCATCCACACCCAGCAGGTTGCCGAGTACGCGCAGCACCTTCCAGCCCGGGCGCGTCTCGCCCAGCGGCCGATTCACGGCCTGGAAGGATTGCACGCGGCCCTCGGTATTGATGAAGGTTCCCGACGTCTCGGTGAAGGGCGCAACCGGAAGAATGACGTCGGCGTAATCGAGCGCCGCAGCCGACTTGAACGGCGAAAGCACGATGACGCTTGCCGCCTGCTTCAGCGCCGCCAGCGCCTGCTGGCCGTTCGCGCAGTCGAGTTCCGGTTCTGCGTGCAGGACCAGATAGGCCTTGCGCGGCTCCGCCACCATGCGCGCCGCGTCAAGTCCGCCGGAGGCCGGCACCGCATTGGCGACATAACCACCGACCGAATTGGCCGCGTCGCCCAGAAAGCCGAACTTGCAGCCAAGGTCCGCCGCCAGTTGCTGCGCCAGCCAGTTGATGGTCGAAGCGCGCGCATGTTGCTGCGCAAAGTTGCCCATCAGGATGGCGACGTTGGACCCCGACGTCAGGCTTGCCGCGATCTGCTTCGCCTCTGGCGAAGCGGTCACATCTAGATCGCAAGTCGTGCCCTTGATCTCGGCCACGGCCTTGATCAACTCGCCCATCAGGCCCGGCAGGCGGGACGGTGCGCCGATCATCCTGCCGGCAAGCGGCATCAGCAGATCGTCATCGGCGGCATGAATGACCGAGACCTGCGCGCCGCGTTTTGCGGCCTGGCGCAGGCGCAAGGCGAGAAGCGGGTGATCCTTGCGCAGGAAGCTGCCGACCACCAGTACGCGATCGAGGGCGCTCAGTTCGTTGATCCGCATGCCCAGCCACGGAACGCCGGCACGTTGCCCCGAGAAGTCGCTCTGGCGCAGGCGGAAGTCGACGTTGTCGGAGCCCAGCCCGCGCATCAGGGCACCGGCGAGATACATCTCTTCCAGCGTCGAGTGCGGACTGACCAGCGCGCCAACCGAAGCAGCGCCGTGATCCCGCGTGATGTCGCGCAAGGCGTGCGCGGCGTAGTCGAGCGCCTGGTTCCATTCGACTTCGCGCCAGGCGCCACCCTGCTTGATCATGGGCCGCATCAGGCGGTCGGCGGAATTGAGTCCTTCGTAGGAGAAGCGATCCTTGTCGGAAAGCCAGCACTCGTTGAGTTCTTCGTTCTCGAGCGGCAGCACGCGGTAGACCCGGTCGTGCTTGACCTGGACGATGAGGTTGCTGCCCAGCCCGTCGTGCGGGCTGACCGATTGCCGCCGCGCCAGTTCCCAAGTGCGCGCGGTAAAGCGGAACGGCTTGGAAGTCAGCGCACCGACGGGGCACAGGTCGATGATGTTGCCGGAGATCTCCGAATCGACGGTCTTCTCGATGAAGGGCATGATCTCGGCGCGGTCGCCGCGGAACGCCTGGCCGAGTTCCATGAGCCCGGAGATTTCCTGCGTGAAGCGCACGCAGCGGGTGCAATTGATGCACCGGGTCATGTCCGTGGCAACGAGCGGGCCGAGGTTCTTGTTCAACACGACCCGCTTCTCTTCCTGATAGCGGGAACTGCCGGCGCCATAGCCGACGGCGAGATCCTGCAACTGGCATTCGCCGCCCTGGTCGCAGATCGGACAGTCGAGCGGGTGGTTGATGAGCAGGAACTCCATCACGCCCTTCTGGGCCTTCACGGCCATGTCGGAGTGCGTGAAGACCTTCATGCCCGCGGCCACGGTCGTCGCGCAGGCGGGCAGCGGCTTGGGCGCCTTCTCCACCTGTACCAGGCACATGCGGCAGTTGGCGGCGATGGACAGCTTCTTGTGATAGCAGAAGTGCGGAATGTAGATGCCGGCTTCGCGGGCGGCGTTGAGCACCGTGGTGCCTTCCGCGACCTGCAGCGCCTTGCCGTCGATTTCGATGTCGATCATGACGGCCTCACGGGGAAGGTGCTGCCCTGCCACTGGATCTCCGGCGGCACGAGGCACTTCTTGTGCTCGATGTGATATTCGAATTCGGGACGGAAATGCTTGAGGAATCCGTTCACCGGCATCGAGGCCGCATCGCCCAGCGGGCAGATGGTGCGGCCCATGATGTTGCCGGTGAGGTCGCCGAGCAGCGCGAGATCCTCCGGCCGCCCATCGCCGTGTTCGATGCGGCGCAGGATCTTGTGCATCCAGCCCGTGCCTTCGCGGCAAGGCGTGCATTGGCCGCAGGATTCCTCATAGTAGAACCAGGACAGGCGTTCGAGCGCCTTCACCATGCAGACCGTCTCGTCCATCACGATCACGGCGCCGGAGCCGAGCATGGAGCCCGCCTTGGCGATCGAGTCGTAGTCGAGCGTGCAATCCATGATGATGTCGGCAGGCAGCACGGGCGACGACGAGCCGCCCGGAATGACCGCCTTGAGCTTTCTGTCGCCGCGCATGCCGCCGGCCATCTCCAGGAGCTTGGCGAACGGCGTGCCCATGGGCACTTCGTAATTGCCGGGCTTGTTGACGTGGCCGGAGACCGAGAACAGCTTGGTGCCGCCGTTGTTCGGCTTGCCGAGGTCGAGGTAGGCCTGGCCGCCAAGGCGGAAGATGAACGGAACAGCGGCGAAAGTCTCGGTATTGTTGATCGTGGTCGGCTTGCCATAGAGGCCAAAGCTCGCCGGGAACGGCGGCTTCATGCGCGGCTGCCCCTTCTTGCCCTCGATCGATTCGAGCAGCGCCGATTCCTCGCCGCAGATATAGGCGCCCCAGCCATGGTGGGCGAACAGTTCGAAATCGACGCCCGAGCCGAGGATGTTCCGGCCGATGAAGCCCGCCGCGCGCGCTTCCGCCAGCGCTGCCTCGAAGCGCTCGTACAGTTCGAAAATCTCGCCGTGGATGTAGTTGTAGCCGCGCGCGGCGCCCACGGCGTAACCGGCGATCACCATGCCCTCGATCACCGAGTGCGGGTCGAAGCGGAGGATGTCGCGGTCCTTGAATGTGCCGGGTTCGCCTTCGTCGCTGTTGCAGACGATGTACTTCTCGGCGGATCCCTTGGGCATGAAGCTCCACTTGAGGCCGGTCGGAAAGCCGGCGCCGCCGCGCCCGCGCAGGACGGCTGTCTTGACTTCGGCGATCACCTGCTCCGGCGTCATCTTCTCGGCCAGGATGCGGCGCAGGGATTGATAGCCGCCGCGTGCCTCGTATTCCTTGATGCCCCAGCCTGCGTCGCCGCCTGCCCAGCCGGCCGACAGCAGCGGATTGATTGCCGCGACGAGTGCCATTACTTGCAATCCTCCAGCAGGCGATCGATCTCTTCCGGCGTCATGAAGCTCTTCAAGCGGATGTTGTTCACCAGCATCACCGGCGCATCGCCACAGGCGCCCATGCACTCGCCCTCCTTGAGCGTGAACTTGCCGTCTGGCGTCGTCTCGTTGAAATCGATGCCCAGCTTCTGCTTCACGTAGTCGGCAGCGTGGACGCCACCCGACAGCGCGCACGGCAGGTTCGTGCACACCGTCAGCTTGTACTTGCCGACCGGCGCCAGGTCGTACATGTTGTAGAAGCTCGCAACCTCGAAACCGGCGATGGCCGGCAGGCCGAGGTAGCCCGCCACGAACTCGATCGTGTCGTTGGCGAGCCAGCCTCTTTCTTCCTGCGCGATCCGCAGCGCCGCCATGATTGCCGACTGGCGCTGGCCCTCAGGATACTTCGCAATTTCGCGGTCGATCTTGGCCAATGATTCGGGACTCAGCATCGTCATACCTTGCCTCTCACCGGTCCGTGTCGCCAAGCACGAGATCGATCGTGCCCACCAAGGCCGTCACGTCGGCAAGCATGTGGCCTTTGGTCATTTCGGTCAGGGCCGCCAAATGGGGGAAGCCCGGCGAGCGCAGCTTGATCCGGTACGGCTTGTTAGCGCCGTCCGATACGGCCCAGACGCCGAACTCGCCCTTCGGATGCTCGATGGCCGCGTAGGCTTCGCCGGGCGGCACGTGCATGCCTTCGGTGAAGAGCTTGAAATGGTGGATCAGTTCTTCCATGTTGCCCTTCATCGCGGCACGGGTGGGCGGCACGACCTTGTGGTCGTCGCTGATGACCGGACCGGGATTCTTGCGCAGCCATTCGATGCACTGCTTGATGATGCGATTCGACTGGAGGAATTCCTCCATGCGCACGAGGTAGCGGTCGTAGCAGTCGCCGTTGGTGCCGACCGGAATGTCGAAATCCATCCGGTCGTAGACCTCGTAAGGCTGCTTCTTGCGCAAATCCCACACAATGCCGGATCCCCTCAGCATGGGGCCGGTGAAGCCGAGTTGCATGGCGTCTTCCGGCGACACCACGCCGACCCCGACCGTCCGCTGCTTCCAGATTCGGTTCTCGGTCAGCAGCGTGTGGTAGTCGGCGACATAGCCCGGAAAACGATCCGTGAAGTCCTCGAGGAAATCGAGCAGCGAACCTTCGCGAGCCGCATTCAGGCGCTTGACCGTCGCCTCGTTCTTGAAGCGGTTGACCTGGTATTTCGGCATCTGCTCGGGCAGGTCGCGGTAGACGCCACCCGGACGATAGTAGGCCGCATGCAGGCGTGCGCCGGACACAGCCTCGTAGACGTCCATCAGATCCTCGCGCTCCCGGAAGGTATAGAGCACCATGGTCATGGCACCGATGTCCAGGGCGTGCGTGCCGATGTTGAGGAGATGATTCAGGATGCGGGTCACTTCATCCATCATTACCCGGATGTACTGGGCACGGATCGGCAATTCGAGGCCGAGCAGCTTCTCGATGGCGAGGCAATAAGCGTGCTCGTTGCACATCATCGACACGTAATCGAGGCGGTCCATGTACGGCACCGACTGAATCCAGGTGCGTGTTTCGGCGAGCTTCTCGGTAGCACGGTGCAGCAGGCCGATATGCGGGTCGGCGTGGACGACCACTTCGCCGTCGAGTTCCAGGATCAGGCGCAGCACGCCATGCGCCGCCGGGTGTTGCGGACCGAAGTTCAGGTGGTAGTTCTTGATCTCAGCCACGGCCACCCGCCTTCCCATAGTTCTCTTCGCGCACGATGCGCGGCGTCACCTCGCGGGGCTCGATGCTCACCGGCTGATAGACGACGCGGCGCTGTTCCGGGTCGTAGCGCATTTCGACGTAGCCCGTAACGGGAAAGTCCTTGCGGAACGGATGCCCGACGAATCCATAGTCGGTCAGGATCCGGCGCAGATCAGGATGGCCGTCGAACACGATGCCGTAAAAATCGAAGGCCTCGCGCTCGTACCAGTTGGCGCTACGCCAGATGTCGGTGACGGACGGCAGGACTGGCGACGCGTCGTCGATGGCAAAGACCCGAAGTCGCAATCTCCAGTTGTGCGTAATCGAAAGCAGCTGGCTGACAGCCGCAAAACGCTGGCCACCGGTGCGCCCGGCAAAAGTCGAATAGTCGATGCCGGACAGGTCGATCAACTGCTCGAATTTCAGGTCCGGATGGTCGCGCAACAGCACGGCGACTTCGCGGTAATCGGCGGCCCGCGCCATGATCGTGACTTCGCCGAAATCCAGAGCCGGCGCGCCGATGCGGTCGCCAAGGACTTCCTGCAGCTTCTTGCACAGACGTTCCAGCTTGGCACTCATGGGAATTTCAGCGGGCGATGGTGTACGTGCGGTTGATCTTGTTCTGGAGTTGGATGATCCCGTACATCAGCGCTTCCGCCGTGGGCGGGCAGCCGGGTACGTAGACGTCCACCGGGACGATGCGGTCGCAACCGCGTACGACGGAGTACGAGTAATGGTAGTAGCCGCCTCCGTTGGCGCACGACCCCATCGAGATGACCCACCGCGGCTCGGCCATCTGGTCATACACTTTGCGCAGCGCCGGCGCCATCTTGTTGGTGAGTGTGCCGGCGACGATCATCAGGTCCGCCTGACGCGGACTCGGCCGGAATACGCCGGCGCCGAAACGATCCAGATCATAGCGGGCAACGCCGGCGTGAATCATCTCGACGGCGCAACACGCGAGACCGAAAGTGACCGGCCACAACGATCCCGTCCGGGTCCAGTTGATCACCTTGTCAAGCGTAGTGGTGACGAAGCCTTCTTGCAGGACGCCTTCGATGCTCATTCCCAGTCAAGAGCCCCCTTGACCCATGCGTACACGTAACCGACGACCAGGATGCCGATGAACACCAGCATCTCGACGAAGCCGAACACTTTGACCTCGGGCGTACCGACAATCTCCTTGAAGATCGTCGCCCACGGAAACAGGAAGGCGATTTCCAGATCGAACAGGATGAACAGGATCGCGATCAGATAGTAGCGCACGTCGAACTTCATGCGCGCGTCCTCGAAAGGCTCGAAGCCGCATTCGAAGGCTGACAACTTCTCGCTGTCGGGACGGTTCGGCGCCACCAGCCAGCCGAGCAGAATCGGTGCGAACCCGAAGGCTATGCCCACGAGCACGAATACCAGTACCGGAAAGTAATTTTCCAACACTTGCCAACGTCTCCTACATTCGGGCTCTCGATCACGCTGAGCGCCTCAATTGGCTTCTGGTGCCGACGGCGAGACTCGAACTCGCACAGCTTTCGCCACTACCCCCTCAAGATAGCGTGTCTACCAATTTCACCACGTCGGCAATAACCCTGTTGCGCGGCACGTATTGCCGCACACCTGGCATCGCGGTGCAAGCAAATGCACTTATGCACCGAACAGCAATAATTCTACTTCGGAATATCCTTCGCTTTCGAATCCGCAGCAGCCGGCGTCTCGACGGGCGCCGGAACGACCGGTGCGGTCTGGACGGTATCCATGACGCTGCCCGTGGCCCTCGGCTTCGAGCTGGCAAGATAGGTCAGACCGAGACTGGTCAGGAAGAAGACGGCCGCGAGCACCGCCGTTGTTCGGGAAAGAAAATTCGCGGACCCCGACGCGCCGAACAGGCTGCCGGACGCACCGCTGCCGAACGCAGCGCCCATGTCGGCACCCTTGCCGTGCTGAATCAGGACCAGACCGATGACGGCGAGGCCCACCAGAATATGAACCGCCAGCAACAGCGGAAAGAGCATGTCCATTCGATTAATCCTCTTGCTAACTAGCCAGCCGCGCAGATACCGAGAAAGTCGTCCGCCACGAGCGATGCGCCGCCGATCAGACCGCCATCGATGTCGGGCTGGCCGAAGAGTTCCTTGGCGTTCCCGGGTTTGACACTGCCGCCGTAAAGAATCTGCAGACCTTCAGCGACAGTTGCGTCTTCGGCGGCCACGCGCGCACGAATCAGTGCGTGCACCTCCTGCGCCTGTGCCGGCGTCGCCGTCTTGCCCGTACCAATCGCCCAAACCGGCTCGTAGGCAACGACCGCCTTGGCGAGTGCCGTCACACCTGAACCGGCGATCACGGCGTCGAGCTGCCTGGTCACGACCTGAGCGGTAACATTAGCCTCACGCTCGGCGAGCGTCTCGCCGACACACAGGATCGGCGTCAGGCCCGCCTTCTGCGCAGCAGCGAATTTCGCCGCGACCACCGCGTCCGTGTCGCCATAGTACGAGCGGCGCTCGGAATGGCCGATGATCGCGTAGCGACAGCCGAATTCTCCCAACATGGCGGCGCTCACCTCGCCCGTAAATGCTCCCTGGGCGTGCTCGGAAACGTCCTGCGCGCCCCAGGCGACATTCGATCCCGCCAGGACGGACTGGGCCTGGGCAAGATACGGGTAGGGAACGCACACGGCGACTACGGCCTTGAGGCCGGAAGCGCCTGCCTTGACGGCCGTCAGCAGGGCCAGATTGCCGGCGAGGCTGCCATGCATCTTCCAGTTGCCGGCAACGAGTTTGGTGCGGGGCATCGTGCTTGTCTCTTTTCGATTCGTTGTCATCCGAACCGATAATTGTACCCGACGCACGACGGGAGGCGCAAACGATGCGGCCTCCGCCGCTTACCCGAATCGACCCGTAATGTAGTCCTCGGTCTGCTTCTTCTGCGGCTTTATGAAGATCTGGTCGGTTACGCCGAATTCGATCATCTCGCCCAGATACATGTAGGCAGTGAAATCGGAAATGCGTGCCGCCTGCTGCATGTTGTGCGTGACGATCGCGATCGTGAACTCATCCTTCAGTTCGTCGATCAGTTCCTCGATGCGCATTGTCGAGATCGGATCGAGGGCCGAGGTTGGTTCGTCGAGCAACATCACCTCCGGTTTCACAGCGATGGCCCGCGCGATGCACAGGCGCTGCTGCTGGCCTCCGGACAGGCTCATGCCGCTCTGCCTCAGTTTGTCCTTGACCTCGTCCCACAGCGCCGCTTTGCGCAGCGCCCACTCGACACGATCATCCATCTGCCCTTTGGATAGGCTCTCATGCAAGCGCACGCCGAATGCAATGTTCTCGAAGATGGACATCGGAAAAGGCGTCGGCTTCTGGAACACCATGCCGACCTTCGCTCGTAAGACATTGACGTCAGCACTTCGGTCGAGGATGTCCTGGCCGTCCAGAATCAGCTTCCCCGTTGCGCGCTGTTCGGGATACAGGTCGTACATCCGGTTCATCGTCCGCAGAAGTGTTGACTTGCCGCATCCAGACGGGCCGATGAATGCAGTCACCTTGCGCTTGTAAATTTCAAGATTCACGTTCTTCAGCGCATGGTACTTGCCGTAATAGAAGTCGAAATTCTCGAATGCGATCTGCGCTTGCAGCGCTATGGCGGGGTCGGTCATCATGGCTTGGCTGGTGTCGTTCATCAAAGCTTGTGCTTCTCGCGAAAAATTACCCGGGTGACAATATTGAGACCCAACACACCAAGGGTGATCAGGAACACACCGGCCCAGGCCAGTTCCTGCCAGTCCTTGAAGGGACTCATGGCGAACTTGAATATGGTGACCGGAAGGTTTGCCATGGGATCGCTCAGACTAACGCTCCAGAACTGGTTGGACAAAGCGGTAAACAACAGCGGCGCCGTTTCGCCTGAGATGCGCGCAATGGCCAAGAGGATACCGGTCATTACGCCGGCCGCAGAAGCTCGCAATGTAACGCGGGAAATCACGGCCCACTTTGGCGCGCCAAGCGCAAATGCAGCCTCGCGCAGGCTATTCGGTACCAACTGGAGCATATTCTCGGTCGTTCGTACGACGACCGGAACAACAATCAGGGCAAGTGCCAGCACGCCGGCGAATCCGGAAAATTTTCCCATTTGTGCCACATAAACGGCATAGACGAACAGGCCGATGATGATCGATGGTGCCGATAGCAGGATGTCGTTGATGAAGCGGGTGATAGCGCCCAACCAGCCGCGCTGACCATATTCCGCCAGATAAATGCCGGCCATGATGCCGACAGGTGTACCGATCAGCGTTGCCAGACCAACCAGGATCAGACTGCCGACGATCGCGTTGAGCAGCCCGCCCTCGGATGACCCCGGCGGGGGCGTCATCGCGGTAAAGAGCTGAAGCGACAGCCCCGACAGCCCAAGATCGAGTACGGTCCACAGAATCCAGGCCAGCCAGAACAAGCCAAATGCCATTGCGGCCATGGAGAGGGCCAGGGCGACTCCGTTGATCAACTTGCGTTTTGCCTGCAGTTCCATTTCAGGTCCGGGTGCCTTCCTGGCTTGTCAGACGCATCAGCAACAACTTGGACAAGGTAAGTACCACAAAAGTGATCAGGAACAGGATCAGGCCGAGTTCAATCAACGAAGCGGTATAGATGGGGGATTCTGCCTCGGCGAATTCGTTGGCAAGCGCCGAGGCGATACTGTTGCCGGGGAGAAAGAGCGAAAGGCCGGTGAATACGTTCATGTTGCCGATCAGGAAAGTCACGGCCATGGTTTCGCCAAGTGCACGACCAAGGCCAAGCATGATGCCGCCGACGACACCCACTTTGGTATAGGGCCAGACTACGTTCCAAACAACCTCCCAAGTCGTTGCGCCCACACCATAGGCGGACTCCTTGAGCATGTCCGGCGTCACCTCGAACACGTCGCGCATCACTGAGGCGATGAAAGGAATGATCATGATCGCGAGGATCACGCTCGCAGAAAGGATGCCAATGCCCAACGGTGGGCCGCTGAACAGTTCCCCCAGCGCCGGAATCTTGCCCAATGTGGATGCCAGCGCGGGCTGCGCATACTTGGAGAAGATCGGCGCAAACACCAGCAGACCCCACATGCCATAGACGATTGACGGAATGGCCGCCAGCAGTTCAATCGCGGTTCCCAGCGGCCGACGCAACCACGGCGGCGCCAGTTCAGTCAGGAAGAGCGCAATGCCGAAACTAACCGGTACAGCAATGACCAGAGCAACAAACGAGGTGACCAGGGTGCCATAGACCGGGATTAACGAGCCAAATCGATCCATGGGCGGATTCCATTCGCCGGAAGTCAGGAATCCAAAGCCGAAGCGCTCGATCGCCGGCCACGCGCCATAAAAAAGTGAAGCAATGATGCCCGCCAGCATCGCCAACGTGAGCGAGGCAAAGAACCGCGTCAGGTTCGAAAACAGCCAATCACCAATCTGGTGACCGGACAGGCGCGCTGGTCGTGTCATAGCGAAGTTTGTCGTTGGTAGAGACGAAGACGTCGCCAGCTTGCTGGCGACGTCTTGGTGGAACCGCAGGCAAGTACTATTTTGCCGTCCAGATGGCCTTCCCGGAAGCGTCCTTGATCTGGCCCCACGATCCGTGGATCAACTTGACCAGGCTGTCGGGCAGCGCCACATAATCGAGTTCGTCAGCCATCTTGCTGCCATTCTTGTAGCTCCAATCGAAGAACTTCAGCACTTCCGTGCCCTGGGCCGGTTTGTCCTGCACCTTCTGCATCAGAATAAATGTTGCGCCGGTGATCGGCCAAGCGTCCTTGCCCGGTTCATCGGTCAGGATTTCGTAGAAAGCGGACTTCGACCAGTCGGCGCCTGCGGCGGCGGCCTTGAAAGTCGTGTCATCCGGTCCGACGAAATGTCCGGCGGCGTTTTGCATCACGGCGTGGGTCAGTTTGTTCTGCTTGGCATACGCATACTCGACATAGCCAATCGAGCCTGGCAGGCGTTGCACGAACGCCGAGACACCCTCGTTACCCTTGCCACCAAGACCGACCGGCCATTGCACCGCTGTACCCTCGCCAACCTTCTGCTTCCATTCAGCGCTAACCTTGGACAGGTAGTTGCTGAAAATAAAGGTGGTACCCGAGCCGTCGGCGCGACGGACAACACCGATGTCCTGCGCCGGCAGGGTCAGTCCGGGATTGAGATCGGCGATCGCCTTGTCGTTCCACTTGACGATCTTGCCGAGATAGATGTCCGCCAGGACAGCGCCGGTCAGCTTCAGTTGGCCCGGGTTGATGCCCGGCAGGTTGACCACCGGCACGACGCCGCCGATTACGGTCGGGAATTGCATTAGGCCGTTCTTTTCCAGATCTTCCGGCTTCATCGGCATATCCGACGCGCCAAAATCTACCGTCTTCGCCGTGATTTGCTTGATGCCGCCGCCCGAACCGATGGACTGGTAATTGATCTTGTTGCCAGTGGCCTTTTGATAGCCATCGGCCCACTTCGCGTAGATCGGAGCCGGGAAGGAGGCACCGGCACCCGTAATATCTGCAGCCATGGCGCTGGCCGCGAATGACGCCAGCGGCAGCGCGAGCCATTTGACGACTTTGAGCATGGGGATTCTCCGAGAGTTGTTTGGAACGGCAGCCACGTTAGCAAGCCAATGTGACACTCTCGTGACACTGCCCGGTACAGCCCTGTAACGCCGCTGTAATCACGCGCCGGCACCATTCGCGGCCATGATTCAGCCACCCGTTCGCGTCCTGATGTTGACGGATGTCTACTTCCCGCGCGTCAATGGCGTTTCCACATCCATTGAAACCTTCCGGGAGGACTTGCTCCAACAAGGCGTGCCCGTGACCCTGGTTGCCCCGGCTTATCCGACGCCACACGTCTCTGCCGACACCTGGCGGGTCCGATCCAGGCGGCTGCCTTTCGACCCGGAAGACCGTCTGATGCGGTGGCGACCGCTCATCACGACGGCCATGCGCGCTGCGGCGCCAGGCCTGGATCTCGTCCATATCCAGACGCCGTTTGCCGCCCACTACGCCGGGCTCCGAGTGGCACGGCGCTTCCGAGTACCGATCGTCGCCACCTATCACACGCATTTCGAGGAGTACATCCAGCACTACCTGCCGCTGCTGCCAAAGCGGTTCCTGCAAGGCATCGCGAGGCGCATGGCGCGCCATCAGTGCCGGGAACTCGATGCCGTCGTCGTTCCGTCGCCCGAAATGCGGGAACGCCTGCTCGAATACGGAATCGAGAAACCGATGCATGTGCTGCCGACCGGCATTCCGGTCGACCGGTTCGCCCACGGCGACGGATCGACGTTCCGCGGCCGCCATGGCATTCCGCCTGAACAGCCGGTGGCGCTCTACGTCGGCCGCGTGGCCCACGAGAAGAATATCGAGTTCCTGTTGCGCGCCATGGACGCGGCGCTCGCAGGACGACCGGATCTGCTGCTGCTCATCGCCGGCGAAGGACCGGCTCTGGCGTCGTTGCAGCGCTTGAGCGCGAGCCTGGGACTCGAGCGGCACGTCCGCTTCGTCGGCTACCTGGACCGCCAGGCGGAACTTCCCGATTGCTATGCCGCCGCCGACATGTTCGTCTTCGCCTCGCGCACCGAAACCCAGGGACTGGTTCTGCTCGAAGCCATGGCGGCGGGGCTGCCCGTCTTTGCCGTGCCCTACCTGGGCACCCGGAGCATCGTCGAACCGCGGCGCGGCGCCATCGTCGCGCCGGACGATCCGGATTCTTTCGGCAGGGAACTGGCCACGCACATCGGCAACCGGCATGCTCTCAGGCAGCTTGCGCAAGAGGGCCGCAAATTCGCCGCCGAATGGTCGGCGCCGGAACGGGCACGGCAATTAGGAGCCTTGTATCGATCGCTGGTACCATCGACACGATGACGGATCAGGAACTGCAGCCGAGCCGCGAAAGCCCGTTCAAGGGCAAGACCGGATTGACCCGGATCTGGAACGCGATGTTCTATTCGTTCGCCGGCCTCAAGGCCGCCTATCGTCACGAGGACGCTTTCCGCCAGGAGGCGCTGCTGGCGGCACTGCTGATCCCGCTCTCCTTCTATCTGCCGGCGAACGGAGTCGGTCATGCTCTCATGGTAGCAAGCGTGCTGCTGGTACTGATCGTGGAGCTCGTCAATTCCGCAATCGAAGCCGCCATCGATCGCATCTCCCTCGAGAAGCATCGGCTGTCGAAGCGCGCCAAGGACATCGGCAGCGCAGCGGTGCTGATTGCTCTCATGAACGTGATCGCCACCTGGGCACTGGTCCTAATCGGCTGACATTTTTCCGTAACGCGGCCGACATCGTCGCGTCGCAGCCGACGCGCATCATCGCCGCATGCACGAGCGCGCAGACCTCCCGCTGCATGTGGCCCTGGTCACCGAAACCTATCCACCGGAGGTCAATGGCGTCGCGTTGACGGTGGCGCGTCTGGTCGACGGATTGCGTCAGCGAGATCTCCGGGTCCAGGTGATCAGACCTCGGCAGGGCAGGCTCGACGACCCCGGCCAAGGTGAACTGCTGATCCCCGGCCTGCCGATCCCGGGCTATCCTGGCCTGCGTTTCGGCCTTCCCGCGCATCGCAGTCTGCGCCGGCAGTGGCTCCGCGATCCTCCTGATGTCGTGCACGTCGCGACCGAAGGGCCCCTCGGTGCCGCGGCGGTCGGTGCCGCGCGATCACTGCACCTGCCGGTCTCCTCTGGCTTTCACACCAACTTCCGCGCCTACAGCCGGCACTATCGCCTGGGGTGGCTGAAGAGCCTGGTCGGCGGGCACTTGCGGCGCTTCCACAATCGAACCGATCTGACCCTGGCGCCCACGGCCCGGCTCGCGCGCGAGTTGCGGGCCGACGGCTACCGCAATGTAGACATCCTGGCGCGTGGCGTCGATACGCACGTGTTCAATCCGGCGCAGCGTTCTGCAGACTTGCGCGATTCCTGGGGTGTCGGCCCGGAAGATCTTGTCGTCGCCTATGTCGGCCGCATCGCGGCGGAGAAGAACCTCGGGCTCGTCACCCGCACGTTCGCGGCAATCGTTGCGCAGCGCCCCGATGCGCGGCTCCTGTTCGTCGGCGATGGCCCCCTACTGGATTCGCTGCGGCGCCGGCACCCTAACCACATATACGCCGGATTGCGACGCGGCGAAGATTTGGCCGCACATTACGCGTCGGCCGATTTGTTCTTGTTTCCGAGCCTGACGGAAACATTCGGCAACGTCGTGCCTGAGGCGCTGGCCAGCGGCCTGGGCGTCATCGCGTTCGATTGTGCCGCCGCGGCAGACTTGATCGAGCCAGGCCGGAACGGGATCACTGCCCCCCCGGGAAACGACGACGCATTCATCGCCGCAGCTTCCCGATTGGCCATGGATGGCGACGAACTCGCGCGCATTCGCGCGACGGCCTCGGCGTCCGTGGCGCACATGGAATGGAGCCGAATCCAGGAACGTTTCGCCCTTGTACTTGCAGAGGTAGCAGCCACGCACCGCGGGAGGAAGGATCGTGAAAGAGGTCTTGTCCTGGCATCGGATTAGCGAAGTCGATCTGGCGCTGTGCCTGCGCATGAATCGGTTGAGCCACATGAATCTGTGTCGCAACACATTTCGAGCAATCAGCCGCCTGGGCGACGGCCTCTTCTGGTACTCCCTCATGGCGGCCCTGCCACTGCTCTTTGGGCCCGGCGCATGGATCACAGTGGCCCGAATGCTGGTGTGCGGCGTCTCGGGACTCGTGGTTTACAAGTGGCTCAAGCAGCGCACGGGCCGGCCACGACCGTGCGAGGTCTACGCCGCAATATCCGCCGCAGCCCCCGCCCTGGACCGCTTTAGCTTTCCATCGGGTCACACGCTCCATGCCACGTCTCTCGCGATGGTCTGTGTAGCCGGATTTCCAAGCCTGGGCCCGGTACTCATACCGTTTGCCGTCGCGGTCGGCCTGTCGCGGCCCATACTGGGACTGCACTACCCGAGCGACGTTTTGGCTGGCTCGCTGATCGGAGCCCTGCTGGCGCAGGTCGCCCTCAACCTCTTCTGAACGCCCCGCCTCGCGACTATGTTCGAGCGCCCTGAATGCGCCCACCGTCGCGCAGCCTGGCGCGAAGAAGGGCGAACATCTCCGCGGCACCCAAGGCCGCCGCGATGCCAATGAACAAGAAGCGCCTAGCGGCAAGTGCTTTCACGATGCTCTCCGACACTGAGGTGTTGCTCCTGACGACACAACCGGGCAATACGCCGCGCTGAGCTTAGGCGGCAAATGTTGCAGTGGAATGAACGAACCTTGCTGGCCGTGGAGGCCACCTGCACCGGCGCTTACCTTGGCGGCACGTCTGCAGTATCCTGAGGCATTCGACAGCCACAGCGACGACGTGCCCAAACCATCCGAGTTAGCCGAGCTGGAACAGGTCATTCGCGAGGCAGGCAGCCTGATCGAAGTCACGGTCGCTTCCGAGGTCGAATCTCGTGAGGGGCGTCTGCCCATATACTCGATCGCGATCGGAAGGTCCGGAACGGACGTACCCGGCGTAGGATTCTTCGGCGGGATTCACGGACTCGAACGCATTGGCGCGGAGGTGGTCATCGCTTACTTGCGTAGCGTCATCCGCAGCCTGCGATGGGATGACGACCTTAGCCGCAAACTCGAGTCGCTCCGCTTGATCTTCATGCCGATCGTCAATCCAGGCGGCCTGGAGCGCGGGACCCGCGCCAATCCCCGCGGCGTCGACCTGATGCGCAATGCGCCCCTGGACGCTACGGAGCCAGTTCCATTCCTGGTCGGCGGCCAACGCCTGACGCCCTCCCTGCCGTGGTTTCGCGGCTACGCAGGCCAGCCGATGGAAACAGAAAGCCTGGCCGTATGCGACATCGTCGAACGGGAACTGCTGAGCCGCCCGTTTGCGCTGGCCTTGGACTGCCACTCCGGATTCGGCATGAAGGATCGTATCTGGTTCCCCTACGCCCGCACGGCTGCACCGATCCCGCATCTCGCCGAAATGCACGCCATCAAGCAGATCTTCGATCAGTCCTACGTCCACCACGACTACACGTTCGAGCCGCAAAGCCGGCACTATCTTGCGCACGGCGACCTGTGGGACTACCTGTACGAGAAGTCCGTGGCCAGAGGCCTCGGCGTCTTCCTACCCTTGACTCTGGAATTGGGATCGTGGCTCTGGGTGAAGAAGAATCCCCGACAGCTCTTCTCCAGGCACGGCATCTTCAATCCGCTAATCCGGCACCGCCAGGAGCGGGTATTGCGTCGGCATCTCTCCTGGCTGGAGTTCCTTACGCGCGCGGCGCGAAGCTACAAGCGCTGGTTGCCGGTCGATTCCGAACACTCGGCGCAATGCACGGCTGCGATGGAACTCTGGTACGCAGGCGGCAAGCCATGACGACGTGGATCTTGCTGCGCGGCCTCACGCGGGAGCAGGGCCACTGGGGCGACTTTCCGGAACGGCTTGGATCAGCGCTCGCCGCATGCGACACGGATGTCGTCACCCTGGACCTCCCGGGCTCCGGGCAGCATTGGCGAATGCGCAGTCCGGCGCGCGTCGAAGACATAGCGAGCTTTTGTCGCAGCCAAGCCGCGTCGCGCCGGTTGCAACCGCCTTTCAACATCGTCGGCTTGTCCCTCGGTGGCATGGTGGCGGTGGCATGGGCCGGGGCCTTTCCGGATGAAGTGGCGGCACTCGTGCTGATTAACACAAGTGCGCGATCCTTCTGCCCGCCGTGGCAACGCCTGCGTCCTCGGACGTGCGCGACCCTGCTTCGGATCTTGCTTGCCCGCACCGATTCGGCGCGGGAAGCTATTGTCCTCAGCCTGACAAGTTCGCGTCCGGCCAGGAGTGCCGATGTCGTCAGGATCTGGACCGAGATCCGCCGAGCCCGCCCGGTGTCAATAGCCAATGCAATGCGGCAGATTTTGGCCGCACTCCGCTATGGTCCGGGGATGGCGAGGCCCGCCGCCCGCATGCTGGTACTGGCCTCGACGGGCGACATCCTTGTGCATCCGCTTTGCTCCAGGCGTTTGGCTAAAGCCTGGACGGCCGATTACGCGGAACATCCAACAGCCGGCCACGACCTGCCACTGGATGATGGCGACTGGGTAGCCCGTCTCATTGCCCGATGGTGGGCCGGTGGCGGACAAACGTCCCCGTAACGGCCCCGTAATTTGGTCGCCATAAAGTGCCTCGTCGACCCCACGTCCGGATGTCCCCATGCAAAACCTTTCCGCACTTCAGCGCCTGCGCGACAGCACGCGCGTTCCGGCGCCGCAGGAGCGCGACCCGGGCAGTATCCCTGGCGCCGAAGCCATCGGCGCGTTTCGCGAGTTGCACGATTCCCGCCGGCTGAACGTCGCGTTTCAACCCATCATTGATTTTCGCGGGCGCCAGTTCCTGGGCTTTGAAGGCCTTGTGCGTGGTCCGGCAGACTCCCCCCTACATAGTCCCGCGCAGTTGTTTTCGTTGGCGAATGCCGCCGGACTTGCCATGCCATTCGAGGCGTTGTGCCGTGAAGTTGTAGCCACTCAGTTCGCTCAGCGGAAGCTGCCTGGCCTCCTGTTTCTGAACGCGTCGATCACCGGCCTCGCCGATCCGGGCTTCTCGGGTGCGAAGACCGCGGATCTCCTCGGGCACCTTGGGCTCCCGATTCGGAACATCGTCATTGAACTGACCGAGAACCAGTACGTCAACGACTTTCGCACCCTGCGTGAAGTGCTGGACATCTACCGTCGGCAAGGATATCGGATCGCCGTAGACGACCTCGGCGAGGGCTTTTCGAATTTGCGCATCTGGTCCGAGGTGCGTCCCGATTTCGTGAAAATCGATCGCCACTTCATTTCCGGCATCGCCAATGACAACCTGAAGTTCCAGCTGGTCCGCGCGATGCATGAAATTGCCGAGTCCAACGATGTTCATCTGGTCGCCGAAGGCATCGAGACCGAGCGGGAACTCGCGGCGGTCAGGGATCTGGGCATCGCGTATGGCCAGGGCTTCCTCGTGGCCCGGCCTGATCCGGCTCCCCCCCTGCAGCCGCCCGAGTCGATACTCAAGCTGATTCAGCGCTGCAGCGTCGTGGTCTTCCCGCGCATCGCGAACCCCCGCATCGGATCCGCGACTGTCAAGGAGCTTCTCACCACGGTCACCCCCTTGCACCCGGAGTGCGACAATGACGTCGTCTTCTCGCGCTTCGAACAGAATCCGGACTTGATTGCACTGCCCGTGGTCGACGGCGAATGGCGCCCGATTGGCATGGTCAACCGGTATTCCTTGGTCGATCGCTTCGCGCGCCCGTTTCGGCGCGAGTTGTTCGGACGCAGGTCATGCACGTTGTTCATGGACGACATGCCCCTGGTGGTCGATGAGGCCACCAGCATTCAGGACGTCAGCCAGAAGCTCAGCCAGTCGGCGCACCACCACATGTTCGATGGCTTTGTGGTAACCAGCAAAGGACGGTATCTGGGAATCGGCAGCAGTCACGCCCTGATGGCTCGGATAACGGACCTTCAGATCCGGGCGGCGCGCTATGCGAATCCATTGACCCAGTTGCCGGGCAACGTGCCGATTCACGAGCACTTGGAGCGCCTGCTGGCCATGGAAGCCGCTTTTGTGGCCTGCTATTGCGATCTGGACAACTTCAAGCCATACAACGACACCTATGGGTACCGGCGGGGGGACGATCTCATCCAGATGCTCGGGAACCTCCTCGTGGAAGCGTGCGACTCGCGGATCGACTTCGTGGGCCACATCGGCGGCGACGACTTCATGCTGCTCCTGCAAAGCCATGACTGGGCTGAACGCCTGTCCCTGATCATGCGAGGTTTTGACGAGCGCTTGCCCGGTCTCCTCGACCGCGCGCACATCGAGGCCGGCGGATACGGCGGGGAGGACCGCAAGGGCCACCCGGTGTTTCACGCACTCCCATCCCTGTCCATGGGATGCGTGGTCATAGAGCCCGGAACGGTGTCCACCCACCATGAAGTTGCTGCCGCGGTTGGGGACGCGAAGAAGCAGGCCAAGAAGGTTGCCGGAAGCTTCATCTTCGTCGAACGTCGCAAGCACGGCCCCGACCACCGGCGCGACAACGTTTGCACCACCCAAGCCAAGGAAGGGCTCGGCGAGACGTAATGACGGATCGGCGGCCCGCCCGAACTCACGGCGAACCGGCAACAATCCGGCAACATGGCGCAAACAATGGCTTCACAATCACGTGCCACCATAACTGCATGGATGGTGTCAATCGGACTGTCAGATGAGCGAAACCCCGTACAAGGTGCGCGCCATCTTCCTATCCGACATCCATCTCGGCACCCGCGGCTGTCAGGCCGAGCGACTGCTGGAATTCCTCAAGAGCCACGAAGCCGAATATCTCTACCTGCTCGGCGACATCGTGGACTTCTGGGCGATGCGGCGCGGCATCTACTGGTCGCCGGCCCAGAACACAGTGATCCAGAAGATCCTCCGCCGTGCGCGCCATGGCGAGAAGGTGGTCCTGGTGCCCGGGAATCACGACGAGGCCCTGCGCGAACACGACGGCATGCAGTTCGGCGGCATCAGTGTCGCGAATCAATATGTGCATACGGGGGCGGACGGCCGGCGCTATCTGCTGATCCACGGCGACGAGTTCGACCAGGTGACGCGTCACCATCGCTGGGTCGCCCTGCTCGGCGACATCGCCTACAACACGCTGGTGCGCATCAACGGCTGGCTCTCGTGGTTGCGCCGGCGTCTCAGGATTCCCGGCTACTGGTCCCTGGCCGGATACGCCAAGCGCAAGGTGAAAACGGCGGTCAGCTTCATCTTCGACTTCGAGGACTCGGTGATCCGTGCCGTGCGCGAGCGCGGGCTCGACGGCGTCATCTGCGGCCACATCCACAGTGCCTCGCTGCGCGAGGCCGGCGCCGTCACCTACGTCAACTGCGGCGACTGGGTCGACAGCTGTTCGGCCGCCATCGAACACTTCGACGGTCGCATCGAACTGGTGCACCTCGCGTCACCAGCGCTTCACCTCACCGAAATACCAATGCAAACCGCGAAGCCAAGAATGGCCGCGGTTTCCTAGACGACAAAGGAGAAAGGCATGCTGCATGCCCAGGAATGGCTGTACCAACAGAGCCGGCATCAACACTATTCGGTGGGCTTCGCGCGCACCGACGGCGAGATCGAAGAAGCGCAACGCCTGCGCTTCAAAGTCTTCGCCGAGGAAATGGGAGCCAGGATTCCCGCACGCGCCCCGGGCATCGACGCCGACATCTACGATCCCCATTGCCAGCACCTGATCGTGCGCGATGAACAATCCGGCAAAGTCGTCGGCACCTACCGGATCCTCACGCCGGACGCGGCGCGCAAGGTCGGCAGCTATTACTCCGACAACGAATTCGACCTCACGCGCCTGGATCACATGCGTCCCGGCATGGTCGAGATCGGCCGATCCTGCATCCATCAAGACTATCGCACGGGCGCCGTGATCGCCCTGTTGTGGGGCAAACTCGCCGAGTTCATGATCCGCGGCGGCTATCGCTACCTGATCGGCTGCGCCTCCGTGGGCATGGCAGACGGCGGCCACAATGCCGCCAACCTTTTCGTCCAGCAGCTCGACGACCATCTCGCACCGCTCGAATACCGGGTATTCCCGCGTCATGCGCTGCCGTTCGAGCGTCTCGTCACCGGTCAAACGGCCGAGGTGCCGCCCCTGCTCAAGGGCTATCTGCGCGCCGGCGCCTGGATCTGCGGCGATCCGGCCTGGGATCCGGATTTCAACACGGCCGACCTGCCGCTCCTGTTGCCAATGGAACGCCTGAATCCCCGCTACGCGAAGCACTTCATGCGCGCATAGCGTGGCGTACCACGACGGCTGACAACGCGCCTGCGGAAGCAGGCCTTACCCCGCTGCGCACCTAACTGGTTGGACGCCGGAAGGCCGGCACTTTCAGCGGATCAAGCGCCCGCGGCCTCGCGCACGGCGGCGGCGATCGCCTCCGCCTGCGCCGTCACGACCGCGCCGTCGCTGCCTTCCACCATTACGCGCAGCACCGGCTCGGTGCCGGAGGGGCGCAACAGGACGCGCCCCGTGCCGTCCAGGGCCTGTTCGCCCGCCGCCGCCGCCGCCTTGATGCCGGGATCGCTCTTCCAGTCGAATCCGGCGGGCATGCGCACGTTGATGAGCTTCTGCGGATACATGGTGAGGTCGGCGCAGGCATCGGCCAAAGACTCGCCGCCGGCGCGCATGGCCGCCAGCACCTGCAGGGCCGCGATGATGCCGTCGCCGGTCGTGTGCTTGTCGAGGCAGATGATGTGGCCGGAGTTCTCGCCGCCCAGCGGCCAATTGCGTTCCTGCATCATTTCCAGCACGTAACGGTCGCCCACCTTGGCGCGCGCAAACGGCACGCCGAGGCGTCCCAACGCGTGCTCGAAGCCCAGGTTGCTCATCAGCGTGCCGACCACACCCGGCACATTCTCGCGCTCGTGGCGTTGGCGTGCGATCACGTACAACAGCTGGTCGCCGTCGTAGATGCGACCTTCGCTGTCGGCCATGATGACGCGGTCGCCATCGCCGTCGAGCGCAATGCCGATGTCGACGCGATGTTCCAGTACCGCGCGGCGTAACGAGTCGGGCGACGTGGCGCCGACGCCATCATTGATGTTGAAGCCGTTCGGCGCCGTGCCGACGGTGACCACATCGGCGCCAAGCTCGTGGAACACGTTGGGTGCCACCAGATAACCGGCGCCGTGCGCGCAGTCGATGGCGATCTTCAGCCCGCGCAAATCGAGTTCATTCGGGAACGTGCTCTTGCAGAATTCGATGTAGCGGCCGCGCGCATCGTCGATGCGTCGCGCACGTCCGAGGCCCGCGGAGTCGCGGCACTCGATTGGCTGCTCCAGCCTCGCTTCGATGGCCTCTTCCACTTCGTCGGGCAGCTTGGTGCCCTGCGCGGAGAAGAACTTGATGCCATTGTCGTCATACGGATTATGCGAGGCGGAGATCACCACTCCGGCCTGCAGGCGCAGCGCCCGCGTGAGATACGCGATCGCCGGCGTCGGCAGGGGACCGGACAACATGACGTCGACGCCCGCCGCCGAGAAGCCGCATTCCAGCGCCGCCTCGAGCATGTAACCTGAAATGCGCGTGTCCTTGCCGATCATCACCGTCGGCCGTTCGCCGCCCGGCAGTTTGTCCTGACCGATCAGCACGGTGCCAGCGGCATAGCCCAGCTTCAGTGCAAAGTCCGGAACGATCGGCGCATCGCCAACCCGTCCCCGCACGCCATCGGTACCGAAATATTTACGCGCCACTATGTTCCCCTTTCACTGCTGCCAGGACCGCGAGCACATCGCGCGTCGCGGCCACGTCATGCACCCGCACCAGCGTCGCCCCCTTCTGCACCGCCAGCAACGCGGCGGCAACGCTGGCATGAACCCTTTCCTGCGCCGGCCGGCCGGTCAGCTGGCCGAACATCGACTTGCGCGACAGGCCGACCAATACCGGCAGTCCGGTGGCGACGAATCGATCCAGATGCCGCAGGAGGTCGAGATTATGCCCGAGAGTCTTGCCGAACCCGAATCCGGGGTCGATGACGATGCGATTGTTTGCAATTCCGGCGGCTGTGCAGACGGCGACACGCGCAGCCAGGAAGCTGCGTACCTCTTCCACGACATCGTCATAGTGCGGACTCGCCTGCATGGTGCGCGGCTCGCCCTGCATGTGCATCAGGCAAACGGCTGCCTTGGTCGCCGCGACCGCCTCGACTGCACCGGGCGCCTGCAGCGCCGAGATATCGTTGATGAGGTCGGCGCCGCCCGCGAGCGCCGCCCGCATCACTTCGGGCTTTACGGTATCGACCGACAGCGGCACGCCGCTGCCGCGCAGGCCTTCGAGGACCGGCAGCAGACGATCGAGTTCCTGCTGCACGGAGACCGGCTCCGCGCCTGGCCGCGATGATTCGGCCCCGAGATCGAGCAGATCGGCGCCCTCGTTCGCCATGCGCAGGCCCTGCTCGATCGCGCGTGCCGAGACGCCGTGCAGGCCGTCGCCGGAGAACGAATCGTCGGTCAGGTTGACGATGCCCATGATCCGCGGCGTGCCGAGATCCAGTTGGAAACGTCCGCAATGCAGGGTTCGCGTCATGGAAAGAAAAAGGGCCGCGCATCGCGCGGCCCATGGTGGTCAGGCTCGGTCAAGCCGGTGCAGCGGCATTGGGCTCCGCACCCGGAGTGTTGTCCGCCGAGGGTTTGCTGGGCGCGCTGGTTGGCTTCGGCGCGCGCGGCGGCTTGCCTTCCATGATGTCGTTGATCTGGTCGGCGTCAATGGTTTCCCATTCGAGCAGCGCCCGGGTCATGGCCTCGACCTTGTCGCGGTTCTCCTCGATCAGGCGGCGCGCCAGCGCATACTGCTCATCGATGATGCGCCGGATCTCGCCGTCGACCTTCTGCAGCGAGGCCTCCGACATGTTCTTGTGCGTGGTCACCGAGCGGCCGAGGAATATCTCGCCTTCCTCTTCCCCGTACACCATCGGGCCGAGCGCATCGGACATGCCCCACTGCGTCACCATGCGCCGCGCCAGGTCGGTCGCGCGCTGGAAGTCGTTGGAGGCACCGGTGGTCATCTGGTTCATGAACAGTTCTTCGGCGATGCGGCCGCCGAAGAGCACCGTGATCGTGTTGAGCAACCGCTCGCGGTCCTGGCTGTAGCGATCCTCGGTCGGAAGCTGCATGGTCACGCCGAGCGCGCGGCCACGCGGGATGATGGTGACCTTGTGCACGGGATCGGTCTTCGGCAGCAGTTTGGCAACGACAGCATGGCCGGACTCGTGGTAGGCCGTGTTCTTGCGCTCTTCCTCGGGCATGACCATGGACCGGCGCTCGGCGCCCATCATGATCTTGTCCTTGGCGCGCTCGAAATCGTCCATGTCGACGAGGCGCTTGTTGGCACGCGCGGCGAACAGCGCCGCCTCATTCACCAGGTTGGCGAGGTCCGCGCCGGAGAAGCCGGGACAGCCACGCGCCAGCACGGAGGCATCAACGTCGGTCGACAACGGCACCTTGCGCATATGGACCTTCAGGATCTGCTCACGGCCGCGAATGTCGGGCAAGGGGACCACGACTTGGCGGTCGAAGCGGCCCGGCCGGAGCAACGCCGGGTCGAGCACGTCCGGACGGTTGGTGGCAGCGATGACGATAACGCCGGCGGAGGCTTCGAAGCCGTCCATCTCAACCAGCAATTGGTTCAGCGTCTGCTCTCGCTCGTCGTTGCCGCCGCCCAAGCCGGCGCCACGCTGGCGGCCGACGGCGTCGATTTCGTCGATGAAGATGATGCACGGCGAGGCCTTCTTGGCCTGCTCGAACATGTCGCGCACACGCGCGGCACCGACGCCGACGAACATTTCGACGAAGTCGGACCCTGAGATCGAGAAGAACGGCACCTTCGCTTCGCCCGCAATGGCACGCGCCAGCAGCGTCTTGCCGGTGCCCGGGCTGCCGACCATCAGCACGCCGCGCGGAATGCGCCCGCCGAGCTTCTGGAACTTGGAAGGATCGCGCAGGAAGTCGACCAGTTCGGAAACCTCCTCCTTTGCTTCCTCGCAACCTGCAACGTCGGCGAAAGTCACGGTGTTGCTGTTCTCGTCGAGCATGCGCGCCTTGCTCTTGCCGAACGAGAACGCGCCACCGCGACCGCCGCCCTGCATCTGGCGCATGAA
Source organism: Rhodocyclaceae bacterium (assembly GCA_035505955.1). Lineage (GTDB taxonomy): Bacteria > Pseudomonadota > Gammaproteobacteria > Burkholderiales > Rhodocyclaceae > Fen-999. Next base: position 36,910 of record DATJQH010000171.1, read on the forward strand.
GAACACCCAGACGCCGATCAGGAGCAGCATCGGGAACCAGGAGACGAAGATGTTCATGAGGAAGGATTGTTCTTCCTCCGGCTTGGCGACGATCTTGACGTTGTTCTTCAGGAGATCGCTCACCATCCACAGATCGGGCGGCGCGTAGGAGGTAATCTTCTTGCCGTCGACGGTGGTCGCCTCGAGCGTACGGCCCTGGATCACGACCTTCGCAATGTGTCCCTCTTTCACTTCGTCGAGGAACTGCGAGTACTCCATCGTGGCCAGCGCCGCCTGGCGGGAGTTGAACTGGTTGAAGACGGTCATCAGCACGATGCCGATCACCATCCAGATGGCAAGGTTTTTGAATAGATTATTCAAGATGTTGTCTCACTCTCTCGCTCTGCTGAGGACCGAATCATTGTAGAGCCGATTGCATATGCCTGCAAACTGACTACCCGCGCTTTCGCCTTGCCAGCAGGTAGGTCTCCGCACTGCGATCCCTGGATGCCGCCGGCTT
>DATJQH010000172.1:0-4352 GCA_035505955.1 Rhodocyclaceae bacterium
GCGCGTGGTAGCGGCTCATCAGCTCCTCGCGCGCGACGTCGGGCGGCAGGCCGCGCGCCTCGGCGTAACGCAGCGGCACGTGGGTCTGCCAGAAGTGGTTGTCGAAGTGCAGGTCGAGCAGCGTGCCGTCCATGTCGAGCAAGACGGTGTCGATGGCTGCCCAGTCGATGTCGGGCGACAACTCAGCGGCCCTTGAAAACCGGCCGGCGCTTGTCCTTGAAGGCATCGAGGCCTTCGCGATAGTCGTCGGTATCGAGGAAGGCGAAAGACGCGTGCTTTTCCTCTTCGCTCAACGGGCGCCCGTCGAGCAGGCGAGTGATCCACCGCTTGTGGGCGCGCGCCGCCAGCGGCGCGCCGTCGGCGATGCGGCGCGCCGTGGCGTAGGCCTCGATCTCGGCCGATGCATCGGGCACGATGCGCGTAACGAGTCCCTTCTCGTAGCCCTCCGGCGCAGTCAGCAGCCGACCCTCAAGCAGGATTTCCTTCGCCACGGCGGGCCCCGCGAGTTGCAGCAGGTATGCCAGTTCGCCCGGATACATCGAGAAGCCGAGCTTGTTGATCGGTGCGCCAAGCCGTACGGACTCGCCGGCGATGCGCAGGTCGCACGCGCAGGCAATCTCCAGCCCGCCCCCGATGCAGGGACCGAGCAGGAGCGCGACCGTGGGGTGACGGCACAGCGCGACGGCCTGCAGGGCTGCGCCGACCGCCTTGTGATAAGCGAGCGCGCGCTCGCTGTCGGCACGCTCGTGATGGAACTCGTTGAGATCGCCACCCGCGGCAAAGGCCGTGCCGTTGCCTCGCACGACGACCGCGCGCAGATCGCAGTCGGCGTCCACCTCGGTCATGACGGCCGCCAGCCGCCGCCACATGGCGGCGTTGATGGCATTGAGCTTGCCGGGATTGAAGAGCGTGACGGTCGCTACGCAACCATCACGCTCGAGCAGGACGTCTGCAGCCACCCGCAGCGGCTACGCCTTGTCGTGGAGGCGGGTCACGCCCATCAGCTTGAGCACGTACTTCTCGTAGACAGGCTCGGTGTAGCCCTTCTTCATCTTGCGCAGGAAGTACATCTCGAAACCGACCTTGGCCAGGTGCACCCACTTGCCCTTCTTGAACCAGCTCACGTTGCGCGGCGGGATCTGCGGAATGGCGACGAAGGCGGCGCCGTTGTCGCCGAAGTCGGCGAGGCAGACGGCGTTCCAGGTGGCCTTCTGGTCGGGTGCCTTGCCCTCGATGGCGTTCTTGATGTTGTGCACCGTGGCCGTGACCATGGTCTCGATCATGTAGCCGGTCTTGGGCGCGCCCGTCGGCACGGGGGTCGGCTCGACCGGCGGGATCGCGACGCAGACGCCCACCGAGTAGATGTTCTGGAACTTCGGGTTGCGCTGGAACTGGTCGATCAGGATGAAGCCGCGCGGGTTGGTCAGGCCCTCGATCCCGAACACGGCATCGACGCCCTTGAAGGCCGGCAGCATCATCGAGAACTTGAAGGGCAGCTCGTGTTCCTTCTTCACCTTGCCGTCCTCGTCGTGTTCGGTGACGAACATCTTGCCCGCTTCGACCTTGGTCACCTTGGCGTTGCAAATCCACTTGATGTGCTTGTCGCGCATGGAGGATTCGAGCAGGCCTTTGGAGTCGCCGACGCCGCCGAGCCCGAGGTGGCCGATGTAGGGTTCGGCGGTGACGTAGGTCATGGGCACCTTGCTGCGGATCTTGCGCCGACGCAGATCGGTATCCATGATGAAGCCGAACTCGTAGGCCGGGCCGTAGCAGGAGGCGCCCTGCATGGCGCCGACGATGACCTGGCCGGGGTCCTTGACGAACGCGTCCCACTGCCGGGCCGTCTCGACCGCGTGATTGACGGTGCAGATCGAGTTCGTGTGGCCGCCGTTCGGGCCGGCGCCCGGAACTTCGTCGAACGCGAGCTTTGGGCCCGTGGCGATGATCAGGTAGTCGTACTTGACCGTGTTGCCGTTGTTGAGTTCGATCTCGTTCTTGTCAGGATGCAGACGCTTGGCGCCGCCGGAGATGAGCTTGATGCCCTTCTTTTCCAGGTAGGGCGCCATCTCGAACGTGATGTCGTCGCGCGAACGCCAGTTGACCGCCACCCAGGGATTGGAAGGAGTGAACTGGAAGTAGGGGTTTTCGCTGATGACGGTCAGCGTGTCGCCAGGGCGCAGCTGCTCCTTCATGTCATATGCAGCAGTAAGGCCGCCAATACCGGCGCCGAGTACGACCACGTGGGCCATGCGAGTCTCCTTGAAATTGCTGGTTTGTTACCAGACGAAGAGTTTGTCGATGGCGGCGATGCCTTCATCGACGGTGCGTTGCAAATCCTTGGGGCAGTCGTTCTGATCCACAACCAGGGCCGTATACACGGACAAGGCCTTGAGCGCACAAGCGATCTTGGCTACCTCGCCGGCCGCGTCGTCGCTTATCTTGACGCCCCGTTGCAGCTGCCATTCTGATTGCTTCCTGGACATGGCTCCTCCCTTTTTTTAGAGAAAAACCAATTTTCTCACCAAATCTCTGAATTTGCCAAGTCCTGGTCAATAAAACTTAGAAAAGGACCCATAGATTCAGCGGGAGGTATGAAGTTTTGCCAACGCCGCGCGACCCGACAGGATGTGCTCGCGCATGAGCCGATCAGCGTCGGCGGGCTTTCGGTGCTGCACTGCGGCAAGAATTTCGCGGTGCTCGGCGAGAGATTGCCGGAGCCGGCCGTCCAGGTTCAGTGAATCGCGCCGCGTCAGCTTGATGAACTTGCGCGTTTCCTTGATCAACTGCCGCAGCCAGCGGTTGCCGGCGAGTTCCTGCAGCATGTCATGGAAGTCCTGGTTGGCCTCGAAGAAGTGGTCGGCGTCGTTGGCGGCGGCATGTCGTTCGAGCGCCGCATGAATGTCGGCCAGGCGCCGCAAGTCGGCGGCGGCGGCCTTAACGGTCGCCTCGCGCGCGCAGCGACCCTCGAGCAGCGCCATGACCGGAAAGATCTCGTCGAGGTCCTGTTCGGAGAGTTCCGTGACGTAACAGCCGCGCCGCGGCCGGAGTGTCACGAGGCCTTCCGAGGCGAGAACTTTCAGCGCCTCGCGCAGCGGCGTGCGGGAAATGCCGTATTCGGCGGCGATGGCCTGCTCGTCGATCCAGGCGCCGGGCGCCAGTTCGTGGGCGAAAATGCGCCCGCGCAGACGTTCGGCCACCTGCTCGTAGAGCGCGGGGGCGGCCAGGCTGTTCGATCCGTTCGACCCTTGTATTGCATTCATAATTATGGATACAGTATTATGTCTGGCCGGTCGATGTCAAGACCACCATAATCCGAAATCCGGCAACGACCGGAGGGAGTGAGAGATGAGCAAGCACCCTGACGCAACCGTACCTTCGATCGACGCGTGGGCGAAGGCGGCCGCCAAAGCCGCGCCGGACGGCGACGTGAAGAAGCTCGACTGGCAGACGCCCGAAGGGCTGACGGTGAAGGCGCTCTACACCAGGGCTGACACGGCGAACCTGCCGTACGCCGACACGCTGCCCGGCTTCGAGCCCTACCTGCGCGGCCCGCAGCCGACCATGTACGCAGCGCGGCCGTGGACGATCCGCCAGTACGCGGGCTTCTCGACCGCCGAGGAATCGAACGCGTTCTATCGCAAGGCGCTCGCTGCCGGCGCGCAGGGCGTGTCGGTCGCCTTCGACCTGGCCACCCATCGCGGCTACGACTCGGACCACCCGCGCGTGGTCGGCGACGTCGGCAAGGCCGGCGTGGCGATCGACTCGGTCGAGGACATGAAGATCCTCTTCGACAGCATCCCGCTCGACAACGTGTCGGTGTCGATGACCATGAATGGCGCCGTGCTGCCGATCCTCGCGGGTTACGTGGTGGCGGCCGAAGAGCAGGGCGTTACGCAGGACAAGTTGAGCGGCACCATCCAGAACGACATCCTCAAGGAGTTCATGGTCCGCAACACTTACATCTACCCGCCCGAGCCGTCGATGCGCATCGTCTCCGACATCATCGGTTACACCGCGGCGCAGATGCCCAAGTTCAACTCGATCTCGATCTCGGGCTACCACATCCAGGAAGCCGGTGCGACGCAGGCGCTGGAACTGGCCTTCACGTTGGCCGACGGCATGGAGTACGTGCGCACGGCGATGAAGAGCGGGCTGGACGTCGATGCCTTCGCCGGGCGGCTCTCGTTCTTCTTCGGCATCGGCATGAACTTCTATCTCGAAGTCGCCAAGCTGCGCGCCGCGCGCCTTTTGTGGTGGCGGATCATGAAGGAGTTCGGCGCCAAGAGCCCGAAGTCGCTGATGCTGCGCACGCACTGCCAGACCTCCGGCTGGTCGCTGACCGAGCAGGACCC
>DATJQH010000173.1:0-2897 GCA_035505955.1 Rhodocyclaceae bacterium
ATCTGCGTACTGATCGGCCTGCCACTCAATTTCGCCAACATCGTCGCACTGCCGCTGCTGCTCGGCATCGGCGTCGCCTTCAAGATCTACTATGTCACGGCGTGGCGCTCGGGCAGGACAAACCTGCTGCAGACGAGCCTCACGCGAGCGATCTTTTTCAGCGCGCTCACCACGGCGACCGCGTTCGGCAGCCTGTGGCTGTCAAGCCATCCCGGGACATCCAGCATGGGCAAGCTGCTTGCGCTGTCGCTGGTGACGACGCTTGCCGCCGTCTTGCTGTTTCAGCCGGCGCTAATGGGCAAACCGCGCGATATCCGGGAGTAGGCAAATGTCCCCGACGGGATCGTTCGGGTGAAGCGCTGAGTGCTTCTGGCCGCCCGGTAGCGGCGTCGCCGCGCCCGTGCTGATGGAGCCGTTTGCCTTCGGCGCAGTCGCGGGCCCTTTGGGAGCGCCGGCCTTTGGCGCGCTTTCCTTGGCCATGCTGTTCACGGGGCTCGAGGGGATTGGCGGCGCGACACGGGTCCAGGTCTCGCCGCCGCAGAGAAAGCCGAGTACGCAGCCCTGGATTTCGAGATGGTTGGCGTCGGTCGGCGTGATGGTGGAACTATAAGTCTGGCCGTCCTTGCCATTATAGACCTGACCTTCCCACTGTTCAGTGCCCGGCTTTCGCTTCATGTCGAGGAGAATCGGCATGCCCAAGGTAGGCCTGTTTCGTTTTGATGCATCCGGGTTGTTGCTATCGCGTCCGCCGGCCTCTTTTTCCCACGCCACGACGCCCCACATGCTGCCATTGCATTGTGCAACACGAATATTTGCGACACCATCGGCCACACGCCAGTCGCCGGTCGGGTCGAGGGCAAGGGCCGGCGCTGCGCCACTCAAAAGAACAATTCCCACGATAACGCTGGTCGGGCGAAGACGCATGCAAATGGCCTTTCTTGCGCGATGCAACATCGATAACCTGTGCTTGCTTTGAGGGAGCGAATGAGGGCAAAACGCCGCATTGACCGTTTTCAGTTGACGAGATGGCCTTCAACCGAAGTATGTAGCTGATGCTAAACCCGAATCTAGACGTTTCCGAGATGTTTGTGGAGCGGCAGGCGCAACGCAGCGCCATGCACGCGCGTCATCTCAACGAGCAGTTCGTCCGTGTGCTCAAGACCATCGGCTACGACGTTGGTTTCCAGAAGGGCCAGGCGCAATATCTCTATGACCGCGACGGGGTGCGCTATCTCGACCTTTTGAGCGGCTTTGGCGTGTTCGCGATCGGGCGCAACCACCCGTCCTTGCGGGCGGCGCTGAAGAGCGTGCTCGATAGCGACCTGCCCAACCTCGTGCAGTTCGACGTCTCGACCCTTGCCGGGGTCCTGGCCGAGCGCCTGCTCAAGCTTGTTCCCTATCTCGACAAGGTGTTTTTTGCCAATTCCGGCGCCGAGACGGTGGAAGCGGCGATCAAGTTCGCGCGTGGCGCCACCGGTCGCCCAGGGATCGTCTATTGCAGTCATGCCTATCACGGCCTTTCCTATGGCGCGCTGTCGCTGACCGACGATCCGAACTTCCGCAAGGGCTTCGAGCCGCTGCTGCCAGGCTGCACCTCGATCCCCTTCAACGATCTGGCCGCGCTGGAACAGGCCTTGTCGTCCCGCGAGATCGCCGGCTTCATCGTCGAGCCGATCCAGGGCAAGGGCGTCAACATGCCGACCGACGAGTTCCTGCCGGGCGCGGCCGCGCTCTGCAAGAAATACGGCACGCTCTTCATCGCAGACGAGATCCAGACCGGCATGGGCCGGACCGGCCGGTTCCTTGCCGTCGAGCACTGGAATGTCGAGCCCGACATGGTCCTGCTGTCGAAGGCGCTCTCTGGCGGACATGTTCCGGTGGGCGCGCTTTTGACCCGCAAGAACATCTTCGACAAGATCTTCAACCAGATGGACCGCGCGGTGGTGCACGGCTCGACCTTTGCGAAGAACGACCTCGCGATGGCCGCCGGCATAGCGACCCTCGAAGTACTGGAGGCCGAGAAGCTGATCGAGGCCGCCGCCAAGCGTGGCGCCGAACTCAGACTGGCGCTGACGCGGCTGGTGCCCGGCTACGAGCTGATGAAGGAGGTCCGCGGCAAGGGGCTGATGATCGGCGTCGAGTTCGGCCCGCCGAAATCGCTGCGCCTCAAGGCCTCATGGAACGTGCTGGAGACGGCGAGCAAGGGGCTGTTCTGCCAGCTGATCACCGTGCCGCTGTTCAAGGACCACAAGATCCTCACCCAGGTCGCCGGCCATGGCAGTCACACCATCAAGCTGCTGCCGTCGCTCAACATCACTGAAGCGGACTGCAACTGGATCGAGACCGCCTTCGACCAGGTGATCGCCGCAAGCCACAAGGTTCCCGGCGCGATCTGGTCACTCGGCAAGACGCTGGTCGACAACGCCATCCGCAAGTCGGCCTAGGGCATCATCCCTCCGTATTGGTCCGCGCGGCGGCCTCGAACTTGTCGGTGAACTCGGCGAGCTCGTCGGCGCCGATGTCGCTGATCGCCCAGAAGTTCAGGCCCCGCTCGCTCCAGCTGCGAATGTTGTAGCCCTGGATGGTTTCGGTGCGCGGCGCACGGTGCGCCATGCTCGCGGTCTGCGCCACGAACAGGTTGATGACATGCGCGCGCCGCTTGTAGACCACGGCGCCGATCGGGCGCGCATCGACATAGTCCAGCCGCCCGCCAATCAGCGTAAAGCCTTGCGCGGTGAGGTCGATGACCGGCGGCGCGACGTCGAGCCTGCCGTTGAACCAGGGCTTCACGGTGTGCTGATCGGTCGACAGCACGTCAGTCAGATGTCCCGCCTGAAGCGAGCGCAGATGGGCGGAGACGATCTCGGAATTGATGCGGTCCTGATCGTCATTGCGCA
>DATJQH010000174.1:0-9140 GCA_035505955.1 Rhodocyclaceae bacterium
ATGGACGGCAAGGCCGAAGCCCTGTTTCTCGACAACGTCGTACCCGGTGCGACGCTGGCCACCGGTTTGCAGACGGCCATCGAGGCGGCGCTGTCCGGTTTGCCGATCCCGAAGGTGATGACCTACCAGCTCGCCGACGGCTGGAGCAGCGTGAACTTCGTGCGCCCTGCGCACAAGCTGGTCGCGCTGCACGGCGCCGACGTAGTGCCGGTCTCGGTGCTGGGCCTCGCGGCTGGCCGCGAGACGCAGGGGCATCGTTTCGAGGCCGCCAAGGCAGTGGTTTCGATCCGCGATGCCGACAGTTACGCCGAGCAACTGAAGACCGAAGGCGCGGTGATCGCAAGCTTTGCCGAGCGCCGCACCGAGATCGAAAGTCAGCTCCGACGGCACGCCGCGCAGGAAGGCCTGAAGCCGATCGAGGATGATGCACTGCTCGACGAGGTCACCGCGCTGGTCGAACGGCCCAACGTGCTGACCTGCCAGTTCGAAAAGGAATTCCTCGACGTGCCGCAGGAATGCCTGATCCTGACCATGAAGGCGAACCAGAAGTATTTCCCGCTGCTCGACGCGGCGGGCAAGCTCACCAACAAGTTCCTGGTCGTATCGAACATCAGCCCGGCCGATGCTTCCGCCGTGATCGGCGGCAACGAGCGCGTGGTGCGTCCGCGCCTGGCCGACGCCAAGTTCTTCTTCGACCAGGACCGCAGGAAGTCGCTGGCCGACCGCGTTCCCGGGCTCGCGAAGGTCGTCTACCACAACAAGCTCGGTACGCAGGGTGAGCGCGCGCAGCGCGTCGCGGCGATCGCCAGCGTGATCGGTCGCCAACTTGGCGGCGAGAAGCTGGCGCAGCAGGCCGACCAGGCAGCGCTGCTCTCGAAGGCGGATCTCCTGACCGACATGGTCGGCGAGTTCCCGGAACTGCAAGGCATCATGGGGCGCTACTACGCGCTGCACGACGGTCTGCCGGTCGGGATCGCCGATGCCATCGAGGATCACTACAAGCCGAAGTTCGCCGGCGACACGCTGCCGCGCGGCCAGGTCGGCGTGTGCGTGGCGCTGGCGGACAAGCTGGAAACGCTGGCCGGCATGTTCGGCATCGGCCAGTTGCCGACAGGCGACAAGGATCCCTTCGCGCTGCGTCGGCACGCGCTGGGCGTGATCCGCATGCTGATCGAGCAGGACCTGCCGCTGCACTTGGGCTGGCTGTTCAAGGCGGCGCAGGTGAATGACGAGAAGGTCGCGGTGCAACTGGCGGACTTCGTCTATGAACGCCTGGCGGGCAACCTGCGTGAGCAGGGCTATTCGGCGCTGGAAGTCGACGCCGTGGTGAGTCAGCGACCCCAGCGTCTTGGCGATGTGCCGAAGCGTCTGGCCGCCGTGCGCGCCTTCGCGGCGCTGCCGGAATCGGCGAGCCTCGCCGCCGCCAACAAGCGCGTCGGCAACATCCTGAAGAAGGTCGACGGTGAAGTGAAGCCGCAGGTGAATGCGGCGCTCCTCAAGGAGCCGGCCGAGGTCGCGCTCAACGCGGCTTTGGGCGCGGTGAAGCCGATGGCCGATGCGGCGTTCGGGAAGGGCGACTACACGGCCTCGCTGCAGGCACTCGCCGCGCTGAAGGCGCCGGTCGATGCGTTCTTCGACGACGTCATGGTCAACGTCGACGATGCTGCGCTGCGCGCCAACCGGCTGGGCTTGCTCGCTATACTCCACCAGGCCATGAACCGCGTCGCCGACCTCTCGAAGCTTTCCGCATGAAGCTCGCCATCCTCGACCGCGATGGCGTCATCAACTATGACTCCGACCTCTACATCAAGTCGCCGGACGAGTGGAAGCCCATTCCGGGCAGCCTCGACGCCATCGCGCGGCTCAACCAGTGGGGCTACCGGGTCGTGGTGGCGACCAACCAGTCGGGCATCGGCCGCGGCCTGTTCGTGATGGACACGCTGAACGCGATCCACGACAAGATGATCAAGTCGGCGGCGCAAGTCGGCGGTCGCATCGACGCGGTGTTCTTTTGTCCGCACACCAACGCCGACAAGTGCGGCTGCCGCAAGCCGAAGGCAGGCATGCTGAACGAGATCGCGGCGCGCTACAACGCCGAGCTCGAAGGCGTGCCGGCGATCGGCGACAGCCTGCGCGACCTGCAGGCGGCGGAGGCGGTCGGCGCGCAGCCGATGCTTGTGCTGACCGGCAAGGGCAAGAAGACCCAGGCCGACCCGGAACTGCCTGCCGGCACCCTGGTGTTCCCTGACCTCGCGGCGGCCGTGAATTTCCTGACGCCATGACCTTCATCCGTTCGCTGCTGTTCATGGCCGTGTTGGTCGTGTTCACTCCGGTCTTCATCGTCGTTCTCCTGGCGCTGACCTGGCTGCCGACGCGGACGTTTCGCCGCGTGTCGATGATCTGGGTCGCGATCGCCATGTGGTTGATCCGCCACGTGCTGCGCATCGATTACCGCGTCCTTGGAATGGAGAACATCCCCAAGGTGCCGTGCGTAGTGCTCTCCAAGCACCAGTCCGCCTGGGAGACCATCGTCCTGCAGCGAGTTTTCGATTGTGCTTCGTATGTCTACAAGAAGGAACTTCACTGGCTGCCCTTCTTCGGCTGGGGGCTGGCGATGCTGCCCTTCGTCGGTATCGACCGCAACGCCGGCAAGGACGCGCTGGTGCAGGTCGCCACCCGCGGCAAGCAGCGGCTGCAGGAGGGCTACCCGGTCGTCGTCTTCCCGGAGGGAACGCGTGTCGCGCCGGGAACCAAGAAACGCTACAAGATTGGCGGGGCCTACCTGGCTTTGCAGGCCGGCGTGCCGGCCGTGCCGGTGGCGCTCAACTCCGGCGAGTTCTGGCGCCGCAATGCGTTCATCAAGCGGCCCGGCACAATCACCATGAGCATCGGCCCGGCCATTGACCCGACCGGGCTCTCGGCGGAAGATATCAACTCCCGCGTCGAAGCCTGGATCGAAAACGAAATGCGCCGCATCAGCCCCCACCTCTATGGCGACACGGAAGCGCCCGCCCCAGCTCGCACTACGGCTTGACGCCGCAGCGCCGGATGCCGGCGCGCGCTGGCGCGAGGGCGCCTCGTTGACGTATCTGGGCGCGGACCTCGTGCTTCGACTCGATACCGGTTGCAAGGAGGCCTCGCTTGTCGGTGGCGAACTGCACCTGCCGCTGCCGCCCGAAGCGACGCCGCGACAGATCCAGGATGCGGCCGAAAGTTGGCTGCGCGCCCGCGCGCAGCGCGTGATCTCCGCGCAGGTCGTCATGGCGGCGCGCCACCGCGGCCGCAGCGCGCCGGCCGTTTCACTTTCCTTTGCCGCGCGCGGCAGTTGGGCGCAATTGGAGGAAAACGGATTGCGCTTCCACTGGCGCCTGATCGAACAGCCGCAGGAAGTGATCGCCCAGGTAGTCGCACGTGCGGTGGCGAGCCTGCCGCGCGCGGACGCGACGCTGGATCTCTTTGCGCTGGCGTGAAGCTCTTCGAACAGCTGCCGCTTTTCCGCCTGCCGCCCGCCGCGCCCGTCGTCAAAGCGCGCCACATCCAGATCGGCGCGCGCATCGTTCCGTACGAATTGCGCCAGGGCCCGGGACGCCGACTTGCCATGACCATCGACGAGCACGGCCTGCGCATTGGCGTACCACCGCGGCTGACTTTGAGCGAGGTCGAAGCCTTCGTGCGCAGCCACGCGGACTGGGTGCTGGAAAAGCTCGACGAGTATGCTGCGCGCGCAACGCACCGCCACCTGCGCATCGCCGACGGCGCACGCCTGCCCGTGCTCGGCGCCGACGTCGCGATCCGCGTGGTGAGCGGCGCCAATCGCGTGCTCTGGCAGGACGACGCGCTGGTTCTGGCGGCGCGGCCCGATGCCGACCTCGACGCGCTGGCGCGGCGCGGCCTGCAGCGGCGTGCGCTCGAGCATTTCTCGATCCGGCTCGGCCACTATGCGGGCATCATGGAGCGGCCGGCGCCGCCCCTCGGCCTCTCTTCGGCGCGCGGACGCTGGGGCAGCTGCTCGACGCAGAGCGGCATCCGCATCAACTGGCGGCTCGTACACCTGCCGCCGGAATTCGCGGACTACGTGATCGCGCACGAAATGGCGCACCTCGTCGAGATGAACCACAGCAAGCGCTTCTGGCGCGTCGTGGGCGGCCTCTATCCCGACTGGCGCGAAACGCGCGCCGAACTCAAGCGGCGCGCGGCCGAGATTCCGATCCTCTAGCGCACTACTTCGTTTGCGCCTCGACGGCGATGCTGATCGTCACGTCGTCGCCGACGAAGGGCACGTTCTTGCCGGCGTTGAAGTCGGAACGCTTGACGACCGTGACGGCATTGGCGCCGATCGCGTCCTTCTGCAGCATCGGATGGATGCCGTGCTTGAAGCCGGTGATCTTCAGCGTCACGGGCTTGGTGACGCCCTTGATCGTGAGGTTGCCATCCATGGCCACCGGATCGTCGCCGGCGAAGCGCACGGCCGTCGACTTGAAGGTCGCGGTCGGATATTGCGCCGTGTCGAGGTAGTCCGGGCCCTGGATGTGCTCGTTGAACAGCGGGCTGCCCGTATTCACCGACTTCATGTCGATCGTGATGTCCGCCGAGCCGGTCTTCGTCTCGGGGTCGAGTACGATGGTGCCGGTCGTCTTGTTGAACTTGCTCGACTGGACCGAGAAGCCCAGGTGGTTGTACGAGAAGGACGGGAACGTGTGGTTGGCGTCGAGCAGGAAAGTCTGTGGTGCCGCATGCGCGGGGGCGGCAAGGGCGAGCGAGACGGCGGACAGCAGGGCGAAGCGTTTCATCGTGATCTCCTTGGGTTGGGGTTACTTGTGGGCGGCCGAGGCTTCGGCCTGCAGGCGGAACTTGATTTCCACTTCGTTGGCGACGGTGTCGAAATCGGCCCAGACGCCCTGGCCGATGCCGAAGTCGGCGCGCTTGATGACCAGCGTGCCCTCCGCATTGCCGACGGAGCCGCGACTCGCGAACGTGAAGGGCGCCGCAACATCCCTGGTGCGGCCCTTGATGGTCAGCTTGCCGAGCGCCTCGTAGCGATTGCCGCCCAGCGGCCGGATCGCCGTGGTGGCGAAGCGCGCGCCCGGGAAAGCGGCGGCGTCGAACCAGTCCTTGCCCGCGACCGCATCGTTCGCTTCCGCCGAGCCCGCGTCGATGCTGGCGACGGCGATGTCGACGACTACGCTGCCGGTTTCCGGCTTTGCCGGATCGAACCTGATCTGCGCCGAAAACTTGCCGAAGCGCCCGTTGACCGGGACGCCCATCTGGCGCGACACGAAGGCGATGGAACTCTTGTCGACCTGCACGGCCGTGAATTCCTCGGCCGATGCGGCGACACTCGCCAAGGCAAGCAGCAGGGCAACGACGACACGCTTCATGGGGTCTTTTCCTTCAATGTTGAGTGACGCGGCGACATGCGCGTCAGCACGTCGTCGCGATCGACGAAATGATGCTTGAGTGCCGCCGCGGCGTGACCCGCGACGACGGTGGCCATGGTCCAGGCGAGAATCTGGTGCACGAGCAGAAGGCTGTCGCCCAGTTCCTTGTTCTTCGGCAGCAGGTCGGGAATCGGCAGCACGCCGAAATAGACGGTCTGGAACCCCTTGGCCGAACTCATGAGCCAGCCGCTGATGGGCAGCACGATCATGAGCACATAGAGGGCGGCGTGCCCGGCATGTGCGGCGACCTGCATCCAGCGCGGCATGGCCGGCGGCAGCGGCGGCGGTCGATGCCAGGCGCGCCACGCGATACGGAAGAACACGAGCAGGAAGATCGTGATGCCGGTCCACTTGTGCCAGGAGAAGATCTTCAGCTTCATCGGCGACAAGGGCAGGTCGGCCATGTAGAGGCCGACGCAGAACGCGCCGATGATCAGCACCGCCATCAGCCAGTGCAAGGAGATGGCGGTGCTCGTGTAGCGCGCGCCATTCATTGCGGCGAACTCCCGCGCGGTTGGAAGGCGTAGATATCCATGGCGAGGATGCGCGAGTCGGTACCGGCGTACAGCCGTTGCGGCCGGTTGTCGCTGCCGGCGGCGCCGAGGGCGACGAACAACGGCAGCAGGTGGTCCTCGGTCGGGTGCGCTCGCTCGGCGTCGGGCGCCAGCCGGCGATACTCGAACAGTTCCTCCAGTGCGCCAGCCTCGACGCGCTGCCAGATCCAGTCGGCGAAACGGCGCACGTAGTCCGGCGGCGTGCCCTCCGGCCCGCCGAACTGGAAGTCGCGCAGGTTGTGCGTCAGGTTGCCCGAGCCCACGACGAGCACGCCTTCGCGCTGCAGCGGCGCGAGCGCCTGGCCCAGCCGGTAGTGGTGGCGCGGACCGAAATGGGCCTGGATCGACAGCGGTACGATCGGGACATTGGCGTGCGGAAACATGATCCGCAGCGGGATCCACACCGCGTGGTCGAGGCCGCGCTGTGCGTCGTGCTCGGCGGCAAAGCCGGCCGCGCGCAGCAGTTCGACGGTCTCGGTGGCGATGTCCGGCGCGCCCGGGGCGGGATAGCCCAATTCATACAGCGGCTCCGGGAAGCCCCAGAAATCGTGCATGGTCTCGGGTCTGGCGGCACCGCCGACCGTGGGGGCGCGCGTGTTCCAGTGCGCGCTGGCGACCACGATGGCGCGCGGCGCCGGCAAATCGGCCGCCACGCCTGCGAGTCGCGCGCCGGCTTCTCCCGGATGCAGGGCAAACGTCGGTGCTCCGTGCGGAACGAACAGCGTGGGCAGCATGAGGGCCTCGGGTCGTTAATAACTTAGTCAGGCACTCGGACTTTAATTGAGTTCCAGAGACAGAAATAGGGGACAATATGGAATTATTTGTTGCGATAGGAGCAACAATGGACCAGTTGGAAGGCATGCGCCTTTTCGTGCGGGTCGCCGACCAGGGCAGTTTTGCCGCGGTGGCACTGCAACTTGGCGTCGCGCGGTCCGTCGTGACCAGAAAGGTTGCCGCGCTGGAAACGCAGCTGGGCGTGAAACTTCTCGCGCGCAGCACGCGGCGACTCAGCCTCACCTCCGCCGGCGCCGGTTACCTGGAGAAGTGCCGCGAGATCCTGAATCTCGTCGAGGCAGCGGCAACGGAAATGGCCGAAGACCGGCAGGTACCGCGAGGTTCGATTCGCGCCAGCCTGCCGCTGATCTTCGGCGTGCGGTATCTGGCGCCACTCTTGCTGGAGTTCGGCTCGCTATACCCGGAGACCGCACTCGACATGGATTTCTCCGACCGGCGCGTCAATCTGATCGAGGAGGGCGTCGACCTGTCGATCCGTATCACCGACTCCCTCGGTCCGCGCGAAGTGGCGCGCCGCATCGGTTCCAGCCGCATGGTGACCGTCGCCGCGCCAGCGTATCTGGAGCGGCACGGCGAGCCGAGCCATCCGGAAGATCTGGCGACGCATGAGTGTCTCAGCTACACATTCGCGGACAATCCGTCCTGGCAATTCACGGTTGACGGGCAGGTGCGCAGCTACCCGGTGCACGGCCGGTTCCAGGCCAACAACGGCGACGTGCTGCTCGACGCAGCAGCGCGCGGGCTCGGCATCGCGCGCGAGCCCATTTTCATAGCCGGGGATGCGCTGGCGCGCGGCCTCGTCAAGGAGATCCTGCGCGACTACCCGATACCGGAACTCGGCGTCTATGTCGTATTGCCGGGGAATCGCCATGTCCCCCACCGCGTGCGCATGCTGGTGGAATTCCTGGCCCGGCGCATGCGGTCCGTCAAGACCGGCTAGGCGGGCGTCGTGTCTGCCTCGGTGACGCGGTTGCGCCCTGCTTGTTTGGAGGCGTAAAGCGCCCGGTCGGCGCGCGCGAGGAATTCGGTAGCCGTCTCGCCCGGCACGTGACAGGCAACGCCGACCGAAATCGTGATGCTCTCGATGCACTCGTGGTTGTCGAGCCGCTTGATGCGGCACCGCTCGACGGTCGTGCGGATCTGCTCGGCCAGGGAGAGCGCGCCTTCCAGCGGCGTGTTCGGCAGCAGGATCACGAATTCCTCGCCGCCGTAGCGTGCGGCCGTGTCGCGACCCTTGACGTTCTCTTTCAGTATCTGCGCAACGGCGCGGATCACCTTGTCGCCGAACAAGTGACCGTACTGGTCGTTGACGTGCTTGAAATGATCGATGTCGGCGATCAGCAGGCTTGGACCCTGCTCCTCGGGCTTACGCGCCGTCAGGCAGGCCGCCAGCGCCAGATCGAAGCCGCGCCGGTTGGAAAGGCCGGTGAGCCCGTCGGCCAGCGCCGCTTCGCGTGCGCGATTGACTTCCTGGCGCAGTTCCTCGATCTCGCGCTGGCTGTCGTCGAGGCGCGTCTTCAGCGTAGCTACCGAGTCCTGCATGTCCCGCGTGTGTTCGAGCAGCGACGTGAGGTGAGTGGTCGCCAGGTTCGACGGGTCCGCATTGCTGGTCAGGCCCGCGGACAAGACCTCGAGCGCCGAGCCGAACTCGCCGGCCTTGGTGCCGGCATGCGCTGCGGACTTCGAGACCTCGATCATCACCTTTTGCAGGTTCTGCCCGACGCGTTCGGCGGTCTCGTGGTCAATGTCCGCGACATAGCGGCGGAACAGGTCGCCGGTAACCGTGTCGTCCAGCAGGCGGTTGTTCTGGATCAGCTCGTCGATGCGGGCCTGCAGCGCCGGATTGATCCCCGACACGTATTCGTACCAGACCGCATAGCTCACGGGATTCAGCGCCGCTGCCTGCCGCGACATCAAGGGCAGCGCCAGCCGCAGGAACTCGGCGCTCTGCTCGATGCTGTCGTTGTATCTCATGGCCACGGCCTCCGTACCGGTGTTCGCGGACACCGGTTTCGTACTGTTTCGGCCATTGTATCGCCGGCTAATGCAGACGATAGTGTCGCCAAGACCCGGAATTCGAGGGCTTTTGCCCGTCAATACGGGCGTTGCGGGGTCGTCTGCGCAACCGAGCGCGGCAAGTTCTTGGTGGGCCCGCTGGGACTCGAACCCAGGACCAAAGGATTATGAGTCCTCTGCTCTAACCGACTGAGCTACAGGCCCTCAGTCCGCCTGGTCCTTTGTCGACGGCGCCTTGTCGTGCTAGTCGCACTGCCTGCGGCTTGTCTTCGCGGTCCAGACGGTCTGTGGTGATCGGAGCCGCCGCGGCGAACCGCGACGGCTGACTTCGTTACTC
>DATJQH010000175.1:0-2107 GCA_035505955.1 Rhodocyclaceae bacterium
CTCTCCGGCCTGCTGCTCAACGTCGCGCTCTACGCCATCCTGCGCTGCAAGGTGCTGGCGGACGGTGCCATCTCGGGCGACTTCGCCGGCAACCTGATGATCGGTTTCGGCCTCCTGACGCTCGTGATGGCGGCATTCTTCCTCGGCCGGCAGAAGGACATCAAGCGCATGTTCGCCTACTCGTCCATCGAGCACATGGGCCTCATCACCTTCGCCTTCGGCATGGGCGGGGCGGTGGCAAACTACGCCGGTTTCCTGCACATGACCATGCACTCGCTGACCAAGTCGGCCATCTTCTTCGCGGTCGGCCACGCCAGCCAGAAGACCGGCACGCAGCTGATCGAGAACATCCGCGGGCTGATCCGCATCAATCCGGTGATCGGCTGGGGCCTGATGCTCGGCACGCTGGCGATCCTCGGCATGCCGCCGTTCGGCGTGTTCGCGAGCGAGTTCATGATCCTCACCCACGCCATGAAGCATTACCCCTGGGCCACGCCGATCCTGCTTACTGCGCTGGGTGTCGCTTTCGCGCAGATCTTCGGCAAGGTGCAGCCGATGGTGTTCGGCGAGACGCACGCCAAGCGGCTGCCTCACGCGCCGGCCATCACGCCCGTGTTCGTGCATCTGGCCATCGTGCTGATGATCGGCCTCTACATTCCACCCTATCTCACGCGCTGGTTCCATGAAGCGGCGCGGATGTTGGGCTAGGCACGATGCTGTTCCACGCCGAGCCCATCGAATTCACTGCCCAGCCCGGCCCGGGTGCGCCTGCGTGGACCGGTCGCGCGGCGGACGGCGAGGATCTGCTGCGCTTCGCCGTCTCCGTGCATCGCCACGGCGGGCGCATCGCCGCGCTCTGGGGCGACGACAGGCGCCGCGAAGATGGCTGCTTCCGCCTCAATTGTGTATTCAGTCTCGACGAAGGCCACGCCTGGGTGACACTCGACCTGCGCGCCGGCGGTGCCAACGACGGCGACTGCCCGTTCTATCCCGATCTTTCAGGCATCTTTCCGGCCGCCAACCGCATGCAGCGCGCTACCCGCGATCTCGTCGGCATCTGCTGCGACGGCGGTGACCAGCGGGCCTGGCTGCGACACGGCGCCTGGCCCGAGCACTGGCACCCGCTGCGCCATGATTCGGTGCACGAGGTTGGCGTCGGCGTTGGCTTTCCGAACCTGCCGAGCGACTACGACTTCGTGCAGGTCGGCGGCGAAGGCGCGCACGAGATTCCCGTCGGCCCGATCCACGCCGGCATCATCGAGCCAGGCCACTTCCGCTTCTCGGTGATCGGCGAGAAAGTGCTGCGCCTCGAACAGCGCCTTGGCTACCAGCACAAGGGCGTCGAGCATCGCTTCGTCGGCACGGACATCGCCGCCGGGGCCAAGCTCGTCGGCCGGGTTTCGGGCGATTCCACCTGCGCCTATGCCTGGGCCTACGCGACGGCCATCGAGGCTGCCTGCGGCGTGGCGCCGCCGCCGCGCGCGCTCGCGCTGCGCGCGCTGATGCTCGAGCGCGAGCGCGTGGCGAACCACCTCGGCGACCTCGGCGCGCTCGGCAATGACGCCGCCTTCGCTTTCGGCCTGACGCAGTTCATGCGCCTGAAGGAAGACTGGCTGCGCCTCAACGCACAGCTGTTCGGCCACCGCTTCATGATGGACCGTATCGTGCCGGGCGGCGTCGTGCTCGACCTCGACCCGCCGGCGCTGCGGATGATCGTCGAGCAGTGCGACGCGCTCGGCCGCGAGGTGAAGGATATACGTTCGATCTACGAGGAACACCCGGGGCTGCAGGACCGGTTCCTCACAACGGGCGCGATCACCGCGGAGCTCGCGCGCGAACTGTCCCTGACCGGCATGGCGGCGCGGGCCACCGGTATCATCCTCGACGGCCGCTGCTATCGCCAGGGCTATGCGCCGCCGGCGCCGTATGCCGAACTCGGCGTGCGACCGGCCACGGACGAGCGCGGCGACGTGGCTGCGCGGGTGGCGGTGCGCTTCGACGAGATATTCGAGTCGCTGCGGCTCATCAAGGAACTCGCGGTCGGCCTGCCAGACGGCGACAGCCGCGTCGAGTGTGCGCCCCGGCCATGCGGCTGCGGCCTTGGCGT
>DATJQH010000176.1:0-6089 GCA_035505955.1 Rhodocyclaceae bacterium
TCGACGCCGAAGCGCGCGGGATCGGCGATGTGGAAGGCCACGGTAGGATCGTCCATCGACTGCATGATGAAGAAGGCGGGGCTGCCCGCGGTCTCGGCATGGAAGAGCGAAAACCGGTGCAGGTTCTCGAAGCCGGGCAGGCCGGCCGGAAATTCGATGACGCGGTCGGAATCGATTTCGAGGCTGCCGAAACGGGGGCTGTCGATCTTCATCACGTCCTCCTTTTACTTGTGGCCGGCCACGACCAACGATTCGTCGATGCCCAGCGCGGTCAGTTTCGCGCGCGCCTGCTCGACTTCCTGGCGACTGGCGAACGGGCCCACCTGGACGCGCGTCTCGATGCGCACCGGCAGGCCTGCGCTTTCGATTTTGGCACGCAACTCTTCCGCGTTGGCGACATTGTTGAAGACGCCCACCTGGAGCAGGAACTGGCGCGCCGCCTCGACTGCGCGCGCGATGGGCCGCGACGCGGCCGCGGGCTGTGCCGGACGCGCCGCCGGTGCGGCGCGCGCGATCGCCTGCGCCGGCTCGGGCTGCTGGGCCGCGACGGCGGCGCCCGGATGCATTGAGGCAGGCTTCGTCGTGGCCGGCGGCGTCAACGGACGCTCCTGCCTGGCCCGTGCGACGGTCGGCGCCTCGGTGCGTTCGGGCTCGGCGACAGGTTCCTTGCCGGCCTCGCTCGGCGCCGGCTTCTCGGCGGGCTTTTCCTCGGCCTTTTCTTCCGCCGGCGCGGCCGGTTTCTCCTCGTTCGTCGACTTCTCGATCACCCGCGTCGGCGGTTCGACGCGCGCGACCTGCTTCGCCGGCTTCTCGCGCTCGATCATCGTGTCGAACAGCACCAGGGCGCCCAGCAGCAACACCACGATCGCCGCCGCGATGCCCACGCGCGCCAGCAGCTTCCTGCGCAGGCCGTCGTCGTCCGGCGACTCAAATTTCAGCGTTGTGTCTTGCTCTTTCTGCGCCATCGTCAACCTCGCTATCGAAGTTCTTGTCGTCCCGGCTCATGGCCATGACCAGTTCCGCTTCCGCGACCGAAATGCCGCATTCCTCCGCCACGCCGTGCGCGTCGAAACCACGCTGCGCCAGCGCCGCCGCATCCTTGTAAAGCGGCGACACGCGCCGCTTCTCCTTCAGTTCGGCAACCTCGCGCCGCAAGTCCGCCACCTCGGCGCGCAGCTGGCGCACCTCCGCGTCCAGCCCGACCTCGGCCAGCGTCGCGGCGAACGGCTTGGCGGCCGGCGCCGAAGGCTCGATCTCATCCACCAGGTGCGGCTCGTCGAACGAAAGGGAAATGGGTTCGGGCGTACGTTCGTCGAGCATGAGGTCCACCGGCGTCAGCGTCGGCGGATGCCACCCCGGGGCGTCGCGCTCGTCGATGTCGATCGACCTCGCCTCCGAGGCCGGCTCTTCCATCAGCGGATCCTGCTTGCGCTTGCGCAGGCGCAACAGCCCCAGCGTCGCCACGATCAGGTACACGACCGCAGCGAACATCGTCAGCATGATCAATTCGCGCACGCCAAAATCGGCCAGGTCCATGGATTCCTTCCTGTCAGCCAATGCCGCGGCCGCGCGTCGCAAGGGCGCGCGGGCGGCAGAATGCGTCGATAATAGCGGCCGACCCAGCCCACTAAATGACAATCAGGAGGCCTTTGCCCCCATGTTTCTGCTCAAGACCGCAATCACGGCAATCCTGCTGCCGCCGTTCTCGCTGATCCTGCTTGCGGCCTTCGGCCTCTGGCTGGCCGGCCGCCATCCGCGTGCCGGGCATTTCCTGATCGGCCTGTCGCTCGTCGTGCTGGCGGCGGTCTCGACCCACGTCACTTCCAGGCTGCTGATGAGCGGGCTCGTCGACACGCCGCCCATCATCCCCGAGGAACTGGCACGCGCCCAGGCCATCGTGGTGCTGGGTGGCAACTACTATCGCGGCGCCATCGAGTACGGCGGCACCACGGTCAGCAACGACGAACTGCAGCGCCTGCGCTATGCCGCGCGCCTCGCCAGGGAGAGCGGCCTGCCGGTCGCAATCACCGGCGGCTCCCCGATGCCAGGCAGCGAATCCGAGGCCGAGGTCATGCGCAAGGCGCTGAAGGAGGATCTCGGCGTCGACACCCGCTGGGTCGAAACCACATCCACGGACACCATCGAGAACGCCAGCCACCTGGCGCCAATCCTGAAACGCGACGGCATCCAGCGCATTGCGCTCGTCACCCATGTCTGGCACATGCGAAGGGCCCGGCAGCTGTTCGCGGAACAGGGTTTCGAGGTCCTCCCGGCGCCGATGGGTTACAACGTGACTGCGCCTGCCGACACCTTCGGCCAGTTCATGCCGAACGCCAACGCGCTGATGTGGTCGGGCGTTGCCGTGCACGAGTGGCTCGGACTGGCATATCTGCGCTTGCGCGCCGAACTGCCGCCGCTCTAGTACGCGTGCTGGTCGCGCAGGACGACGAAGCCTGTCTTGAAGATGATGTAGAGGTCGAGCCGCAGCGACCAGTTGCGCAGGTACTCGAGGTCGTGCTCGATGCGCGCTTCCATCTTGTCCACGGTCTTGGTCTCGCCGCGCAGCCCGTTGACCTGCGCCCAGCCCGTGATGCCCGGCCGCACCTTGTGCCGCAGCATGTAGCCCTTGATCATCTTGCGGTACATCTCGTTGTGCGCCACCGCGTGCGGCCGCGGCCCGACGATGCTCATGCGCCCCTGCAGGACGTTGACGAACTGCGGCAATTCGTCGAGCGACGTCTTGCGCAGGAAAGCGCCGAGCTTCGTCACGCGCTGGTCGTTCTTCTGCGCCTGGCGGATCTCGCCGCTGTCTTCGCACACCGTCATCGAGCGGAACTTGTAGACCATGATCTCCTGCCCGTCCAGGCCGTAGCGGCGCTGCCGGAAGATCACCGGCCCCGGCGAGCTGAGCTTGACGCCGATGGCGATCGCCAGCAGCAGCGGCGACAGCAGCAGCAGGATCAGCGACGCCATGACGATGTCGCTCGCGCGCTTGGCCATCCCGCCGAGCCCGACGAACGGCGACTCGCACACGGCCACCACCGGGATATCCTCCACCGCGCCGACGCGGCCCTGGATCAGGTCCGTGATGAAGTAGTCCGGCACGAAGTAGATGGATGCCGTCGTATCGCGCAGGTCGTCCAGCAGCTTCTGGATGCGCGCCTGCGTCGTCATCGGCAGCGCCAGGTAGATGACGTGGATGTTGGAGCGGCGCACGAAATCGGGCAGTTCGGCCAGGGTGCCCAGGAGCGGCAGCGGGCTGAAAGCGGGCAGGCGATCGGCCCGGCGGTCGTCGAAGTAGCCGACCACCGTGATGCCGGCCGCCGGATTGCTCGCCGTACGCGCCGCCAGCGACACGCCGCGATCGTTCACGCCCGCGACGATGGCCCGGCGCTGTCCGCCCAGGATCGCGATCAGGGTCGGCGCTGCCAGCTTCAACGCGCTGCGCGCCGCCAGCTGCGCGATCGGGGCGAGCCACAGCCAGTTCACCAGCACGTAGCGGTCGAAATAGTGGATGAGGTGCGCCGCGTAGCCGAACAGGCCCAGCAGCGTCGCGATGATCGTCCAGCCCGAGAACACGCGCCAGACCATGCGCATCGGCGACGCGCGCAGGTAGCTCGGTCCCGGGAAGGTCATCGAGAACACGACCAGCCCGAGGATCAGGTAGGGATTGTCGAGTTCCAGCTCGAAGTAGAGCACCAGCCCCCAAAGCGTGCCGATCAGCACCACGGGATCGAGGAAGGATTCGAGGAACTCGATCGGCCGCTCGCGCGCGACCGGCATCTGGAAGGCGCGACTGAACGCACCGACGCCGCGGCCACCGGGGTGTGCCCGGCTCCGCGTGATTTGCGGCAGCATGGCTAGCGGCCGGCCGGCGCGCGCCGGCGGCCCGTATCTTCGAGCTTCGCCACTGCCTGCGCGCGGTTCAGCACGTCCATCTTGCGGTAGATGCGCTGCAGGTGGTTCTTCACGGTAAATGCACTGATGTTCAGGATGCTGCCGATTTCGTCGTTGGTCTTGCCCATCCGCACCCAGTCGAGGATCTCCCGTTCGCGGGCGGACAAGTCGAAAGTCTGCCCGGGGCGCAGGCGCGAGACCACGCCATCGTCCGTCAGCGAGGCCGCACGGCGACAGGCGAAATCGATCTGCGGCAGCAGGAGCGTGAACATGCGGCGTTCGTGCTCGGCCAGCACCGGTTCGGGGTGCATGACGAGATAGAGCGCATCCTCGCCGTTGCGGCCGTCCTGCAGCCCGTGCGCCAGCATCGAGCCCCTGCCGCTGAAGATGGGCGCCAGCGGGCATTCGCACTCACCCGCATGCAGCAACTGGCCGAACTCGCCGCGCAGCGACATCAACTGGTAGCCGTTGCGTTTCCAGCGCGCATGCAAGTCCTTGGCCACGTTGCCCAGCCCGCACTTGAGGCATTTCTGGGCGCGCAGGCGCGGCAGCGACGAAATCACGTCCACCGCGACGTCCTCGGTGGCGAAGTTGCCGACCATGGAGATGAAGATCTCATGGGGCAACAGGCTCTGGATCTCGCCCTGCAGCCACAGGAACAGGTGGAAGTGGCGATCCACGACCAGCGATTCCTGAACGATGCGCAGAAACCGTTCGTGCTCCTGCGCTGAAAGATCCGTGACGACCGACACGCGGGTGACTCCGAGGTGAGGGGAGGGATAACCGACAGATGCCAATTTTGCCACCAGTTTGCCCTCGCGGAGGATGACGAAGGATTAACGACAAAAAAATGTTAGAGTTAAGCGAATTCGACCGACTCCCGGCAGCCAGCGTCATATGGCTCGCCCTGGAGCAGCCGGCAAAAACCTCGTTCGGAAACAACCCTTCATGACGCTCATGAACACGGCCAACGATAACCTTTACCCCAGCCTTGAAAACCTCGGCGCGGCCACAGGATTCATCGACGAAATCTTCGGGATCATGGAACAGATTCCGCTGTTCGGCGACTTCGACCTGACGCAGGTGGAGCAACTTGCCGCCTACATGGAGTGCTTCGGCGCCCCAAGCGCCACGACACTCCTGCAGGAGGGCCAGGAAGGCGATTACCTGCTGCTGGTACTCACCGGCAGCGTCGACGTCATCAAGTCCATGCCCGGCCAGGGCAACAAGCTTGTGGCCACGGTGGGCCCGGGCGGCATCCTCGGCGAAATGTCGCTGGTCGACGGCCAGAAGCGCAACGCCAGCTGCATCGCGCGCGAGCCGACCGACTTCGCCGTGCTGCGCCGCGGCTCGCTGAACGTCCTGCTCAACCGCAGCCCCGCGCTCGGCGCCCGCTTCCTGCTCGTGCTGCTCACCGAAATGACCCGCAGGCTGCGCGAAGCCAACCAGCGCATGCTGCCGTTCATCGCCCCTTCCACGATCTGAGACCCCGCATGGTCCTGAAACCTTCGCTGCGCCCGGCCCGGGCCTCCGGCCCGGCACTCGGCCTCGCCTGCGCGCTGCTTGCCGCCGGCGCGCCGGCATTCGCCGACGAATTCGACACCTTCAACGTCTTCCTGTCGGAATCGTATGCCCACGACAACAACCTGTTCCGCCTGCCGGACGGCGTCGATCCCACTGCAGTCGGGCTCAGCAAGTCAAAGCGCGCCGACAACATCCGCACCGACGCCGTCGGCCTCACGCTGGACAAGGAATACTCGCTGCAGCGCTTCCACCTCGGCGCGAAGCTCGCCGACAATCACTTCAGCAACTACAACTTCCTCGACTACACCACCAAGAACTTCGACGGCCGCTGGAACTGGTCGCTCACGCCCAACATCACCGGCCTCCTCGGCGCGGAGCGCGCCCAGTCGCTGAACAGCTTCGCGGACTACCAGACCTACATCCGCAACGTGCGCACCACCGACACCGTGCGCGGCAATGCCGAATTCGGCAGCCTGGGCGCCCTGCGCTTCGTCGCCGGCATTTCGCAAAGCAAGACCACGAACGACCAGCTGGTCCAGCAGGAAGGTGACTACCGCACGCGCAACGCCGAGGGCGGCGTGCGCTACCTCACGACCGCAGACAGCTGGATCGGCTACACCTACCGCGAGGGCTGGATCGACTGGACCGGCCGCGCGCTCGATCCCGTC
>DATJQH010000177.1:0-50564 GCA_035505955.1 Rhodocyclaceae bacterium
GGCGCTGCGGCTGCGCTCCGAGCGCTTGCCGAGGTCGACATAGACACGGCCGCCGCTGGCGTCCACCACGCTGTTGGTGGCGACCGTCTCGGGCAGCGTGCGCGCCAGCTCGGCCGCCTTCTCGACTTTCATGCGGGCGTAATCCAGGCTGGCGCTCGAGGGCGTGCGTACCTGGATGGCGACGAAGCCGGCGTCTGAAGGCGGCAGGAAGGCTGACCCTCCTACCGTTGCCTGGAGGACGATGGCGCCGACCAGCGACGCAATGGCGATAAGTGCCATGTTGCGCCTATGATGCAACGCCCAGGCGATGACGTTGCCGTAGCGGTTGGCCTGGTGGTCGAACCAGTCGTTGAAGCGTGCGAGCTTTGCCGACAGGCCGCGCATCGGCCGGTGCCGGTAGCCGACGGGGTCGCCCCAATAGGCGGACAGCATGGGGTCGAGCGTGAACGAGACCAGCAGGCTCACCAGCACCGACGTCGTCACCGTCAGCGCGAAAGGCCGGAACCACTCGCCCGATAGCCCGCCCATGAAGGCGACCGGGATGAAAACCGCCACGATCGACAGCGTGGTCGCCGTCACCGCCATGCCGATCTCGCTGGTGCCCAGGCGCGCGGCACTCATGCGGTCGGCGCCGCGCTCCATGTGGCGGACGATGTTCTCGCGCACGACAATGGCATCGTCGATCAACACGCCGATGGCGAGCGAAAGTCCGAGCAGGGTCATGAAGTTGAGCGTGAATCCGCTCGCCCAGACGGCCGTGAACGCGGCGATCACCGAGGTCGGCAACGACAGAGCCGTGATCAGCGTCGATCGCCAGGAATTCAGGAAAGCATAGACGACGGTTACCGTCAGCATGGCGCCGAAGACAAGCGCCTCGATGACGTTGTCGAGGTTCGACTCGGCGTCCTTGCCGCCGTCCTGCGTGACGTCCAGCCTGGTGCCCTGGGGCAGGGTCTTGTTGATTTCTTCGACCAGTGCGCGGCACTTCTCGGCGACGGTAACGGTGCTGGCGTCGCGCGAGCGCGTGACGGACAGGTTGACGTTGGCCGAACCGTTGCGCAGGCTGTAGCCGTCGGGTTCGGCGTAACCGTCCACGATGCGGGCAACCTCGCCGAGGCGCACCATCTGCTCGCCGACGCGGCGCACGACGATCTGCTCGAACTCGCGCGGCGACTCGATGCGGCCGACCAGGCGGATGCTCTGGTCATCCAGCACGCCCTTGATCCGCCCGACCGGCGCCGTCGTGTTCTGCGCCCGCAAGGCGGCGACCACCTCGGCCGCCGAGACGCTGCGTTCGCGCATCTTCTCCGCGCTCAGGAGCACCGACAGCTGGCGCTGCAGCGCCCCGTTGACCGAGACCGAGGCGACTCCATCGACGGCGCGGAAGCGGTCGGCCAGCACATCCGCCGCCAGGCGGGAGATCTCGGCATGGGATTGCGACGTCGACGACAGTGCAATCTGCAGCACCGGCTGGGCGTCCGGGTCAACGCGCTGCAGGATCGGTTCGCGCATTTCGATCGGCAGCTTGTGCCGCACCGAAGCGATCGAGTTGCGGATCTCATCCGCCGCCTCGACCATGTTCTTCTTGAAATTGAAGATGACGACAATGGTGGCCTGGCTTTCCGCTGCGGTGGAGCGGATCTGGTAGACCTGCGGGATGCTCTGCAGCGATTTCTCGATGCGATTGACGATCTCGCGTTCGACCGTATCCGGCGATGCGCCGGGGTAGGGAATGGCGACCACGATGACCGGCATCTGGACGTCGGG
The DNA here is from genome assembly GCA_035505955.1 of Rhodocyclaceae bacterium. Taxonomy (GTDB): domain Bacteria; phylum Pseudomonadota; class Gammaproteobacteria; order Burkholderiales; family Rhodocyclaceae; genus Fen-999. Next base: position 1,768 of record DATJQH010000177.1, read on the forward strand.
TATTTCGTTGACGCGCAGCTTGTGCAGCGCCGTCAGGCCCATGAACATCAGGCCGAGGATGATGGCGACGGCCGATACCGGTTGACGGATGCTGAAGTCGGACAGCAGCATGGCTCAGGACTTCGCGCCGGCGTCCGGTTGCACGGCCTGGCCGTCCTTGAGTAGCGCCGACGGCTGGCGCAGCACCTGGTCGCCCTCGGTGGCGCCGGCAGACAGTTCATAGTCGCCCGTGCGCGGGTTGCGGGCGCCGAGCGTGATGGCCGACTTGTGCAGCGTGCCGCCCTGGATGATCCATGCGAAGGTCTTGTCGCCCTCCCGCACCACCGCCGACGCCGGCAGCGTCAGGCTTTGTCGCGCTTCGAATTCGACGTGGCCCTCCGCGTAAAGTCCGGCCAGGTGCGGCTGGGACTTACCGGCAAAATCGACCAGCACTTCCACCTGGCGCGTTGCCGTGTTTGCCGTCGGGTTGACACGCCGCACGCGTCCTGCGAAGTCCTGCTCACCGTAGCCGTTCACTCGGAAACTGACCGTCTGACCCGGCTGGACCACGCCGATCTGATCTGCCGAGATCATGCCCTCGAAGCGCAGGCTCGAAGGGTCGATCACCTTGATGAGTTCCTTGCCCGGTTGCGCCGTGTCGCCGGACGACACCTTGCGGTCGCTGACGATGCCGTCGAACGGGGCGCGCACCAGCGTGCGCGTCATCTGCTGGCGGGCCGAGACGACGCGCGCCTTGGCGGCCTCGAACTCCGCGAGCGCGTTGTTGCGGCGGTTTTCGGCATCTTCCAGGGATTGCACGGTGGTCATGCCGGAATTGCGCAGGGTCTGCTGGCGTTCCAGCTGCCGGTTGGCCTGGTCGAGTGTCATGCCAGCGGTGCGGCTCGCAGCCTCGGCGGACGCCAGCGCGTCCCGGATCGCCGTATCGTCGAGTTGCACCAGCGGGTCGCCGCGCCGCACGACATCGCCGTTCTCGCGCAGTACTTTCAGCACCATCGCCGAGACCTCCGCGCGCAGGTCGGCGCGCCGCTCGGGCTGGATCGAGCCGGTGACGAGTGGCCCCGAGGCCAATGCGCTGGCGCGCAGCGTGATGGTGTCTTCGGCGGCGATCAGGAGCGGCGCGGCATCTTCCGTCTTCGCCGGCGCGCGATTGCAGGCAGGCAGCGCTGCCACGAGCGCGGCGCAGGCGAGCGAAATCCAGGCTTTGTGAAAGCGCCAACGTGGAGCGATGGTCCGAGGGGTCATGTGGCTTCGTGGATTTGGCTGCGAGGATGCTGATTGTATGAGGTTTGCCGGCGGAACCTTAACCGGGTGGCCGTTCCGGCGCCAATGGCATGCGACGGGACGTCGCGTTTACGGCGCCGGCGGCGCCCGACCGGCGCCAGCCGGGGAAGATCGTGATTCGACTAGCTCCGATCGCTTCCCGAGCGAAGCCGCCCGAACGCCGAATCCATCGCTTCTCTTAGCAGGCCACCGTCGTTCGAAAAACAAATGAAACGGGCTCCTTGACGAACGGTTCGAAGCATCTGCTCAAATTTGACGAAGCTGCAGCCCGTCGCCACGTGTCGCGCGTCGGCTACTTTGATGATCTTGTCGAGAATCGCGATCAGATCCGGATGGTCGTACTCGTTGGGAATTCCCATCGTCGTGGTCAAGTCGTTCGGGCCGACAAACACCGCATGGACGCCGGGAATCGAACAAATGGCATCGAGGTTCTCGACTCCGCGGAGCGATTCGATCATTGGAATGAACACAGTGTCGGCGCAACGCTGCTCTATGGCGTACTTTCGCGATTTGTCGCTCGGCCACTCGCCGGCGTTCAACACTCGCTCCAGCGCAACGCCTTTCAGCGGCCGATACAACGCCGCAGCCATCAATCGTCTGGCATGTTCCACTTCTTCGACGTACGGGACCACGACACCGTCGAAGGAATCGCAGACCTTCGAAACGTCGTCGGGTTCCCGACTGTGCGACCTCGCCAGGACGGCGATTCCCTTCGCCGCCAATGCGTAGCGGATTGGCAGGAAGTCGGCGAGATCGAGCGCATTGTGCTCGGCCGAGACAATGACGAAATCGAGTGCTCCGTCCGGAATGACGTCGACCAGCGACGGCGAGAGCCCGTGTTGAAAAAATGTCCCGAAGACGGTCTCGCCGTTGATCAGCTTGTCCTTGAGCATACGGCCAGGCTTGAGTGTGGGCATGATTTTCCGAGAGGTGATGTAGCGGCTTTCTTGTCGCCCGCTCAGTCTGAAACACGGACCCGCATGTGTCAATCCGGACGGCGCCGTGCGGCTAGTCTGCTGTTGTCAGCTGCATTTCCTCGGCCGCATGGCGCTGCTGCTCCTCCATCACCAGCATGCCGAGTTCGCGTTTCAGTTCGTTGAATTCCTGCGAGGCCGGATCGCGTGGACGCGGCAGTGCGACGCGCTGGTCGCGCTTGATGGTGCCCGGCCGGTAGGTCATGACGACGATGCGGTCGGCGAGGTAGATCGACTCCTCGATCGAGTGCGTGACGAACAGGATGGTCTTGCCGAACTCGGTCCACAGGCGCAGCAGCTCGTCCTGCAGGTTGCGGCGGGTGAGGGCGTCGAGGGCGCCGAAGGGCTCGTCCATCAGCAGGATCGGCGAATCGATGGCCAACACGCGGGCGATGGCGACGCGCTGGCGCATGCCGCCCGACAGATCCTTCGGAAAGCGGTCGCGGAATTCCTTCAGCTTCAGCATGTCGAGCAACTGGCCGATGCGCGTCGCGATTTCCTGCTTCGGCCGCTTCTGCATCTGCAGTCCGAAGGCGACGTTCTGGGCCACGGTCATCCACGGGAACAGCGCGTATTCCTGGAAGACCATGCCGCGGTCCGGTCCCGGCGTCGTGACGACGCGGCCGTCGACACGGATGGTGCCCGAGGAGGGCGGCGAAAAACCGGCGACGGCGTTGAGCAGCGTGGACTTGCCGCAGCCCGAGGGGCCGAGCAGGCAGACGAACTCGCCCCTGGCGATTTCCAGGTCGATGTCGCGCAGCGCCACGACTTCCTGGTCCCGGCTGTGGAATATCTTGGCGACCCGCTCGACGACGATCTGCGCCATCAGTGCTCCAGCCCGCGGTGCCAGCGCAGCAGGTGGTTGTTGAGGCGGCTGACGGCCGTGTCGAGCGCGAGGCCGAGCATGCCGATGGTCAGCATGCCGGCGATGATCTTGTCCGACCACATGAATTCGCGCGCTTCGAGGATGCGGAAGCCGAGCCCGTTGTTGACGGCGATCATCTCCGAGACGATGACGACGATAAAGGCGGTGCCGATGCCGATGCGCACGCCGGCCAGGATGTAGGGGGTCGAGGCCGGCAGGATGACGCGCATGAACAGCGTCCATTGGCCGGCGCCGAGGTTGCGCGCGGCGCGCAGATAGATGCCGTCGACATGGCGGACGCCGGCGATGGTGTTCATCAGCACCGGAAAGAAGGCGCCGAGCGCGATCAGGAACACCGATGGCGGGTTGCCGAGGCCGAACCAGACGATGGCGAGCGGGATGTAGGCGATGGGCGGAATCGGCCGCAGGATCTGCACCAGCGGGTTCATCAGCGCGTAGATGCTTTCGCTGGCACCCATCAGGAGGCCGAGCGGCAGCGCCAGGCCGGCGCCGACGATAAAGCCGACCAGCACCCGGTAGAGGCTGCCAGCGGCGTCCGACGGCAGTTCGCCCGAGAGCGCCCAGGCCAGCCAGGACTGCGCGGCGGGATTCCAGACATCGGTCGGCAGCAGGTAAGCCCACCAGCGGATCGCCACCGCCGACGGCGCCGGCAGCACGATCGGCGAGAACAGGCCGGCGCGCGCCGTCGCCTCCCAGACCGCCAACACGAGCACGGGCACGATGGCCCCGGTCAGGAAGGCTTTGAGCTTGCCGGCCATCGCGCGCTTACTTGACCTTCAGGTCGGCTTCCGCCTTCTGCACCAGGTCGAGCTTCACCCAGTCCGCCGCCTTCGGCGGATTGGCCATGCGGCCGACGCCGTACTTCTGCATCATCGCCGTCGCGGTGTCCATGTGGGCGGGCGGCACCTCGTAGGTGTAGTCGGCGTTGTCCATCGCGTCGCGGAAATCCTGCGAGGTGATCTGGTTCTTGAACATCTGCTCGCGCACGTACTTCTCGGCCAGCGCCGGGTCGCGTATGAACGTGGCGGTGGCATCCGCGAAGCATTTCAACGTGCGCTGGGCGACGTCCTTCCTTTCGTTGTACATCTTCTCGGTCATCACCAGCACGCGGTAGGGTTCGCCCAGCGGCGTGTCGTAGGGCTTCAGCAATTCAACGCCGAACTTCTTGTTGATGGCCTGCGAGGATTGCGGCTCGGACTGGCACATGGCGTCGATCTGTTTAGCGGCCAGCGCCTGGTTGAGGTCGGCGAAGGCGAGGTAGACGATTTCGACGTCCTTGCCGGGCTTGTCGGCCCAGGTGAGGCCTGCCTTCTCCAGTTCGGCCATCAGCAGCAGTTCCTGCATGCCGCCGCGGGTGACGCCGACGCGCTTGCCCTTGAGATCCTTGAGCGTCCTGATGCCGGAGTCGGCCTGCGCAACCATGCGCGCGCCGCCCTTGGCGAAACCGGCAACGGTGTAGATCGGTACGCCGTTGGCGCGCCCCGAAATGGCGCCGTCCGAGGCCAACGCGGCGATGTCGATCTCGCCCGCGACGATGGCGGGCAGGATCTCCGGCCCCTTGGCGAACATGCGCTCTTCGAGCTTGATGCCGTACCTGGGGCAGATTTCCTTCATGTACGAGACGGCGCCGTAATGCGCAAACTTGAGGTTGCCCAGGCGCACCAGGTCTTCGGCGCGCGCGTGGATCGGTACGAGCGTGGTGGCGGCGAGGCAGGCAACAAGGGCGATGGACTTGGTGTTCATGGCGGGCTCCAAGGCAGCTTCGAGGTAAAACTATGATAAGCGAAGCGGCGCGGCCGTGCGCCGCGGGTAGAATCGCCGGGACTTTCGTTGGAGCGCAGACGATGAACAAGCCAGCCAAGCCGGTCGATCACGCGCAGGAGAAGGATCGCCGGCTGACCTTGCCCGAGGTGGTTGACGCCCTGCTGGCCGACGGGCTGGTGACGGCCGACGTCGCCGAGAAGTTCAAGCGCGAGCGCCGCTACTTCCGCGGCGACATCCATCCGCTCATCGTGATCGCCGAACAGCGCTGGAAGACGCCGCAGCCGCCGCACCGGCTGCTCGATCTCGACCTGCTGGCCGAATGGCTGGCCAGATGGTGCGGCCTGCAGTACTTCCACATCGATCCGCTCAAGATCAACTTCTCGGCCGTCACCGACGTGATGTCGAACGCGTACGCGACGCGCTTTCGCATCCTGCCCGTGGCGGTGACGCCGAGCGAGGTCGTCATCGCCACCGCCGAGCCCTACCAGCGCGCCTGGGAGGGGGAACTGGAGCCGATCCTCAGGAAGAGCATCCGCCGGGTGATCGCCAATCCCGACGACATCGCCCGCTACCAGGTCGAGTTCTACAACCTGGCCAAGTCCGTCAAGAAGGCCATGGTGAAAGGCGACGTGGCCGGCACGGGCATCTCGAATTTCGAACAGCTGGTCGAACTCGGCAAGACGAAAGGCACGCTCGACGCCAACGACCAGCACGTCGTGCAGATTGTCGACTGGCTCTGGCAGTATGCGTTCGAGCAGCGCGCCTCGGACATCCACGTCGAGCCGCGCCGCGACATCGGCTTCGTGCGCTTTCGCATCGATGGCGTGCTGCATCAGGTCTACCAGATTCCGATGTCGGTGCTGAACGCCATGACGAGCCGGATCAAGATCCTGGGCCGCATGGACGTGGTGGAGAAGCGGCGGCCGCAGGACGGCCGCATCAAGACGCGCATGCCCGGCGGCCAGGAAGTGGAACTGCGGCTGTCGACGCTGCCCACGGCCTTCGGCGAGAAGCTGGTGATGCGCATCTTCGACCCGGAAGTGCTGGTGCGCGACTTCGCCGACCTCGGTTTCGCCGACGAGGATTACGCGCGCTGGCGGCAGATGACCACGCAGCCCAATGGCATCGTGCTGGTGACCGGCCCGACCGGTTCGGGCAAGACGACGACGCTCTATTCGACGCTGAAGCAGCTGGCGACGCCGGACGTGAACGTGTGCACGCTCGAGGACCCGATCGAGATGATCGAGCCGACGTTCAACCAGGTGCAAATGGTGGCGGACATCGGCATGAACTTCGCGTCGGGCATCCGCGCCCTGATGCGCCAGGATCCGGACATCATCATGGTCGGCGAAATCCGCGACCTGGAGACCGCGGACATGGCGATCCAGGCTGCGCTCACGGGCCACCTGGTGCTGTCGACGCTGCACACCAACGACGCGCCGACCGCGGTGACGCGCCTGCTCGATCTCGGCGTGCCGCCCTACCTGCTGCATTCGACGCTGCTCGGCGTGATGGCGCAGCGGCTCGTGCGCATGCTGTGCCCGAAATGCAAGAAGGCGGGCGGCATGCGGGAGGAAGATGAGGAGACCTGGAATGCGCTGGTGGCGCCCTGGAAGTCGGGCAAACCGCAGACGCTCTACTATCCGGTCGGCTGCCTCGATTGCCGCATGACCGGCTACCAGGGCCGCATGGGCCTCTACGAAATCATGCTGCTGTCGCCCGAGGTCAGGAAACTGATTACGGGCACCACGGATCTCGCGCGCCTGCGCGAACAGGCGGCGCGCGAGGGCATGCTGCCGTTGCGCATCTCCGGCGCCAAGAAGGTGGCAGCCGGCCTGACGACGATGGAAGAGGTGCTCAAGGTCGCGCCGCCCGTGCAGGGCTGAGAGTCAGCCCTCGTGGTACGCCGGGCATGAATCACAATTGGCGCTTGAGGCATTCGAGATAGGCGGCGCCGTCGGGCGGGCGGTTGTCGCGGCTGGCGCGCCAGACGGTTTCCCCCAGGCAGTCGAGGATCGCATGCAGCGCCTCGTGGCGATCGCCGCGGCGGTTCAGCAGCTGCTCGAAGACCGCGCGGATGCCGGGCGGCTGGTCGATCGACAACTGCTCCTCGATTGCGAGATGCAGCGAGAGGTGCAGAAAGGGGTTGGTCTCGCCCTGTTCCGGCGCCCACTCGCGCGTGAGCGCCTCGTCGCCCGAGGCCAGAAGGTCGTGGTACTCCGGATGCAGTTCGGCGACGTCGGCGGCCATGATCTCCAGCGCGCTCGCCGGCAGGCCGTCGCATCTCTTGCGCCACGCCTCGACGAGAAATCGGCGCACCTGGTTGCGGTCAGGCGTGAACATGGTCGGGCTTCATGCGGCGGTCTTGTCGGGAAAGGCGCACAGGTCGGCGATTACGCAGCGGGGGCAAGCAGGCGTCCTGGCCTTGCACACGTAGCGCCCGTGCAGGATCAGCCAATGGTGCGCGTGGCGGCGGAATTCGGCCGGCACCACCTTGAGCAGTTTCGCTTCGACGGCGGCGACGTCCTTGCCGGGCGCGAGGCCCGTGCGGTTGGCCAGGCGGAAGATATGCGTGTCGACGGCGATGGTCGGCTCGCCGAAGACGATGTTGAGGATCACGTTGGCGGTCTTGCGGCCGACGCCGGGCAGCGCCTCGAGCGCCTCGCGCGTGCCGGGCACTTCGCCGCCGTGCCGCTCGAGCAGGAGGCGCGTCGTCGCCATCACGTTCTTTGCCTTGGTGCGGTAGAGGCCGATGGTCTGGATGTAGCCGGCAAGCTTCTCTTCGCCCAGCGCGACGATGTCCTGCGGCGTCGGCGCATCGTGGAAGAGCGGCCCGGTGGCGCGATTGACCCCCTTGTCGGTCGCCTGCGCCGAAAGTATGACGGCCACCAGCAGCTGGTAGGGCGTGCGGTAGTGGAGTTCGGTGTCCGGCGCCGGATCGTCGGCTTGCAGCCGGGAGAAGAGCGCGCTAACGTTGCGGGGTGACATTACGCACAGTTTACCCACAAGCTATCCACGGCGAGCGCACAACTTGTCCCAAGACTTATCCCTGCAAGTCGACGGCAGCCTCGGTAGACTCCGCGCCTTGATTGCGGACACGAATTTGCGGAGACACCAGCCATGGCCTTGCCTCGCCTGATCAACAGCCAGCAGACTCCCGATCCGCAAGTGGCCGCGCTCAAGCTGCCGCCGCACTCGATCGAGGCCGAGCAGTCGCTGATCGGCGGCCTGCTGCTCGACAACTCGGCCTGGGACCGCATCGCCGACGTGGTCGCGGAAGGCGACTTCTATCGCGACGACCACCGGCGCATTTTCGGCCACATCCGCAAGCTCGTGGAAATGGGCAAGCCGGCCGACGTGGTGACCGTCTTCGAGTCGATCGAGAAGTCCAACGAAGTCGACCAGACCGGCGGCATGGCCTATCTGGGCGAGATCGCCAACGCGACGCCGTCGGCCGCCAACATCCGCCGCTATGCCGAGATCGTGCGCGAGCGGGCCGTGCTCAGGAAGCTCGTCACCGTCGGCGACGAGATCGCCGCCAGCGCGCTCAATCCGGCCGGGCGCGATGCCAAGCAGCTGCTCGACTACGCGGAGCAGAAGGTGTTCGAGATCGCCGAGGCGGGTGCCAAGTCGGTGCAGGGTTTCGAGGCGATCACGCCGCTGCTGGGCCAGGTGGTCGATCGCATCCAGGAGCTCTACGACAAGGAGAATCCCTCCGACATCACGGGCGTGCCGACCGGCTTCCACGACCTCGACAAAATGACCTCGGGCCTGCAGCCGGGCGACATGATCGTCATCGCCGGCCGCCCGTCGATGGGCAAGACCGCCTTCGCGCTCAACATCGCCGAGCACGTCGGCGTCGAGATGCGGCTGCCGGTGGCGGTGTTCAGCCTGGAAATGTCGGGCCCGCAGATCGCCACGCGCATGCTGTCGTCGATCGGCCGCCTCGACCAGCACAAGACGCGCACCGGACGCCTCTCCGACGATGACTGGGACAAGATGACCGTGGCGCTGGGCAAGCTGCACGATGCACCGATCCACATCGACGAGACCGGCGCCATCAATGCCACGGACCTGCGCGCGCGTGCGCGTCGGTTGCATCGCCAGTGCGGCAAGCTCGGCCTGATCGTGATCGACTACCTGCAGCTGATGACCTCGACCAAGGACAACGAGACCCGCGCGACTGAAATCTCCGAGATTTCGCGCTCGATCAAGGCGCTGGCCAAGGAACTGCAGGTGCCGATCCTGGCGCTGTCGCAGCTCTCGCGCAAGGTCGAGGAGCGCAACGACAAGCGGCCGCTGATGAGCGACCTGCGCGAGTCGGGCGCCATCGAGCAGGATGCCGACATCATCCTCATGATGTACCGCGAGGAGTACTACAAGCCCGACACCCAGGAGAAGGGCGTCGCCGAGGTGATCATCGGCAAGCACCGCAACGGCCCGACCGGCACGGTCAAGCTCACCTTCCTCGGCGAGTACACCAAGTTCGTCAACCACGCGAACGCAGGTTCCTACTGAAAGTCAGCCCCCGTGGTACGCCGTGCGGGCATTGACCCGGCGGCCGTGAACGCGAATAATTCTCGCTATTGATTGCCATCCCGCTCGCCATGCACGAACCCGAGGATCTGAAGGGCGCCGGACTCAAGGTGACCCTGCCGCGCATCAAGGTGCTGGAGGTATTCCGCAGCGCCAAGAGCCGGCACCTCTCCGCCGAGGAGGTCTACCACCGGCTCGCCGCGCAGCAGGCCGACGTTGGCCTGGCGACGGTCTACCGCGTCCTGACCCAGCTGGAAGAAGCGGGCATGCTGGCGCGCAATACGTTCAACGCCGGCAAGGCCGTCTACGAGCTTAACGAAGGCCGGCACCACGACCACCTGATCTGCCTCGTTTGCGGCCGCACCGAGGAGTTCGTCGACGCCACCATCGAGCGGCGGCAGAAGGCGGTCGCCGAGTCCCTGGGCTACGAACTGGTGGACCACCACCTGGCCATGTACGGCTATTGCCAGGCCTGCGCGGCCAAACGCGCCAAGGCTTAGGCGGCTTCCGCACCGCCGTTTCGTCGCGCCTCGCACCCGGATCGAAATCCGGTTGACAAGCGAAACGCGAATCATTATCGTTCGCACTAACAACGAGGAGCAAGCATGAAGCGAACGTTCGAGATGCTGGTCGCGCTGGCGGCCCTGACTGCCGCCACGGCGGGCGCGGCCGAGCCCGAGGTCCTGCTCACAATCCGCAACAACCGCTTTGAGCCGCAGGAAGTCCACGTGCCGGCCGGCCAGAAGGTGCGCTTGACGGTGCGCAACATGGACGCGGCGGCCGAGGAATTCGAAAGCCACGAGCTGAACCGCGAGAAGGTGATCGCGCCGGGCGGCGTCGCGATCATCTACATCGGGCCGCTGGAGGCCGGGCGCTATCCGTTCTACGGCGAATTCCACGAAGACACGGCCCACGGCACCGTGGTGGCGGAGTAGGCCATGCTCGGCGCCGCCATCATTGTTTTCCGCGAAGTGCTCGAAGCCGCGCTGATCGTCGGCATCGTCGCTGCGGCGACGCGCGGCGCGCCGGGGCGCGGCCGCTGGCTGGGCATCGGCATCCTGGCGGGCCTCGCCGCCGCCGCCGGTGTGGCTTCGGTGACCGGCGAGATCGCCAGCCTTGCCAAGGGCGCGGGTCAGGAACTCTTCGATGCCGCAGTGCTCGGCCTGGCCGTGGCGATGCTGGCCTGGCACAACATCTGGATGAGCCGGCACGCGCGCGCACTAACGCGCGAAGCGCGCGAACTGGGCGCGGACGTGGCTAGCGGGCAGCGCGAGATGTCGGCCATGGCGCTCCTGGTGGCGCTGGCGGTGCTGCGCGAAGGCTCGGAGACGGTGCTGTTCCTCTACAGCCTCGCCATCGGCGGCGCCGATTCGCCATGGGGCGTCGCGGTAGGCGGCGCCATCGGGCTCGGCCTCGGCACGGCGGCTGGCGTCGCGCTCTACGCCGGCCTGTTGCGCATTCCGGCGCGCCTGTTCTTCTCCGCCACGAGCGGCCTGATCCTGCTGCTGGCGTGCGCGCTGGCGAGCCAGTTCGCGCGCGTGCTGATCCAGGCCGACCTCTTGCCCAGCCTCGCCAGCCCGCTCTGGGACACTTCGCGGCTGTTGTCGGACAGCGCGCCGCTGGGCGTGCTGCTGCATGTGCTGGTGGGCTACGAGGCCACGCCGGCGGGCATGCAGGTCGTGTTCTACGCCACGGCGCTGCTGCTGATCACCGCAGGCATGCGCTACGCGCGCACCACGCAATCGCGTTCTTCCTGACAGGAGTCCTCCGTTGAAAGTTGATGCGCTGCTCGCTGCAGGGGCGATGCTGTACGCCTCTGCGGCCATGGCCGATCCCAATGACTACGTGCACGATCCGGCCGTGGAGCCGGGCGAACGCGAGATCGACTTCAAGTTCGGCACCGCCAGCCGGGGCGCCGATCCCGCTGCCGCGGCGGCGAGCATCGGCCTTGGTTACGGTGCCACCGACTGGTGGTTCACCGAGCTGTATGCCAAGTACATGCGAGAAAGCGGCGCTGGCACAACCTTCGACGCCATCGAGTGGGAGAACAAGTTCCAGCTCACCGAAACCGGCAAGTACCCGGTCGACCTCGGCATGCTGCTCGAAATCGAACACCCGAAGGATCGTGCGGAAGGATGGGAAGTCACCTGGGGGCCGCTCCTGCAGGCGGAGTGGGGCAAGGTGCAGGTGAACTTCAACCCGCTCCTGCGGCGCAACTATCGCAGCCAGGATCTCGCCGACACGCACTTCGTGTACGAATGGCAGGCCAAGTACCGCTGGCGGCGGCACTTCGAATTCGGTGTGCAGGGCTTCGGCGATACCGGCAAGTGGAACGATTGGGCGCCGCACGCCGAGCAGGATCATCGCCTCGGTCCGGCGCTGTTCGGCAAGGTGGCGCTGGGCGGCGGCTACGCGTTGGAATACAACGCCGGGTATCTCATCGGCGCTTCGCCCGCCGCGCCCGACCACACGTTTCGCCTGCAGGTGGAACTCGAATACTGACGCCAGGAGTCAGCCCTCGTGGTACGCCGTGCGGCGCATGCCACTTTGAAGTTGTGGTTGTTGGGCTGCAATTCGGCTGCTAGTGTCGAATCGTTTCTGCAACGGATAAGAGGAGACAGCGATGAAGACGAATCCGGTTTGCTGGTTCGAGATCTACGTTCAGGACATGGCGCGGGCGAAGACTTTCTACGAGACCGTGTTCCAGTGCAAGCTCGATAGGCAGGAGTCGCCCGACATGGAGATGTGCATGTTCCCGATGGGGCCGGATGCCACCGGCGCGGGCGGCATGCTGACGCGTAAGGCGGGCCTGCCCTCGGGCGGCGGCGGCACGCTGGTCTATTTCGGTTGCCCGGACTGCGCAGTCGAAGCCGGTCGCGCGGTGAAGGCCGGCGGCAAGCTGCAAATGGCCAAGACGTCGATCGGCGAGAATGGCTACATCGCCCTGGTCATCGATACCGAGGGCAACACGGTCGGCCTGCACTCGATGGAATAGATGGAGTGGGGCGCGCTACACTGCGCGCATGTTTTCCCGGGCCACCCTGAATTTTCTCGACGAACTGGCGGCGAACAACGAGCGCGCATGGTTCGAGGACAACCGCCAGCGCTACGAGGCGCTGGTGCGGACGCCGGCGCTCGAGTTCATCGATGCCATGGCACCCGAACTGGCGAAGTTCGCGCCGCACTTCCGCGCCGAGGCGCGCAAGGTGGGCGGTTCGCTGATGCGCGTCTTCCGCGACACGCGCTTCGCGCGCGACAAGAGCCCCTACAAGACCAACATCGGCATCCAGTTCCGCCACGAGCTGGGCAAGGACGTACATGCGCCCGGGTTCTACATGCACATCGCCACCGACGGTTGCTTCTTCGGCGCCGGCTGCTGGCACCCCGAGCCCGACGCGCTCGGGCGCATCCGCGATCTGGTCGCCGCGGAGCCGAAGCGCTGGCTCAAGGTGCGCGACGGCAGGAAGTTCATCGCCGACTGGGAGTTGGCGGGCGAGAGCCTGTCGCGGCCGCCGCGCGGCTATGCCGCCGATCACCCGGTCATCGAGGACATCAAGCGCAAGGACTTCGTCGCGCTGGCCGCGCTTTCGTTCGCTGAGGCGACGCGTCCCGGGCTCGTCAAGCTCGCCGGCGCGCGCTTCGCCGCCGCCGCGCCACTGATGGCCTTCCTCTGCGAGGCACTGGGCGTGCAGTACTAGACGCGGCACTTTCCGCGGGCCGCGCGGGTCAAACGACTCATCCTCCCACCCGCGAAAGGGGCCGAACATGCCAGCGAACACCATTCGCCTGCACCGGGTATTGCGCGCCACGCCCGAGCGCGTCTACCGCGCGTTCCTCGATGCCGATGCCATGGCCAAGTGGCTGCCGCCGCACGGCTTCACCGGCAAGGTGCACCATCTGGATGCCAAGGTCGGCGGCACCTACAGCATGTCGTTCCGGAACTTCACGACCGGTGCCGCGCACGCATTTGGCGGCGAGTATCTCGAACTGGTGCCCAACGAACGCATCCGCCATACCGACAAGTTCGACGACCCGAACCTGCGCGGCACCATGGTGACGACCATCGCGCTGAGGCCCGTGTCCTGCGGCACGGAAGTGAGCATCGTGCAGGAAGGCGTGCCCGAGCAGATTCCGCCCGAGAACTGCTACCTCGGCTGGCAGGAATCGCTGACGCTGCTCGGGCAGCTGGTCGAGGCCGAAATCAAGGATTGACGCGCGGCGCCAGAGTCAGCCGCCGTGGTACGCCGTGCTGCGCCGGGGGTGACAGCAAACGCCGACAGGCTTGCGGAACGCCCCATGCTGCAGGCATGATTGCGAAGCGGGGCGCCACTGCGTCGCCGCCGACGAGCGCAGGAGCACGCAATGGAGCCGATTCAGGTAGAACGGGACGAACTCATGCTGGCACGCGACGACCGGGCGAGCGGCCGGCGGCGGCGTGCGCTGCTCACGGGCGCGGCGCTGCTGGCGGCGCTGGCGGCCGCGGGTTACTGGGCCTGGAAGTGGATCGGTCCGGCCGAATCACAGGCGCCCCTCGCCGAAGCGCCCGCGCCAGCGGCGCCGCCAACAGCGAGCGGCCCGATCGAAGCTCCTCCCGTTATCGAGAATCCGGTCGCGCAGACGCCCTCGGCCGAGCCGCTGCCGGCGCTGGACGAAAGCGACTCGGCGCTTTCGCAGACGATCGCGGGGCTCGTCGGCGAGAAGGCTTTCGCGGCGCTCTTCCGCCATCAGACCATCGTGCGCCGCATCGTCGCCACCGTCGACGGCCTGCCGCGCCAGAGCGCGCCGGTGAACCGCTGGCCGGTGGAACCTGCCGGCACGTGGCTGGAGACCGGGACGATCGGCGGCGAGACAGTGCTCGTGCGCGGCAACGCGCGCCGCTATGCGCCCTACATGCAGGTCGTGCGCGCCATCGACATGACCGCGCTGGCTGCGGCCTATCGGCGCTTCTACCCGCTGTTCCAGGAAGCCTACGTCGACCTCGGCTATCCCAAGCGCTACTTCAACGATCGCCTGATCGTCGCCCTCGACGACCTCATCGCCGCACCGGAAGTCTCCGAACCGCGCCTGGTGCAGGTCAAGGTGCGCTATGCCTTCGCCGACCCCGAGCTAGAACAGCGTTCGGCGGGGCAGAAGATCATGATGCGCATCGGCGTCGAGAACGAGCGGCTGGTCAAGGACAAGCTGCGCGAACTGCGCCGCGCCGTGGCCAAGGCGGAGCCGGCGCAGTAGCGTACAAAAGTCAGCCCTCGTGGTACGCCGTGCCAAGCCAGCGGCGCAGGCCCGCCGCGGCCGCGGCGACCGCGAGATAGGCGAATATCATCAGGACCTCGCCCAGCGCGATGGCCGCAACGCTGCCTTCGATGGCCCATCCGCGCGCGACGACGAGCCAGACGATCGCGGCGAGGCCGGTGGCGAAGATCCAGAGAACCAGCGCGCACGCGAGCGCGGGCAGCCAGGTGACGAGCGCGAGATCCCACGGCGCCGACGCAGGTGCGTCCACTCTCGCTCGAGCGCACGCAGCAATCCCGGTGATTGTGTCACGGCGTTACGACGCTCATGCCGGGCCGCAGGCCCTCGATCGGCTGGTTCGGACGCAGGCGGATCTCAAACGTGCGCAGATCAATGCCGCCCGAGGGGGCGAGGATGCGCGTCTCCGCTTCGGCCACGCGCGCTTTGGCGACCACGCCTGCCTGAGCCTGAGCAACGATATCGTGCGCGAGCGATGGAGGCTGGTGGCCGGTTCGGGCCGCTCTGAATCGGTAAATGTCAACGTATCGCTGTGGGCGAACAATACGATCCTGCTGCGCGACGCCTTGCGCCAGGGGTTGGGCCTGGCAGTGATGCCAGAACGTTCCGTGCGGGCGGATCTCGAGGCTGGAACGCTTGTGCACGTGCTGCCGGAGTGGACGCTCGGGAATCTGTCGGTATCCTTGCAATACGCAAGCCGTGACTTGCTGCCCGGCCGGGTGCGAGCGGTGATCGATTTCATCCTGGAGGAGCGCCGCCGCCTGGACGGGGAACTCGGACGAAGCGCCACTGTCTCACCGGGCGCACGACGTCGAACCAAGGGGGCAACGTGAACAACTGGCTGAAGAACAACCGCGGCTTCGTCATCTTCCTGCTCTGCCTGGGTCTGTTTCGCACCGCAATCGCGGACTGGAACCCGATCCCCTCGGGCTCGATGCGCCCGAACCTGCTCGAAGGCGACGTTGTCCTCGTGAATCGGCTCGCCTACGACCTCAAGGTACCGCTCACGGACATCATCGTCGCTCGCATCGGCGAGCCGCAGCGTGGTGACATCGTCACGTTCTCGTCGCCGAAGGACGGCACGCGACTGATCAAGCGCATCGTCGCGATACCCGGAGACGTGGTCGAGATGCGCCGTGAAGTCCTGCGCGTGAACGGCAGGACGGCCAGTTATGCCGACGCGGCGCGCGTGGCCGAGCCGGTCGAGCATGGCGTCGCGCAAGCGCTGCAGATGAACGAAACCATCGGCGCCCAAACCCGGCGCATCCAGGTGCTCGAGGGTGTTCCGGCGCGCGACAGCTTCGGGCCGGTGACGGTTCCGGACGGGCAGTACCTGATGCTCGGCGACAATCGCGACAACAGCGCCGATTCGCGCTACTTCGGCTTCGTGCCGCGTGAGCTGCTGATCGGCCGGGCGATGCGCATTCTTGTTTCCGCCGACATCCTCGACCACTGGGGGCCCCGCTTCGATCGCTTCGGCAACGCCCTGCGGTAAGCGCCGGCGCCGCGCCTATTGGCGGTTGAACTTGTCGATGCAGTCGGTCAACTGGCTGCCGGCGTCGGCCGTGCCGACGGCGCAACGGCCCGACTTCTCAGGCTTGCGCGCCGGGGCCGGCTTCAAACTGACGCTCGCGCCGGGCCGGTCGGCGCGCAGCTTTTCCACCTGCTCCTCGAGGTCCGCGACTTGCTTCCTGTAGTCGTCGGCCTGGCGCACAGCGATGCGGGCTTGCTCGCGGAATTCGCCGTTCTCGCGCTGAAAGCGCGCCATCTGGTTGACCGCGTGCGCTTCTTCCTTCTTGTCGATGTCGATCTGCTCCTGCAACTGCCCGACTATCTGATCGTGCGCCTTGAGCTTGATGCTCAGCGCGCGGTAGGCGAGGAAGCCGCCGCCGCCCGCGCCGAGCAGCAGGCAGACGAGACTGACGAGCAGCCAGGCGAGCTTCGACATCCCCTTCGCGGTTGCGGGCGCCTCCGCGTCGTCGGACGGCGGTGGCGCAATGAACTCATCGCCGGGCGCGAAGCGATTGCGCAGTTTCTGCAGCCAGCCGATGCACGCGTCGACGGCACGCACCAGCGCTTTCGCAACGGCGCCGGGTGCCTTGGTTTCCTCTTCGCGTTCGTCGGTCTGTTCGGTCATGACTGAAAGTCAGCCGTCGCGGTACGCCAAGCCTACAACACTTCGGCCGCGTGGTCAGCGAGGCGCGAGCGCTCGCCACGCTGCAGGGTGATGTGGCCCGAGTGCGGCCAGCCCTTGAAGCGATCGACGACATAGGTGATGCCCGAACTGCCCTCGGTCAGGTAGGGCGTGTCGATCTGCGCGATGTTGCCGAGGCAGACGACCTTCGTGCCCGGGCCCGCGCGCGTGATCAGCGTGCGCATCTGCTTCGGCGTCAGGTTCTGCGCTTCGTCGATGATCAGGAACTTGTTGATGAAGGTGCGCCCGCGCATGAAGTTGAGCGACTTGACCTTGATGCGGCTGCGGATCAGGTCCATGGTCGCGGCGCGGCCCCAGTCGCCGCCGTAGCCGCTGCCGTAGGTGCCGCCCGGGCCGCTGCCGGCCTTCTCGCTGGTCTCCGGGGGCTTGTTGAGCACGTCGAGGTTGTCCTCGATGGCGCCCATCCAGGGAGTCATCTTCTCTTCCTCGGTGCCGGGAAGGAAGCCGATATCTTCGCCCACCGGCACGGTGATGCGCGTGATGATGATCTCGGAATAACGCTTGGCTTCCAGCGTCTGCGTCAGGGCCGAGGCCAGCGTCAGCAGCGTTTTGCCCGTGCCGGCCTGGCCGAGCAGCGTGACGAAGTCGATCTCCGGGTCCATGAGGAGGTTGAGTGCGAAATTCTGCTCGCGGTTCCGGGCCGTGATGCCCCACACCGCGTTCTTCTGGTGCGTGTAGTCGATCACGGTCGACAGCACCGCGCTGCGGCCGGCACCTTCGCGCACGATGGCCTGGAACGGTTTCTCTTCGCCGGATTCCAGGAACACGAATTCGTTGACCAGCAGGTCAGGACACAGCGGCCCCGTGACCTGATAGAGCGTGCGGCTGTCCTGCTTCCATGACTTCATGTCCTTGCCGTGCGTGTTCCAGAAATCCGCCGGCAGTTCTAACGTGCCCGAGTAGAGGAGGTCCGTGTCCTCGAGCACCTTGTCGTTGAAGTAGTCCTGCGCTTCCTGGCCCAGCGCGCGGGCCTTGATGCGCATGTTGATGTCCTTCGAGACGAGGATCACGTGGCGCTTCGGGAACTTCGCGCGCAGGTGCATCAGCACGGTCAGGATCTGGTTGTCGCCGCGCGTCGACGGCAGCGAGGCCGGCAGGCCGCCGTTCATCGCCTCGGTCTGCAGGTAGAGCCGGCCGGACGCCAGGTCGCGCGAGGGGCCGGCAAGGGCGATGCCCTCCTTGATGTCGTTCTCGGCGCCGGAGACGATGTCATCGAGCGTGCGGCTGGCCTGGCGCGCGTTGCGGGCGACTTCGGACATGCCCTTCTTGTTCGAGTCGAGTTCCTCCAGCGTCATCATCGGCAGGAAGATGTCGTGCTCCTGAAAGCGGTACAGGCTCATCGGGTCGTGCATCAGCACATTGGTGTCGAGCACGAAGAGCTTGGTGGCGGCCTTGGCGGCCGCTTTGGCCGACTTCTTGGCGGGCTTGGCGTTCATGGGGACCTCGGGGATGGGGATGCCCCACGATAGCGACTGGCGCGCCATCTGGGCGGCGGAAAATGGCGTCGCTTTCGGCGCCAATTCGGGAAAATTACAGTTCGGCGACGGCGCGCAATACTTCCGCTGCGTGGTCGGGTACCTTGACGCCGCGCCACTCTCGCGCCAACCGGCCGGTCGCGTCGATCAGGAAGGTGCTGCGCTCGATGCCGCGCACATCCTTGCCGTAGAGCTTCTTCATCCTGATGACATCGAACAGCGCACAGGCCGTCTCGTCGGGATCGGAGATCAGGTCGAAGGGCAGGCCGAGCTTCGCCTTGAAGCCGTCGTGTGACTTCAGGCTGTCGCGCGAGATGCCGAAGACAGCGCAACCGAGCTTCGCGAACGCCGCATGCAGATCGCGGAACTGGCCGGCCTCGGTGGTGCAGCCTGGTGTGTTGTCCTTGGGATAGAAATAGATGACCAGCGGCCGGCCAAGGTGCGCCGAGAGCCGGAACTCGCCGCCCGTGGCGGGGAGCGAAAAGTCGGGGATCTTGTTGTCGGGCATCTTCTCAGGGGTTGGCAGGTTTGAGCAGCGTTGCGGCGCCTAGGATACCTTGCAGCGTGGCAAACAGGCCATAGAGCACGGCGGTGGCTACGGCGAGCTCGGTGGGCACGCCGAGCAGGCCGAGGGTGACGGCGGCGGCCGCTTCGCGCGTGCCCCAGCCGCCGACGCTCACCGGCAGTGCGGCAAAGATGAAGATCGGCCCGGCGACGATCAGGAATTGCCAATAGGGCAGCGTCAACCCGACTGCCCAGCCGCCGCACGAGAACGCGAGGATGCAGGCGACCTGCACCGCGCTCGACCATGCCAGTTGCGCCAGATATTCGCGGAACGGTCGCGGATGGTCATGCACCGTGTCGAGCAGCGAGGCCAGCCGTGCCGGCAAGCGGTGGCGCGTTCCGGCCGACAATTGCCATAGCAGCAGCGGTGCCAGCAGCAGCGCGACGGCGAGCAGAGTGGCGGCCAGCGCCGAAACGGGCAGGCGCCCGGCCGGCAGCAGCCCGAGGGATAGCGCCAGCGCCGTGGCCGACAGCGACATCGTCGCCAGTACCCAGAGACCGCTCAGGCGATCGAGCACGACGCTGGCCGTCGATGGGATCAGTTCATGGCCGGCCTGGGCCAGGTGCATGGCCCGCAGCGCATCGCCGCTCAACGTTCCACCCGGCATCAGCGCGTTGGCGGTGATGCCGCGCCACTGCGCGACGATCATTGCACCGCGCGGCGCTGCCACGCCCAGCCAGGCTGCCAGAGAATGCCAGCGCAAGGCGGCGCACAGGCTGGCGCAGATGGCACAGGCAAAGCCGGCGAGCAGCCAGGCCGGCTCGGCACCGGCGAAGGCGGCGCCGACCTTGGTCGGACCGACCAGCCAGAGCACCAGGGCGACCAGGCCGAGGCTGCCCAGCAGGCGCAGGACGCGTTTGTTCAATCAGCGCTCCGGTGGCGGGCGCAGCCGGTATTGCGAACGCCCCTCGGGCTCGTGATAGATGCGAATCAGAATCTCGCCGAGCAGGCCGAGTCCGACGAGTTGCACGCCCATCAGCACGAGCATGATGCCCAGGAGCAGCAACGGCCGGCCGCCGATGGATTCGCCTGTCAGCTTGAGTACCGAGAGATAAGCGCAAATCAGGAGCCCGGGCGACAGCATCCACAGCCCGGCGCCACCGAAGGCATGCAGGGGCCGATGCAGGTAGCGCAACATGAATTTCATCAGGAGGAGATCGAGCACGACGCGGAAAGTCCGGTCAATGCCGTACTTGCTGACCCCGCGCGTCCGGGCATGGTGACGGACCGGGACTTCCAGGATCTTTGCGCCCGCTTCGAATGCGAGCACCGGAATGAACCGATGCAACTCGCCGTACAGTCGAATGCGGCGGATCAGGTCGGTGCGGTAGGCCTTGAGGGCGCAGCCGTAGTCGTGCAGGTCGACGCCGGTGACCTTGGCGATGATGCGGTTGGCGATCATGGACGGGATCTTGCGGCTGAGGGTCGCGTCCTGACGGTCCTTGCGCCAGCCGGAGATCATGTTGATGTCATGGCTGCTTTCCAGTTTGCGGATCAGTTCCGGAATGTCCAGCGGGTCGTTCTGCAGGTCACCGTCCAGCGTGACCGTGTAACGGCCGTGCACAGCGTCGAAGCCCGCCTGCAACGCCGCCGTCTGGCCGTAATTGCGCATCAGGTAACGCGGTACCAGCCAAGGGGTCCTGGTCGACAGCTCCGCAAGAATCCGTGCCGACGCATCCTTCGATCCGTCGTCGACGCAGATCAGTTCGAACGAGAAACCGCTTGGCCCCATCGCCTCCTGCACGCGGGCAACGAGGTCGGGCAGGTTCTGTTCCTCGTTGTAGATGGGGATGACGATGGAAACATCGCAGGTAAACGATTCGTTCATGGGAGGCTCGTGCAATGCTGATGTGTCGGTGTCCGGCGAGATTGGCATTATCTAGACGATGGCGCCACGTGGGGAAGAGAAGAAATTGCGCATTGCCAGTATCAGGCAGACCAGCGCAAGCAGAGGATCGATCGCGTAATCCCAGAAATTCGTCGACTCGAGCACGTGCGCCGAGAATGCGAGCAAGTCGACGGCAAGCAACCATAACCACACCGGCTGATTGCGCCACCACAGCACTACCGCCGGGGCTGCCAGCAGCGCGACCAGCAGCACGGGATGATAGCCGGTTTGGTAGGGGTCGAAGTTGCCCATGCCCAGGGCGAGAACGTAAAAGACGAGACCGGCGATGGAGATCACCGCCGGACCCCGCCACGCGCGCCTGAATGCCAGGGGAGCCCGGCCAAGCAGGCTCAGTACGGTCAGTTGGATGGTCGTCACGCTCGGGTCTCCCCAGAGCGCTCGCGATGCCATGGCCGCAGAGACATCCTGGTGCCAGGGGATCAGCGAACATGCGGCGAGAACGAATGCAAGCCAGCGGTGCCGGCGCGGCAACATCAATCCGGCGAACCATGCGACGAGCAGCGCCTGCAGGAGCGTCATTTCTGATCTCCCAGGTCCTGCGGGCGGAAGGAGTGATGCCGGATCTTTTCCCGTTTCCAGGTGTAGGCAAGATGAATCACTCCGCGACGATCCTGCAGCAGCGCCGGGTAGGAGTACTCGTCGTCGTTGCTGCCCTCTTCAACCAGTCGCGGTGGCGACCAGGTGTTGCCCTGGTCTGTGGAAACTTGCAGCGCGAGTCGATTGCGGCCGCTTTCCTGCGGGTTGCTGGCCAGCAGCAGGCGCCCGTCCGCCAGGCGCAAGAGGGCGATGCCTGCGTTCGGGTTGGGCAGGGACGTCGGCTCGGCTTCACTCCAATGGCTTCCGGCGTCTTCGCTGCGCGCCACATGAATGCGATGGTCAGAACCGGCATCGCGCAGCAGCGCCAGAATGCGTCGCTCGTCGAGCGCGGCGGCACTCGGCTGCAGCAAGGCATGGGCATTCGGCAGGCGTAGTTTGTCGACGATGTTGCCGTCGGCGTCGAGGCGCAACCATTCGGGATGCTTGTCCACGAACTCGTGGTAGACCGGCAGCGCGACCGCGCCTCCCTCCAGCGCTACGGGCGCGCCGCGCACGAGCGTCGAGAGGTTCAGGAAAGGTGAGGTGACCCGGCGTTCGGCGGCCGACCATGTCCGACCATTGTCGGCCGAGCGGCTGTCGTTCAGCGCACTCCCCCCCCAGCCCCCGAATCCGACGCTGACGAACCAGAGGTGCAACGTGCCCCGGTCGTCGCACCACAGCACCGGATTGCCAAGCTTGCGGACCAGGCGCCCGGTATCGCGCTGGGCGCGTTCCCGCTCCGTGACGGACAGTGGGTCGCTCCACCGACTGCCGTCGAAGGTCGCGAACAGGATGCGGACATCCGCTGCGCCTTCCTTGCTGCCCGCGAACCACGCCGCGCCGATTCGACCGTCACGGAGCTCGGCCAGGCTGACGCTGTGCGCGCTGGCAGCCGGATTGGGCAGGAAGTCGCTTTCCATCGCAGCGGTCACCGCAGGCATGGGAGTTGTGGCTGGTGGAACCAGTGCGGGAGGCGCGAGGGGGCGCAGCATGGGCAGTGCAAGCGCCAGTGCAATGCCGAAGGTCGCCAGGGGAAGCCAGCGTGTCGCGCTCGCGTGTATCACGGCTGCACTTCCAGAACCTGCACCGTCGACATCAGCGGCGCGGGCGAGCGCTCGTCCCAGCTGTGCTGCCAGTCATCCCGGGTGGCGCCGGCCCGGGCGAAGCGGATGCCGGAACCTGACGAGGTCAGCGTCTGGTAGGCATAGCGCTCGTTCGTCTTCAGGCCGATCGCGTCCAGTTGCACGTCGAGTGCCTTCCTGTCTTCCGCGCGTACGGTGATGAGGGTCCCGGGTGCGATGGGCGCGACAATCCGGCTCGTCTGTCGCAGCGGTCGCTTTTCCAGGATGGGGAGCAATGCGGGCTCGGGACCCGAAAACAGGATCACGTTTCTGTCCCGGGCCAGGTCGACGAGCGCTTCCGGCACGGCATTCACGTTCAGTGCCGGGAAGGCATAGCCCCAGCCAAGCGCCCAAAGCACGGCGGCGGAGGAGGCCAGCCAGGCCGGGCGCGGCGCGCGCCGCCACCAGATGAAGATGAACACCAATGTCGCGATGGCCAGAAGTTGCCAGTTGCCCAACTGCCAGCGCCACAGGAGCAGGCCCAGCGCCAGGGCCGGCAATGCCGCCAGAAGGCTGCCGATGCGCCTCGTCCAGCCAGGCACTGTTCCATCAGCCAGGACGAGTCCGACGACCAACGCGAGCACCGGCAGCGAGCCGATGAGGTAGCGCTCGAACGTGCGGATGAAGACGAACGGCAGGAGGGTGCCGAAGAGCCACAGGGTGAGAAACCGGATGCGGGAATCATTGCGCCGACGCCAGAGGGCATGGATGGCGACGAAGCTCCAGGGCAGGGCCAGGCTGACGATTCCGGTGAGTGCGTCCGCCGACAGCCCGATCTGGCGGGCTTCCATCTCGTCGGCCGCGGCCTGCGCGAGCTGTGCGGAATAGCGGTTGGCTACATCGAGATACCAGATCGCCGGTGGTACCAGCATCAACAGCGCGAGCGCCAGATGGCCCGGCCACAAGCGCAGCGCTCGTACGCGGGTCCCGGCGTCGCTGATCCAGAGGGCGAGCGCGCCGCTGCCGCAGACCACGAGTGCGATGGGGCCTTTGGTCAGCAGGGCGGCGGCCAGCAGCAGGGCCGCAGCGAGGAATGGCGCGGCGCGCGGTTGCCGGAGCCAGTTCTGATAGCAGCAGAAGGCGGCCAGCGACAATGCCGCCACCGGAATGTCGAGCATGAACCGGCGCGATTCCGATGCCATGCCGCTCATGCCCAGCAGGACGGCGGCGGCGAGCAGGCCTGCCCGCCGGTGACCCGCCAGTTCCGTGCCCAGCCGGGCGGTGCAGCCCAGCAGCAGCAGCGCAAACGCCACGGTGAGCGCGCGCGCGGCCGCGAGCGAGGGACCGAAGATCTCGAAGCTGCCGCGACCAAGCCAGTAGAGGAACGGCGGCTTCTTCAGTCGCGGTTCACCGTCGATGAACGGCACCCACCAGTGGTCGCCCTGCATCATTTCCATCGGGATACGCAGGCCGAGCAGGTATTCGTCCTTGCCGGTCAATCCCGTGGCCGCGTCGATGCCGACGCCGAGAACGCAGGCGGCGATCAGGAACAGGACGACGCGTTCAAAGGCAGACATTGGCCAGGAATGGCGGACCCTGCACCATCAGCGTACCGGAACGGCCCGGCAGCTCGCCGCGCAACATCTCGTGGCGTGGCAGCGAAGCGACGTTGAGTCCGTGCGCCACAGTGTTCAGGGCCACCAGTTCGTAACCTTGGTCTTGCCAGCCGGCGAGCAGCTTCTCGAAGACATGCGACAGGCGCATGCCTTCGAGTTCCGCATGCAGCGTATAGACGTGGTTGCGCGGCGCGGCCGTCAGCGCCAGCAGTTTCTCGTGCACGTTGTCGTCCGTGGTGCCGTCAACGCCGATCAGTTCGTCGAGGGTTGGCAGGGTGGTCGGCAACTGCGGGCAAAGAACGATCTCGGCGTTGCAGACGGGCACGAAGGGATGCGTGCCGCGGCAGTCGGAGGAATACGCGAAGCCGAAGCGCTGCGTCAGGCGCAAGGCATGCGCGTTCATCTGCCAGCCGGCCGCACCATGGGTGTGCGGCGCTGTGCCGAAAACATCGGCGAAGCGCGTCACGGCATGGTCCATCTCGGCCTCGGTCCAGGCGGCATCGGCGCGCTCGACGCCGTCCTGCCACTTCACGTGGTCCCAGCAGTGGATGCCGACCTCGAAACCGGCATCGCGTGTGGCGCGCATGACGGCGGCCGCCCGTTTGCCGATATCCGGGCCGGGCAGCAGCGTGCCGTAGGTCAGCGTGCGCAGGCCATAGTGCGTGACGACGGATGTGCGCGAGACCTTGCCGAAGAAACCGGGCCGGAAGGCGCGCTTGATCGCGCGGCCGGTGTGGTCGGGGCCGAGCGAGAACAGGAAGGTGGCGCCAGCCTCGAACTGCTGCAGCAGTTCGAGCAAGCGCGGCACACCGTAACGGGTGCCGCGGAAGGTGTCGACGTCGACCTTGAGGGCGAGGGTCGGCATGACGGACGCGGTCAGACTCAGTCCATCAGCTTGCGCGCGGCGGCGACGTCTCCCCGATAGGCCTCGAAGATGCCGCGCAGGGCTTCCTCGAACGTGACCTTCGGCGCCCAGCCGAGGTCGGCCATCGTGTTGTCGATCTTGGGCACGCGGTGCTGCGTGTCCTGGTAGCCCTTGCCGTAATACTCGCCCGAGGTCGTCTCGACGACCTTCACCTTGGCGACGCTCTCGGCGTACTCCGGATACTGCCTGGCGAGGTCGAGCATCAGCTTGGCCAGGTCGCGGATCGAGTAATTGTTCTTCGGGTTGCCGATGTTGTAGATCTTGCCGTTGGCGATGCCGTCCTTGTTGTCGATGATCTTCATCAGCGCGTCGATGCCGTCCGACACATAGGTGAAGGAGCGCTTCTGGGCGCCGCCGTCGACCAGCTTGATCGGCTCGCCGCGCACGATGTGGCCGAGGAACTGGGTGATCACGCGCGAGCTGCCTTCCTTTGGCGTATGGATCGAGTCGAGGCCCGGGCCGATCCAGTTGAATGGCCGGAACAGCGTGTACTGCAGGCCTTCCTGCTGGCCGTAGGCGTGGATGACGCGGTCCATCATCTGCTTGGCGCAGGAGTAGATCCAGCGCGGCTTGTTGATCGGGCCGAGGATCAGTTCCGAGTTCTCGGGGTCGAACTCGGGGTCGCGGCACATGCCGTACACCTCGGAGGTTGACGGGAAGATGACGCGCTTCTTGTAACGCACGGCCTGGCGGATGATCGGCAGGTTGGCCTCGAAGTCGAGTTCGAAGACGCGCAGCGGTTCCTTGACGTAGGTGGCTGGCGTGGCAATGGCGACGAGCGGCAGGATGACGTCGCACTTCTTGACGTGGTACTCGATCCATTCCTTGTTGACCAGAATGTCGCCCTCGAAGAAATGGAAGCGGGGGTTGGCCATCAGGTCGGTGACGCGCTCGGAGTTCATGTCCATGCCGTACACCTCCCAGTCGGTGGTGTCCATGATGCGCTGGGAAAGATGGTGGCCGATGAAGCCGTTGACGCCGAGGATTAGGATTCTTTTCATGATCGTTCAGCCAAAAGAAATGGGTCGGTTGTCGAGGTCGCGCGCGGTCAGGGGCCGTCCGTCCAGTTCGGCCGCCAGCACGCGCAGGCACTTGCCGTCGCCGCAGCGCGCGTAGATCGCGTCGCCGGCGGCGAACAGGCCGTTGCCTAGCGGCGCCTGTTGGGCCCGTATTGTACGCAAGACGCGCAGATGGCCGGCGGGCGTGTCGCAGAAAGCGCCCGGGTAGGGTGGCGCCACGGCGCGCACCAGGTTGTGCACATCCTGCGCCGGCTTGCTCCAGTCGATGCGGCCATCCTCGGGCTTCCGGCCGCCGAAGTAGCTGCCGGCCTTGAGGTCCATCGGCAGGTGCGGCGCCGTGCCCAAAGTCAGCCCCGGCAGTGCGCCGTGCAGGCACATCTCGGCGGCGACCACCACCTTATCGAAGACTTCGCCGGCCGTGTCGTCGGGCAGGATCGGCACCGCCTGCCTGGCGATGATGCGGCCGGCATCGGGTTTCTCGACCATCTCGTGGAGGGTGGCGCCGGTCTCGGTCTCGCCGTTCAGCACGGCCCAATTGATCGGCACGCGGCCGCGGTACTTGGGCAGCAGCGAGCCGTGCATGTTGTAGGCGCCACGCGTCGCGGTCGCGAGCAGCGCGGGCTTCAGCATCTGGCGGAAGTAAAAAGAAAACAGGAAGTCGGGGCGGATTGCCGCGAGTCGCGCCAGCAGCTCCGGCGTGTTGGCGTCTGCCGGCATGATCGCGGGAATGCCGTAGTCGGCCGCAGTGCGTGCCACGCTGTCGAACCAGATGATCTCGTTCGGGTTGTCTTCGTGCGTGACAACCAGCGCGACGTCGACGCCACGCGCCAGCAGCACCTTCAAACAGCGCACGCCGACGTTGTGGTAGGCAAAAACGACGGCGCGCGTCATTCCTTCGTCTCGAGGATTGCGCCGACGATGTAGCGCGGCCGATGGCGGACCTGCTGGTAGATGCGGCCGACATACTCGCCGAGCATGCCGACGCCGAACAGCGTCAAGCCGATCAGGAAGAAGGCGACGCCGAACAGCGTGAACAGGCCTTCGGCTTCCGGGCCGACGATCAGCCGCCGGGCGACCAGGAAGATGACGAAGAACGCCGACAGGAACGCGATGATGATGCCGGTCATGGAAAACGCCTGCAGCGGCACCACCGAGAAGTTCGTCATCAGGTCGAAGTTGAGCCGGATCAGGCTGTAGATCGAGTACTTGGATTCGCCGGCATGGCGTTCCGCATGCGCCACTTCGATCTCGGTCGGGTTCTGCGCCAAGGTATAGGCAAGCGCCGGGATGAAGGTGTTCACTTCCTCGCAACTGTTGATGGCATCGATCACCGAGCGCGAGTAGGCGCGCAGCATGCAACCCTGGTCTGTCATCTTGACGCGGGTGATGCGCTCGCGCAGCCGGTTCATCGCCTTCGAGGCATAACGGCGGAAGGCCGTGTCGTGGCGGTCCTTGCGGATCGAGCCGACGCAGTCGTAGCCTTCGCGCATTTTGACTACGAGCTTGCCGATCTCCTCGGGCGGGTTCTGCAGGTCGGCGTCGAGCGTGACGACGATCCGACCCCGGCATTTTTCGAAGCCGGCCATGATCGCCATGTGCTGGCCGGCGTTGGCGGCGAGCAGGATCACGCGCGTCACGTCGGGACGCTTCTCCCACTGCTGGCGCAGGATGGCGGCCGAACGGTCGCGGCTGCCGTCGTTGACGAAGACGACCTCATAGCTGGTGCCAAGCGCGTCGAGTGCCGGGTAGAGGCGGTCGTACAGCGCCTGCAGGCCGCCTTCCTCGTTGTAGACGGGAACGATGACGGAGACTTCGGGTATGGTCATGACCTTGTGAGAACCTCCGCGACGGCCGAGCCTACACGGTCGACATCGCTGTCCACCATCCCCGGAAACAGCGGTAGCGTGACCGTGCGGCGGCCGATGTCCTCGGCAATAGGGAAATCACCTTCCTTGAAACCGAGCTTCTTGTACATGCTGAAGAGGTGCAGCGCCGGGTAGTGGACGCCGACGCCGATGCCGCGCTCTTTCATCGCGGCGATGAAGGCGCCGCGGTCTGCGCCACGCGGCAACAGCGGCTGGAACATGTGCCAGTTGGAATTCTCGAAATCCGCGGGCGGCAGTTCCAGCCCGAGGTTCTTCGGCATGCGCTCGAAATACAGGCGCGCGAGATGCCGGCGCCGCTCGGTGAATTCAGCGAGGCGCTTCATCTGGCCGAGGCCGATGGCGGCGGCGACGTCAGTGAGGTTCCATTTGCCGCCCAGCACATCGACGTCCATGGTGCCGTCGGGGAAGCGCTTGACGCCCTGCAGGCGCAGGCGCTCGCACAGTGCGGGATCGACGTCGCCGGGCAACACCAGCGCGCCGCCTTCGGTGGTCGTGATGTTCTTGTTGGCATGGAAGCTGAAGGAGACGAAATCTCCGGTGGCACCAATCCTCTGGCCGTGCCACGAGGCGCCGAAGGACTGTGCGGCGTCCTCGATCACGCGCACATTGCGCGCCCTGGCGATCGCGTAAAGCCGCTCGCGGTCCACTGGCAAACCGGCGAGGTCCACGGGGATGATCGCCTTGGTCCTCGGTGTGATCGCCGCATCGAGTTTGTCGAGATCGATGTTGCGCGTGGACGGATCGACGTCGACGAGCACGGGTGTGGCGCCGACTTCGAGCATCACGTTGGCGGTGGCGACCCACGTGAGCGGGGTCGTTATTGGCGTATCACCGGGGCTGACTTTCGCCAGGCGCAACGCGACTTCCAGCGTTGCTGTGCCCGAGTTGAAGGCGCGCACGGTGCGGCCGCCGCAGTACCCGGAGAGCGCCGCCTCGAAGGCCTGCACCTTTGGTCCGCTGGTGATCCAGCCCGAACGCAGGACACTGACGACGTCGGCAATCGTTTCCTCATCGATGGTCGGACGTGTGAACGGCAGGAATGCCTGGGTCATGATCTTGCCACCAGCCAGACGCCGACGACGATGAAGCCGATGCCAAGCAGCTTCTGGCCCGCGAGGGGTTCGTTGAAGAGATAGAAGGCGGCGATGGCGTTGACGATGTAGCCGATCGACAGCATCGGGTAGGCGACCGACACCGGCACGCGCGAGAGCGCCATGATCCAGACGACGACGCTGATGCCGTAGCAGGCCAGGCCGCCCAGGATGTGCGGCTCGAAGGCGAATTTCATGCCGACTGGCAGCACGTTGTCGAGATGGAACTCGAAATGGCCGACGGCATTCGTGCCGGCCTTGAGCAGGAGTTGGGCGGCCGCATTGAGCAGGACGCCGGTGAGGACGAGTGCGAAGCTGACGGCGGTCATGACTGTGGCTTCCTCACGATCACGCGACGCGTGTCGCGGGCGATCTCGGTCATGGGCAGCCCTTCCTGCCGCAGAGCGTCATAGTCGTCCAGCTCCATGATGGCGAACGCATCGGCGTCGCTATTCCAGTGGCGCTTGAAATCATCCATGGATGGTAACCACTTATTCGGTTCCTGGGCGAGGCCAAACGCCATTTCATCCGGATGGGCGACCAAAGTCACGGTGCGCTCGATGTAAAAGGGCAGCGTCTGGTCGTACATCCGGTAGCTGTAGAACGGCACGCCGGGAGCAAGCAGCGGCTTGACCTTCTGCGCCACCGACCACGCGGAACTCGAGCCGTTCAGGTTCTCGTGGCCGAGCAGCGCGATCATGCCGGCAACAAGGGCTCCGACCGACAGGGCCAGGACCGCGGCCGTCCGGCGTTGGCGCCAGGCAAGTCCGAGCGCTGCGAGGGTGGCCGCGAACCAGATGGCCGCGGCAATGATCAGCCATTCGGCATAAGGGCCGACCATTTCCATGGGCGTGACCTCGTCGGCCTGCTCGATGAACCGTGGTGCGAGGATCAAGGCGCTCAAAGCCACGACCACGGCCACCGCGAGGTGGCGCAGCAGGGTTCGTCGCGTGACGCGGTTCAGGAAGTCAGCCAGCAGCAGCGCCAGCCCCGGGAACATCGGCAGGATGTATGACGGCAGCTTGGAGTTGGAAACGCTGAAGAACCCGAACACGACGACGCACCAGAGCAGCAGGAAGCGTCTCACCTGGAATTCGGGCATCGCCCGCCGCGACCAGGCCTCTCCCAGCGCCTGCAGCGCCAGCGTGGTCCAGGGCAGCGCACCGAGCAGCAGCACCGGGATGAAGAACCACACGGGCTCATAGCGGCGATGCACCTTGGTCAGGAAGCGGTCGAAGTGCTCGTGAATGAAGAAGAAGTTGGGGAACTCGGGATTCGCCATGGAAACGGCGACAAACCACGGTGCCGTGATCAGCAGGAAGAGCGGCAGGCCGCGCAGGAATTCGAAGCGCCGCCAGGGCGACCAGTCGCGCGTCAGCAGCGAGTAGAGCACTAGGGTGCCGCCCGTGAGCACCAGAGCCGCGATGCCTTTCGAAAGCACCGCCAGCCCCAGGCCGATCCATCCCAGCAGCATCCATCGGCGTGCGCCGTCCTGCGCCAGCAGAAAGCCGAACACGGCGAGTTCGAGGAAGAACGTAAAGCCCATGTCCAGCGTGTCGATGTGGGCCATCGCCAGATAGAGCAGGCTGCTCGCCAGCGTGGCGACGGCGACGAGGCCCGCGATCGGTCCGAACAGCCGCCGCGCCGTAAAGCCGGCCAGCAGGAGTCCGGCGAAACCCGTGAGTGCCGTCCACAGCCGCGAAGTCCATTCGACCGTGCCGAAAGCCTCGTAGGCGGCGGCGGTCGCCCAATACTGCAGCGGCGGCTTCTCGAAGTACTTGATCCCGTTCAGGCGCGGCGTCAGCCAGTCTCCGGTCGCGATCATCTCGCGCGGAATCTCCGCGTAGCGCCCTTCGTCGGGCTTGACCAGCTTGCGGTACTGGAGCGTGCCGAACCAGACCAGTGCGAGCGCCAGCAGCGCGGCAACGATGCGCGTGCGGACCTTCATGCGGTGGGGGGCGCGCGACGCGCTCTTGGTATGTGGCAGGGCATTGGGCGAAAACTTTGCGGCTCGGTGGCCGTCGTCCGGATTGCGGCATTGCAAGGGCTTCTGTACGATTATACCTTTTCCCGAAATGCGGCCCGCCGCAGCCATTGGAACCCACCATGCAACCCGTATCGAAGTCCGCCAAGCTTGCCAACGTCTGCTATGACATCCGCGGTCCCGTGCTCGACCGCGCCAGGCTGATGGAGGAAGAGGGCCACAAGATCATCAAGCTCAACATTGGCAACCTGGCCGCCTTCGGGTTCGATGCACCCGAGGAAATCCAGCTGGACATGATCGCCAATCTGCCCAACGCTGCGGGCTACACGGATTCCAAGGGCATCTTCTCGGCGCGCAAGGCCGTGATGCACTACACGCAGCAGAAGCATATCAAGGGGGTCGCGCTCGAAGACATCTATATTGGCAACGGCGTGTCCGAACTGATCGTGATGGCCATGAACGCACTGCTCAACGTCGGCGACGAGGTGCTGGTGCCGGCGCCGGACTATCCGTTGTGGACCGCAGCGGTCAGCCTGTCCGGAGGCACGCCCGTGCATTACTTGTGCGACGAGGCGAACGACTGGCAGCCGGACCTGGCCGACATCGAGCGCAAGATCAGGCCGAACACGCGCGCCATCGTCATCATCAATCCCAACAACCCCACCGGCGCGCTCTATCCGCCGGAGGTCCTTCAGAAGATCGTTGCGCTGGCGCGTCAGCACGGCCTGATCATCTATGCCGACGAGGTCTACGACAAGGTGCTGTACGACGGTGCCACGCACACGTCCATCGCGGCGCTGTCCGAGGACGTGCTGACGATCACGTTCAACGGCCTGTCGAAGAACTATCGGTGCTGCGGTTACCGCGCCGGGTGGATGGTGGTTTCCGGCGACAAGAAGTTGGCAGCCGATTACATCGAGGGCCTTACCATGCTGGCATCGATGCGGCTGTGCGCCAACACCCCGGGCCAGTACGCAATCCAGACGGCGCTTGGAGGCTACCAGAGCATCGACGACCTGGTCGCGCCGGGCGGCCGCATGCGTCGCCAGCGCGATCTCGCGTACGAACTGATCACCGCGATTCCGGGCGTCAGCTGCGTCAAGCCGAAGGCTGCGCTCTACATGTTCCCGCGGCTCGATCCCAAGGTCTATCCGATCGAGGACGATCGCCAGTTCATCCTGGAACTGCTGGAAGAGGAGCGCGTGCTGCTCGTGCAAGGCACCGGCTTCAACTGGCCGCTGCCGGACCACTTCCGGCTGGTTTTCCTGCCGCACGAGGACGACCTGCGCGAATCCATTGGCCGCATTTCCCGTTTCCTCGCACACTATCGCAAGCGTCATGGCACCTGAAGCAATGAAACCCATCAACGTAGGCCTGCTCGGCATCGGCACCGTCGGCGGCGGCACCTGGACGGTGCTGACGCGCAACCAGGAAGAGATCACGCGCCGTGCCGGCCGGCCCATCCACATTTCCGTTGTCGCCGACAAGAACCTGGCACTGGCGCGTAACGTCACCGGCGGCGCGTGCCGCCTGACCGACGACGCCTTTGCAGTGGTCGCCGATCCCGACGTCGACATCGTCGTCGAGCTGATCGGGGGCTGCGGCGTTGCCAAGGAACTGGTGCTGGCGGCCATCGGTCATGGCAAGCACGTGGTTACCGCCAACAAGGCGCTGCTGGCCGTGCATGGCAACGAGATCTTCGCCGCAGCGCAGACGAAGGGCGTCATGGTGGCCTTCGAGGCCGCCGTGGCCGGGGGCATCCCAATCATCAAGGCGCTGCGCGAAGGCCTGACGGCCAACCGCATCGAGTGGATTGCCGGCATCATCAACGGCACCACCAACTTCATCCTGTCCGAGATGCGCGACAAGGGTCTGCCGTTCGGCGCAGTGCTCAAGGAGGCGCAGCGGCTGGGCTATGCGGAAGCCGATCCAACCTTCGACGTCGAAGGCATCGATGCCGCGCACAAGCTCACCATCATGGCGGCCATCGCCTTCGGCATTCCGATGCGCTTCGACAGGGCCTACGTCGAGGGCATCGGCAAGCTCGAAGCCGAGGACATCAGGTACGCCGAACAGCTCGGTTATCGCATCAAGCTGCTCGGCATCACGCGCCGCGCCGCCAACGGCATCGAACTGCGCGTGCATCCGACGCTGGTCCCGGCCAAGCGCCTGCTGGCGAACGTCGAAGGCGCCATGAATGCGGTGCTGGTCCGTGGCGATGCGGTCGGTTCCTCGCTCTACTACGGCAAGGGCGCCGGCGCCGAGCCCACTGCCAGCGCCGTCATCGCCGACCTCGTCGACGTGACGCGCATGCACACCGCCGATCCCGAGCATCGGGTGCCGCATCTCGCCTTCCGACCCAACGCCGTGGCCGACATCCCGGTGCTGCCGATGGCCGAGGTGGAGACCAGCTACTACCTGCGCCTGCGCGTCGTCGACCAGCCGGGCGTGCTGGCCGATATCACGCGCATCCTGGCCGACGAGCAGATTTCCATCGACGCCATGCTCCAGCGCGAACCCGAAGAGGGCGAGGGCGAGACCGATATCATCATCCTGACGCACCTCTGTCGCGAGAAGGGCGCCGATGCCGCCATTGCCAGGATCGAGTCGCTGCCGGTCGTGAAGCGCAAGGTGATCCGGCTGCGGCTCGAGGAACTGGCCTGATGCGTTACGTCTCGACGCGCGGCAACGCCGATCGGCCGGAATTCTGCGACATCCTGCTGGGCGGGCTCGCGCCCGACGGTGGGCTTTATCTGCCCGAGCACTACCCGCAGGTGACCACCGCCGAACTCGCCGAATGGCGTGAACTGCCCTATGCAGCACTGGCACTGCGCATCCTGCAAGCGTTCGTCACCGACATTCCCGCCTGCGACCTCAAGTCCATCGCCGACCGCAGCTACACGGCGCGCGCCTACTGCCACTGCCGAGCCGGCCGTGACGC
Source organism: Rhodocyclaceae bacterium (assembly GCA_035505955.1). GTDB lineage: Bacteria > Pseudomonadota > Gammaproteobacteria > Burkholderiales > Rhodocyclaceae > Fen-999. The sequence goes on from DATJQH010000177.1 coordinate 35,719, forward strand.
ATCCGACATCACGCCGCTGACCACGCTGGAGCCGGACTTCCACCTGCTCGAACTTTCCAACGGCCCGACGCTCGCCTTCAAGGACATGGCGATGCAGTTGCTCGGCAACCTGTTCGAATACGTTCTGGAAAAGCGTGGCGAGGAAATCAACATCCTCGGCGCCACCTCGGGCGACACCGGCTCGGCGGCCGAATACGCGATGCGCGGCAAGCACGGCGTGCGGGTCTTCATGCTTTCGCCGCACGAGAAGATGTCCGCCTTCCAGCGCGCGCAGATGTACTCGCTGCCCGACGCCAATATCCACAACATCGCCATTCGCGGCATGTTTGACGACTGCCAGGACATCGTCAAGGCGGTGGCGAACGATGCCGCCTTCAAGGCGAAGTACAGGATCGGCGCCGTGAACTCGATCAACTGGGCGCGCGTCGTCGCCCAGGTCATCTACTACTTCAGGGGTTACTTCGAGGCGACCCGGCGCAACGACCAGCAGGTATCGTTTTGCGTGCCCTCGGGCAACTTCGGCAACATCTGTGCCGGCCACATTGCGCGCATGATGGGCCTGCCGATCCGGCGCCTGGTGCTGGCCACGAACGAGAACGACGTGCTCGACGAGTTCTTCCGCACGGGTGTCTATCGGCCGCGCAAGGCCGCCGAGACCTACGTGACCTCGAGTCCCTCGATGGACATTTCCCGGGCTTCGAATTTCGAGCGCTTTGTTTTCGACCTGGTGGGCCGCGATCCGGCCGTCGTGCGCAACTTGTGGGCGAAGGTGGACGCCGGCGGCAGTTTCGATCTGCGCGGCACGCCGTTCTTCGCGCGCCTGCCGGAGTTCGGCTTCGTTTCAGGTCGCAGCACGCACGCCGACCGGCTGGCGACCATTCGCGATGTCTGGCGGCGCTACGGGACGATGATCGACACGCACACGGCCGACGCCGTCAAGGTCGCGCGTGAACATCGCGAGTCCGGGGTGCCGATGGTGGTGCTGGAGACGGCGCAGCCCGTGAAATTCGCCGAGACGATCCAGGAGGCACTGGGCTGCGATCCGTCGAGGCCCGCCGACTTCATCGGCATCGAGGATCTGCCTCAGCGTGTCGCGGTGATGGATGCAGACGTCGCGGCCGTGAAGGCCGAAATTGTCAAATTTTGTGGCTAGAAAAGCTTTGGGGGGCAGAAGGCCGCTGGAACTCTCGTTCCGGGTGGCGCGCGATCAGAGGTAGATGACCGCGGGGAAGACCGTCACGGCCAGCGCCAGCACCAGCCATTCCAGGTTGTGCCTGGCAAGGAAGCCGGTGAAGTGCAAGACCAGAACTGTTATCGCGATGATGTAGTAGAGGATGAACAGCATCTCGTCATTCTCGCTTTCTTGGCGGTCCTGTCAATCGGAGGCTGGCGGAGAGGGCGGGATTCGAACCCGCGTTGGGTTATTCACCCAAACACGCTTTCCAGGCGTGCGACTTAAACCACTCATCCACCTCTCCGCGTAGGGGGCGCATTGTACCGGCATTAGCGCTCCATGTGGCGCAGCGAGAGGTCGACGGCGCGCAGGTCCTTGGTCAGGCCACCGATGGAAATGCGGTCGACGCCGGTCTCGGCGATCGCGCGTACGGTGTCGAGCTTGACGCCGCCGGAAGCTTCAAGTTCGGCGCGGCCGTCCGCGGCGGCGACTGCTTCGCGCATCTGCGCAAGGTCCATGTTGTCGAGCAGGATCATCCTCGCGCCATGCGCCAGCGCCTCGGCCAACTGCGCGAGCGTTTCCACCTCGACCTGGATGAAGATGTCGCCGTTGGCGATCTGGCGCGCCTTCTCGAGCGCCTGCGGAATGCCGCCGGCGGCGATGATGTGGTTCTCCTTGACCAGGATGCCGTCGTAGAGTCCAAGTCGGTGGTTGTTGCCGCCGCCGCAGCGTACGGCGTACTTCTGCGCGAGGCGCAGGCCGGGCAGCGTCTTGCGTGTGTCCACGATCCGGGCACGCGTGCCGGTGACAACGTCGACATAACGGCGCGTGGTCGTTGCCGTACCTGACAGCAGTTGTAGGAAATTGAGCGCGGTACGCTCGGCGGTGAGCAGCGCGCGCGTATCGGCGCGGATTTCGCACAGCGTCTGGCCGGCCTTGACGCGCTCGCCGTCGTTGGCGTGCCATTCGATCTCGACCGCCGGATCCAGCTGCTCGAAGCAGGCATCGAACCACGCCTGGCCGGCGAGCACGGCGTCCTGGCGCGTGATCACGGTGCCCATGGCCTGATGGCCCGCAGGCGTCAGGAGCGCGGTGAGGTCGCCGCCGCCGATGTCCTCGAGCAGCGCGGCGGAAACGTTGCGATCGATTTCGGCCGCGAGGTGCATTGCGAAGTCCATGGCTATCTCCCTTCGGGTCCGATTCTACCGGTACGCTCGGCCAGCGCCACCGAAACCCCGCCGGCCACGATGGTGGCCATGCCTGCGAACGACAGCGCGTCCGGCCACTGGTCATAGAACAGCCAGCCCAGCAGCGCAGCCCAGATCAGTTGTGCGTAGAGGTAGGGTGCAAGCGTCGATGCCGGCGCCTGGCGAAAGGCATGCGTCAGCAGGTAGTGGCCGGTACCGCCGTAGATGGCGAGTGACACGATCATCAGTACCTCGAGCGCATCGGGCGCCGGTCCATGCCAGATCCAGGGTAGCGCCAGCGACATGGCGCCGGTGCCGGCGAGCGCCGTGTAGAAGACCATGGTGAGCGGCCGTTCGGTGGCCGCCATCTTGCGCGTCTGGACTTGGTACAAGGCGTAGCAGACCGCGGCAATCAGCGTGCAGGCGATACCTTCGGGAACCAGGGCGCCGCCGGGGCGGGCGATCAAGAGCGTGCCGCCGAACCCGACCAGCGCTGCGAGCCAGCGCACGGGACCGACGCGCTCGCCCAGGAAGGGGCCGGCCAGCAAGGCCACCAGCAGCGGCGTGATGAAGAGTATCGCGGTGGTCTCCGCCAGCGGCATTAGGCGAAAGCCGACCATGGCGAAGCCGGTGACGCCGACCAGCAGCAGCGCGCGGCCGATCTGCGCGAACGGCCGTGATGTCGCGACGAGCGTCAAGCCATGCTTCGGGCCCAGGAAGACGATCATCAGGACGCAATGCGCGGCGTAGCGCGCCCAGACCAGCAACGGGATGTTGAAGGTTTGCGACAGGTGCTTCGAGGTCGCGTCGAGCAGGGCGAAGCAGAGCAGAGCCGCCAGGGTCAGCGTCACCGCCCGCAGCGGGCGGTGACTAGGCATTCGTAATCCGACGGTTGAGCAGGTTTCTTGCGACGGGAATGGTTTCGCTTGCAGTCAGTCCGACGGGTCCGGTGCCGGCGGCGACGAGTTCGTCGGCCGCTGCGCCGTGCAGATGCACTGCCGCGAGCGCGGCCTCATGCGCAGGCCAACCCTGCGCGAGCAGTGCGACAATCATGCCGGTCAACACGTCGCCGCTGCCGGCGGAGGCTAGCCCCGCGTTGCCGGTCGGGTTGATGAACCACGGCCTGTTTTCCGTCACGATCACGGTGCCGCAGCCTTTCAACACGACCGTGGCGTGGGTACCGGCGAGGTTGCTTGCGGCGGCGATGCGATCGGCCTGGACGGCGTCCGTGCCCGTGCCGAGCAGGCGTGCCGCTTCGGCAGGGTGCGGTGTGAGGATGCACGGCGTACCACGGCGGCTGACTTTGGCGAACAGCACGGGATGCGCAGCCAGCAGGTTCAGCGCATCGGCATCGAGCACCAGCGGCAGCGGCGTTTCGATCGCGCGCCGCAGCAGTTCGGCAGCGGCGTTCGACTGCCCGAGGCCGGGGCCGACGGCGAGCGCGGTCGCAAGGCCGAACACGTCGTCCGGATCGCGCAGCATCAGTTCCGGCTGCGTTGGGTCGACCTTCAGCCGCTCGATCATGCCGACATACACGCGGCCCGATCCGAACTGGAGCGCGGCGCGGCCTGCGAGCAGCGCGGCGCCCGCCATGCCTGGCGCGCCACCGATGATGCCGACGCTGCCGAAGCTGCCCTTGTGCGCGTTGCGCCGACGCGGCCGCAGACAGGCGCGGAACAGGTCCGGCGAGACCAGTTGCCCTTGGGGTGCGCCGGTGTCCAGACCGATGGCGTCGATGGTCACTTCGCCGCAGTGGTCCGGCCCATCCAGCGTGTAGAGGCCCGGCTTGCCGGCGATGAAGGTGATGGTGCGCGTGGCGCGCACGGCCACGCCGAGCACGCGCCCGGTGTCGGCGCACAGTCCGCTCGGAATGTCGATCGCCAGCACCGGGCACCCGAGGGCATTGATCTGCGCGACGACCTCGGCGAAGCGGCCCTCGATCGGACGCGCGAGGCCGATGCCGAACAACGCATCGATCGCGAGCCGCCAGTCGCGCTGCGGGATCGGGTCCACTCCCGCGGTGACCACCGCGGTGGCGATGCCGCGCTCGCCCAGCAGGCGCGCCGCGACGAGGCCGTCGCCGCCGTTGTTGCCGGGACCGGCGACGATCAGCACCGGGCCCTTGCCGCCTGCCAGCATGTCTTGAGCGGCGGCAGCGACGGCCGCGCCCGCGCGCTCCATCAGCGGCGGCTGCGCGTCGGCAAAGCGCGCCTCGATGGCGCGGATGCCGTCAGTGCGGAAGAGGGCAGCGGCTGAACTCATGGCGGCATTCTAGCCGCCGGCGCATCACGCCTGTGCCTGTGTCGGCGAATGCTGGATCAATATTGCCTTGGCGCGTTCGTTGGCGCGGGCGTCGAGCCAGTTGCGGCCGGCGATCAGGAGGCCGAGCACGAGGAAGGCGCCAGGCGGCAACACCGCGATCAGGAAGCCCGGATAGTCGTCGGGCAGCACCTGGATGGCCTGCCAGCCGGGCACCACCATCTCGATGCCGGAGAACACGGTGCCCTGACCGATGAACTCGCGGATGATGCCGAGCACCGACAGTACAAGCGTGAGGCCGATGCCCATGACGAAACCGTCCAATGTCGACTCGGCGACCGGGTTCTTGGCAGCGAAGGCTTCGACTCGCGCCAGCACGATGCAGTTGGTGACGATGAGTGGAATGAAGATGCCGAGGATCAGGTAGAGGTCGTGCAGCCAGGCGTTCATCGCCAGGTCGACCATGGTCACCAGCGCGGCGATGATCAGGATGAATACCGGAATGCGCACCTCATAAGGGATGAAGCTGCGCAGCGCCGCGACCGCGAAGTTGGACATCGCCATGACAAAAGTAGTCGCAAGGCCGAGGCTAAACGAATTGATCAGACTGGTCGTGATCGCTAGCGTCGGGCACAGGCCCAGCACCTGCGTGAGGATGGGGTTCTGCTTCCAGAGGCCGTTGCGGGTGATTTCGCGGAATTGGCTCATGGCTGCTTCTCCTCGAACTTGGCTCCCGTCGGCAACGCGAACAGCGCATTGCGCCGCTCCGCCGCCCATGCCAGCGCGTGGCCGGTCGCGTTGGTGACGGCGCGCGCCGAGATGGTGGCGCCCGTATGGTAGGCGAACGGGCCGCCGTCCTTGGCGACCTTCCAGCGGCCTTCTTCGGCCAGTTCGTGGCTTTGGCCGTTGAATTGCGCGATCCACGGATTCGCCTTGTTCTTGTCCTTTTTCGGGTCGATGTAATCACCAAGCCCGGGTGTTTCCTTGTGCGCAGTCACGCGCACGGCCGAGAGATGACCATCGGCGGTGACAGCCAGCACGAGGCCGATGCGGCCCGAGTAGCCATCCGGCGCTGCCGCCTCCAGCACGAGCGCCACCGGCTGGCCGGCCTTGCGAGCCCGGTACAGTTTCGATCCGTTGTCGAGGCCTAGCGCGCGCATCGGCGGCAGACTGACTGCATCCGCGAGGAGGTCGTTGTCGTAAGACGCGGGCGGCAGGACCTCGTTGATGAGCTTCAGCTTCTCGGCCTGCGCGCTGGCTTCGAGCAGCGGCTTCGTGGCCTGGTAGGTAATCGCCATCAGCCCGGTGAAGACGAGCGAGAACACCACCAGCACGATGGCGGAACTGGTCGAGATGCGCAGCGTCTCCCTCATTGCTGGCCTCCGCCGTTCTTCTTCTTGTGCCCGAACACCGCGGGCTGCGTATACATGTCGATCAGCGGCACGCAGATGTTCATCAGCAGCGTCGCGAAGGCGACACCATCCGGATAGGCGCCGAAGACGCGGATGATCCAGGTCAGGAAGGCCATGCCGGCAGCGAAGATCAGCTTGCCGCGCGGCGTCGTCGAGCCGGAAACGGGGTCGGTGGCGATGAAGAAGGCGCCCAGCATGGCGCCGGCGGTGAGAAGGTTGAACAGCGGCCCGGCGAATTTGTCCGGATTGCCGAGGTTGGCGAACAGCGCTACCAGCGCCAGGGTGCCGAGGAAGGATGCGGGAACATGCCAGGTAATTACGCGCTGCTGGATAAGCCACAGACCGCCCAGGAAGTACGCGAGCGCGATCCATTCCCAACCGCGGCCGGCAAAGTGGCCAAAGGTGGCGTTGCTGCCGAAGACACTTGCCACGGTGGCTTGCGCCTCGGGTGTGTGCAGCGCGGTGCGCAACGTGTCGAGCGGCGTCGCCATGACGACGGCGTCGAGGCTGCGCGTGCCGAAGATCGCCTGCAGTTCGGCGCCGGTATCGGTGAAGCCGGCGGCCGGCCACTGCGACATCAGCTGCGGGTAGGCGACGATCAGCGCGCAGAAGGCGACCATGGCCGGGTTGAACGGGTTCTGGCCGAGCCCGCCGTAGAGGTGCTTGGCGACGATGATGGCGATCAGTACTGCCAGCACGGTGAGCCACCACGGCACGATCGAAGGCAGCGTCAGGGCGATGAGCCAGGCCGTGACCAGCGCGCTGCCGTCGAAGACGAACATCGCCACCGGCTTCCTGCGCACCCTCAGCATCGCGGCCTCCGCGACCAGGGCCGTGGCGGAGGCAATCGCGATCTGCACCAGCACGGCAATGCCGAAGATCCAGACATAGACGGCGATACCGGGCACCAGCGCGGCCAGCACCTTCAGCATCACTGTGCGGACGCTGGCGGGCTGGCGTACGAAAGGAGAGTTATTCAGCACTTGGCGTTTCCTCGGCGGCGCCCTTCTGTTCCTGCGCGCGGGCCATGGCCGCGGCAATCATGGCGCTCTGTTCGTCGCCGGCCTGTGCCAGCCTGGCTTTGGTTTCGGCCGCCTTGGCCGCGAGCCTGGCCGCCTTCTCCTGCTTGTCGCGCTCTTCGCGCTCCAGACGGAACTCGTAGCGTGCACGGGCATTGTCGGCAGCCTCTTTCTCGTTTTCGCGCGCCCAGATCTCGGCCTTGGCGAACCGGTAGTAGTCGACCAGCGGTATGCGCGATGGGCAGACATAGGCGCAGCAGCCGCATTCGATGCAGTCGAACAGGTGATATTCCTGCGCCTTGCCGAAGATGCGGGCGCGGCTGAACCAGTACATCTCGAACGGCTGCAGGTCGGTCGGGCAGGCGCGTGCGCACTCGCCGCAGCGTATGCAGGGCATTTCGGGCGGCGGCGGGGGGAACAGCGTCGGCGAGCCGACCAGGATGCAGTTGGTGGCCTTGACCACCGGCACAGTGTCGGCGGGCATCGCAAACCCCATCATCGGGCCGCCCATGACGATGCGGTTCGTGTCCGGCTTCGCCTTGGAAAGCGCGATGACGTCCTTCATCGGCGTGCCGAAGCGCACCTCGTAGTTGCGCGCGGTCTCGACGTTGCCGGCGACGGTGACGATGCGCGAAATCAGCGGTCGGCCGAGTTCCAGCGCCTCGTAGATCGCGAAGGCGGTGCCGGTGTTGAAGCACTGCACGCCGTAATCGGTCGAACGCGTGCCGTGGGGCACTTCGATGCCGGTCAGCACGCGGATCAGCTGCTTGGCGCCGCCCGCAGGATAGCGCGTCGGCACCGGCACGATCTCGATGCGCGGCTCGCCCGTCGCCTTGACGGCGACCTGCATGGCGGCGATGGCTTCTGGCTTGTTGTCCTCGATGCCGACCAGCACCTGTTCTGCCTTCGTCAGGTCGCGCAGGATCGCGGCGCCGCGGATGATCGTTTCGGCGTGCTCGCGCATCTGCATGTCGTCGCAGGTGATGAACGGCTCGCACTCCGCACCGTTGATCACCAGCGTGTTCAGGTGACCCTGCTTGCCCGGATTGACCTTGAGGTAGGACGGAAACACTGCGCCGCCCAGGCCGACGACGCCGGAATCACGCAGCGCGTCCCGCACTTCGTCCGGCTTCATCGAGCGCCAGGGGATCGGCGCGAGATCGGCCCATTCGTCCTTGCCGTCGGGCTCGATTACGACGCACAGCGCGGAAAGCCCGGAGGTGTGCGGCATCAGGCGCGGCTCGATGGCCTTGACCAGGCCCGAGGTCGAGGCGTGTACCGACGAGGAGACGTAACCGTCCGGTCCGCCGATCAACTGACCCTTCCTGACGTGTTCGCCTGCCTGCACCAGTGGCCGCGGAATGCCGCCGACGCTCTGGTGCAGTGGAATCGCGAGTTCGGCCGGCAGCGGCGCGACCATGATGGGCAGCGCGTTCGATGGCTCCTTGTTGTAGGCCGGCTTGACGCCGCCGTTGAAATGGAAGAGCTGGCGCAGTGTCACGTCAGGCCGCCTTTCTCGCCTGCAGCGCGAAGGTCGGGTACTTCCACTTCCAGTTCTCCACGGACTCGTCAATCGGTTTCATGAGAATGCAGTTGACCGGGCAGGGCTCCAGGCAAAGTTCGCAGCCGGTGCACTGCGCGGCGATCACCGTATGCATCTGCTTGGCGGCACCGACGATGGCGTCGACCGGGCAGGCCTGGATGCACAGCGTGCAGCCGATGCAGGTGTTCTCGTCGATGACGGCCGTGCTCTTCGGCTTCTCGATGCCATGCTCGCCGGAGAGCGGCTTGAACTCGCGCCCGAGGAGGTCGGCGAGCTTGTGGATGCCGTCTTCGCCGCCCGGCGGGCAGCAGTTGATGTCTGCCTCGCCCTTGGCGATGGCCTCGGCGTAGGGCCGACAACCGGGGAAACCGCACTGGCCGCACTGTGTCTGCGGCAGGATGCTGTCGATCTTGTCGACCAGCGGGTCGCCTTCGACGCGGAACTTGACGGCGGCAAAGCCCAGCGCGCCGCCGAGGATGACGGAACCGAGTGCCATGACGAAAAGGGCTGTCAGCATCGGTGAGGGCGGCCTACTTGAACTTGTCCAGGCCCGCGAAGCCCATGAATGCGAGGCTCATGATGCCGCCGCTGATGAAGGCAATGGCGGTGCCGCGGAAGTACTTCGGCACGTCGGCACCTTCCAGCCGCTCGCGCAGCCCCGCAAAGAGCACGAGGGCGAGCGTGAACCCGACCGAGGATCCGAAGCCGAACAGCATCGATTCGATCAGGTTGTGCCTGAGGCCGATGTTGAGCAGCGGAATGCCGAGCACTGCGCAGTTCGTGGTGATGAGGGGCAGGTAGATGCCGAGCACCTGATGCAGCACGGGGCTCGTCTTCTGGATCACGAGTTCGGTGAGCTGGACGATGGCCGCAATGGTGACGATGAACGACAGCGTACGCAGGTACTCGAGCTGGTTCGGCATCAGGAGCCAGCTGTCGATCACGTAGCTGGTGCCGCAGCCGAGGGTGAGCACGAAAGTCGTGGCGGCGCCCATGCCGACGGCCGTCTCGAGTTTCTTCGAAACGCCCATGTAGGGGCACAGCCCGAGAATCCTGACAAGGACGACGTTGTTGACGAGAACGGCGCCGAGGAGGATGAACAGGTATCCGGTCATTCGATCATTCCGCCGGCAGCGGCCGGCGCTGGGAAAACCCGCTAATTATGGCCGTTCGCAGTCCATTAGACAACACTGAAATGCTTGCGGCTATCGCTTCACGCTCGTTTGACCGTGGCCGCGGCGCACGCGCGGACGCATTCTGCGACCAGTTGTGGGCCGTGGTATATCAAGCCGGAATAGAGCTGCACGAGTGCCGCGCCGGCTTCGAGTTTGGCACGGGCGCGTTCGCCGCTGGTGACTCCACCGGCCGCGATTACCGGCAACTCGCCCGCCAGCGCCAAAGTCAGCCTGCGTGATACGCCGGTAGATAGCTCGAACAACGGTGCGCCCGAGAGGCCGCCCGCTTCGGCGCCATGACGCAGGTGTTCGACGCCGACACGGGAGAGCGTCGTGTTGGTGGCGATCGCACCATCGATGCGATGGCGGCGCAACGCGTCGGCGATGGCGACGATCTGCGCCTCGTCGAGGTCGGGCGCGATTTTTAGGGCCAGAGGCACGTATCGGCCGTGGTGCTGCGCCAGTTCCGCCTGGCGGGCCTTCAATGCGCCAAGCAGGGCGTCGAGTTCCGATCCGCCTTGTAGTTGCCGCAGGTTCTTCGTGTTCGGACTGGAGATGTTGATGGCGACATAGCCTGCGTGGGCATAGACCTTGTCGAGGCACGTGAGATAGTCGTCTGCCGCGCGTTCGATGGGTGTGTCGAAGTTCTTGCCGATGTTGATGCCGAGGATGCCCCGGTAGCGCGCCGCCTTGACGTTCTCGACCAGCGCGTCGACGCCGTGGTTGTTGAAGCCCATGCGATTGACGATGCCCTCGACCTCGGGCAGGCGGAACAGGCGCGGCTTCGGGTTGCCCGGTTGCGGCCGCGGCGTCACGGTACCGATCTCGATGAAGCCGAAGCCCCAGGCGGCCAGCGCGTCGATGGCCTCCCCGTCCTTGTCGAGTCCGGCCGCAAGGCCGACGCGATTCGGGAACTCGAGGCCCATGACCGTGACCGGCGCAGCGCGCGGCGGCGCGTAGGCGGGCGCGAGGCCCGTCTTCTGCTGCAGGGCCAGTGCGGATAGGGTGAGATGATGCGCGGTTTCCGGATCGAGCGCGAACGCCAGAGGCTTCACCAGGCAATAGGGTGGAAACATGCGCGATCCTGATCGTCGTCGAAATTCGTACCGGGTACGGCCGCGGGGCGCAATTCTAGCGGAAGCAAGTCAAGATGAGGTCTGGCACGACGTCCCGGAGGGGCGCATAATGACGTAGCACCACCATGGTTATAGACTGGTTCAAGTCCGACGATCGCTCCCGCACGACCCTGGTTTTCACCGGCTTGGGGGCGATCCTGCTCGTCGCGCTTCTGGCTGCGGCGCTGTATTCGTTCCGCGAGTTCTCGCTGATGGGAGCGAGGCAGCGGGCCCGCACCGCCGCCGAAATCGTCCGCGTCGGCCTCACGGAATCGATGGTCAACGGCACGATCGACAAGCGCGCGCAGCTTCTCGCCCGCGTGGTCCATGGCGCCGGGCTTTCCGAATTGCGCGTCGTGCGCGGTCCGGCGGTCGTGCGCCAGTTCGGCCAGGGATTGCAGGGCGAAACCAAACGCGATCCCATCGACGAGGAAGTGATCGCCAGCGGCGTGCCGCAATATATCTCCGCGGAGGGGCCGGCCGGCCCGTTCCTGCGCGCCACGATTCCCTACATCGCCGAAAACGGCAGCCAGCCGCCGTGCCTGCAATGCCACCAAGTGTCGGATGGCGATGTGCTGGGTGTTGTGACCATCGAAATCTCCCTGGCGGAAACGCGCAAGCTTGCGCTGACCTGGGTGGCGATCCTGGTCGGCATCGCCGGTTTCTTCACGATCGCGACGCTCTACCTGATCCGCCGCCAGTACCAGCCGGTGGCCGAAGTGGCGCTCAATGTGGAATCGGCCGTGACCCGCGCCGCCGGCGGCGATTTCGGCGCCCGCCTGCCCGTTCCCGCCGACGGCGTCGCACGCCACATCGCCAAGGGCGTCAATCGACTGATGGAAACCCTGGCGATCGACATCGACACGATCAACCGCAAGGTCGAACAGCTCATGCAATACGACCTGCCACGCAGCAAGAATATGCTGCTGTCGACGCTCGAGCTTGTGGAAGGATTGGTCGACGCCGGGCGATTCAAGCAGGCGATCGAGGAGGACGAAACCAAGCAGCAGATCTATGGCCGCCTGTCGCGCGTGATCCGCGAGACGTTCGACGTCGAACGCTTCTCGATCTACGAAGTTGCCAACAGCAAGAACCACATCCGTGCCGCGGTGGTCGACGGCGTGATGGAGGGCGAACCGCACTGGTGCGACCAGGAAATCCTTGTGCGCGCCAGCGCGTGCCGTGCGCGCCGCACCGGCCACGTCGTGAACGGTGTGGATGAACCGCAGATCTGCACGATGTTCAAACCCGGCCCCGGCGAGCCGAAGATGATGCACATCTGCCTGCCCATGTTGCAGTCGGGCAATGCCGGCTGCATCGTCCAGCTCGTGGCCCCCGCCGACACGGCGCCGCTGATTCGCTCGCTGGCGCCTTTCCTGGGGGTTTACCTGCGGGAAGCTGCACCCGTGCTGGAAGCGAAACGCCTGATGGAAAGTCTGCGCGAATCGAGCCTGCAGGATGCGATGACGGGGCTCTACAACCGGCGCTTTATCGAAGCCTACGTAGAGACGCTGCAGGCCGGCGTGATCCGCAAGGGCAGCCATCTGGCCGTCCTGATGTTCGACGTCGACCATTTCAAGAAGGTGAATGACACGTATGGCCACGATGCCGGCGACAAGGTGCTGGTAGCCGTGGCGAACGTGCTGAAGCAGACCCTGCGCAAGTCCGACATCCTGGTCCGCTTCGGCGGCGAGGAGTTCCTGGCCTTCCTGATCGACACGACCGGAGACGGCGGCATGACCGCTGCGGAGAAGGTGCGCAGCGCCGTCGAGGCAATGAAGATTACCCTGCCGACCGGCGCGTTGCAGAAGACGATTTCCGTCGGCGTCGCTGATTATCCCGGCGACAGCGGGGACTTCTGGGAGACCGTGAAGTTCGCCGACGCGGCGCTCTACACGGCGAAGGAGCGCGGTCGCAACCGCGTCGTGCGCTTCACGCCGGACCTCTGGAAGGCCGGAAGCTGATCCCCGCGCTTCCCGCATAATGCAGGAAGCATGAGACTCCCCATCCTGGCATTTGCGGCCGGCATCGTCTGGCTTCAGCTTTGCCCCCAATTGCCTAATGCGGCGGTCCTTGCCGCGTGCGCAGTACCCGGCGCCGTGCTTGTCCTGGCCGGCCTGCGTCTACCTGCGGCGGGCCGGGCGCTGGCCTCGGCCGGCGCCTTCGCGCTCGGTATCGCCTGGGCCGGCGCGTTCGCGCAAATCCGCCTGAACGATGCGCTGCCCTTGGACGAGGAAGGCCGCGAGATCGAACTCGTCGGCGTCGTCGCCGGATTGCCGCAGCGCTTCGAGCGCGGCGTGCGCTTCGATTTCGATGTGGAGAGCGCCGCCGCGCCGGTGCCGTCGAAAGTCTCGCTGGCCTGGTACCGCGGCTGGCGCGCCGACGTCGACGACGACTTCCATGTGGTGCCCGACCTTGCGGCCGGCGAACGCTGGCACCTGACGGTGCGCCTCAAGCGTCCGCATGGCAACCTCAATCCCGACAGCTTCGACTACGAGGCGTGGCTGTTCGAACGCGGCATCCGCGCCACGGGCTACGTGCGCCAGACGGAAAGCAACCGCAGGATCGATGCGCTGGTCGCGGCGCCCGATTACCTTGTCGAGCGGCTGCGCCAGCGCATGCGCGATCGCTACCAGCGCGTGCTCGGCGATGCGCCCTACGGTGGCATCCTGGTCGCGCTGGCGATCGGCGACCAGCGCGCGATCGATCCCGGCTACTGGCGTGTGTTCGCACGCACGGGCGTCACGCATTTGCTGAGCGTATCTGGACTTCATGTGACCATGGTGGCCGGTCTTGCCGCCTGGCTGGTCGGCTGGCTGTGGCGGCGTTCGACGCGCCTGCTGCTGCGCTTGCCGGCGCAGAAGGCGATGGCGGCGGCGGGGTTCCTCGCCGCGTTGGCTTACGCGCTGCTGGCCGGTTTCGAAGTGCCGGCGCAGCGCACGCTCTATATGCTGTCGGTGGTCGCGGTGGCGTTGTGGACGGGACGGACGACGGCGGTCAGCCGCGTGCTGGCACTGGCGCTGCTGGTCGTGCTGCTGCTCGATCCGTGGGCCGTGCTTTCGGCCGGATTCTGGCTTTCCTTCGGCGCGGTCGGCCTGCTGTTCTACGTCGGTGCCGGCCGGCTCGGCGAAGGCCACTGGCTCGCGGCCTGGGGGCGCGCCCAGTGGACCGTCACCGTCGGCATGATTCCGGCGCTGCTGGCGCTGTTCCAGCAATTCTCGCTCGTGTCGCCGATTGCCAATGCCATAGCCATACCGCTGGTCAGCGTCGTCGTCACGCCGCTGGCACTGGCGGGCAGCCTGCCGTTCACGGATCCGCTCCTATGGCTTGCCCACTGGCTGACCGATTGGCTCATGCGCTTTCTCGAATGGCTTTCTGCCTCGGACTGGGCGGTCTGGCAGCAGCAGGCGCCGCCGGCCTGGGCCGTGGTGCTCGGCACGGGCGGCATCGCCTGGATGCTGTTGCCGCGCGGCTTTCCGGCGCGCTGGCTCGGTGCGCTCGCCTTGCTGCCGCTGGTGTTGGTGCCGGTGCCTCGCCCCGCACCGGGCGCGGCACTCGTGCGCGTGCTTGACGTCGGCCAGGGACTCTCGGTGCACGTGCAGACGGCGGACCACGACTTGGTCTACGACGCGGGGCCGATGTACTCGGCCGATACCAGCAGCGGCGATCGCGTCATCGTGCCCTACCTGCGCGCGGCGGGTGTGCGGCGGCTCGACATGTTGCTGATCAGCCACCAGGACAGCGACCACGCCGGCGGCGCGGAGGCGGTATTGGCGGCGCTGCCGACCCGCGAACTGCTGAGCTCGCTGCCGGAAGGAAATCCGCTGCTGGCCGTCGCCGCGGTGCATCGGCGCTGCCTCGACGGCCAGTCATGGGAGTGGGACGGCGTGCGCTTCGCGATCCTGCATCCGACCGAGGCCGACTATGCGCGGGCAAAGAAGGCGAACGACGTTTCCTGCGTC